>JAUYBU010000189.1 GCA_030693045.1 Bryobacterales bacterium | reverse complement strand
GGGCGAGCCCCACGCGGGCCTCGCGATGGTCCAGGAATAGCGCAGGCCGGCCTTGCCGCCGTCCGGCAGCGCCGACTTGCCGCCATCCAGACGAATGGCGCCGGGGCGAAGTTGAAATACCGCGCCGCCCGCGTCGGCCTGCGGCGCCGTGAAGCTGTACTCGATTTCCAGCGCCGTCCGGGAGATGGTCGCGCCGGGATTGGCCTCCATGCCGGAGATGCTGACGGCCACCGCGGACTTACCGCGCACCAGTTTCGTCAGATCCACCGCGTATTCCCCGGGGCCCTTCACCACCAGGTTGGCGGCGCGCGCCTCTTCCACCGTCACGGCGAACCGCTTGGGATTGAGGGGAGGCTCGGAAACCACCGCCGTCAGCGTGAGCGCAAGCCGCGCCTTCACGATCGTGGTTCCCGCCGGAATAGCGCTCAGGTCGAAACGCATCAGGGCCTTTTTCTGATTGCCCTTCACTTCGAAGACCGAACCCGGCGCGGGATCGAGCTTGACAGTGGGCTCCACCGGGCAGGCCGAACCGGCCACCAACAGCAGGGCACCAAGAGACTTCACAATTTTAGACAATTCTGTTCAATTCTATTCCAGAATAGAAAGCTGATGATACACCGCCGATCCGTTCTGAAAACACTTGCCGGGCTGCCCAGCCTGCGTTACGCCGACGCCGCGGCCGGCGCTTCCCCCCGCGGCGCGATGCTGTGGGACTGGTTCCTGAAGGAACTCGACGCCGCCGACGCCAGCCGGCGCGCGCGGCTCGAGGCCGTGCGGACGGCCGCGGACCTCGACGCACTCCGGCAGCGCGTGCGGGGCAAACTGCTGGCGGCCATCGGCGGCTTCCCCGAGCGCACGCCGCTCAACGCCCGGCAGGTGGGCACGCTCGAGCGCCCCGGCTACGCGATCGAGAAAATCGTCTTCGAGAGCCGGCCGCGCTACTACGTCACCGCGAACCTGTACCGGCCCGCGCGCATCGCCTCGCCGCGCCCGGCCGTTATCCAATCCTGCGGCCACTACAAAGAGGCCAAGGCCGCCGAAGATTACCAGAAGGCTTGCGCCGGGCTGGCGCAAAAGGGCTTCATCGCGCTGGTCTTCGATCCCATGGGGCAGGGCGAGCGCAGAATGTATCGCGAGACTTCGAGCGACTCCGGCACCGCCGAGCACAACATCGCCGGACGGCCGAGCTTGCTGGTGGGCCGCCCGCTGGCCCATTTCCGCATCTGGGACGCGGTCCGCGCGCTGGACTACCTGGAAACGCGGCCGGACGTGGACCGGGCGCGCCTGGGCATGTTCGGCCATTCGGGCGGGGGCATGATGACGCTGCTGACGGCGCCGCTGGAACCGCGCCTGAAGGCCGTGATGTCCTGCTGCGCGGTCACCACGTTCTATCACAAGAGCAAGGCCCTGCTGATCGCCGACCCCGAGCAGATCGTACCCAACATCTACCCCGACGGCATCGACCATCCCGAACTGATCGCCGCCGTCGCGCCGCGGGCGTTCCTGATCGGCGTGTGCCTGGACGACTTCGTGCCGCTGGACGGCACGCGGCGCACCTACGGCGAGGTGCGGCCGGTCTTCGAGCGCGCCGGCATCGCGGACCAGGTGGGAATGGTCGAAACCCCCGGCCCGCACCTGCTCAACAAAGGCCTGCGCGAGGCCTGCTACGCCTGGATGCAAAAGCACCTGGCCGGCGAGCCGGGCGACCCGCGCGAGCCGGAACTGCCGGTGGAAAGCGAGCGGGATCTGCGCTGCACTCCGGACGGCCGCGTGATGAGCCTTCCCGGCGCGCGGAGCGTCTTCGACCTGAACCGCGATTACGCGCGGGAGTTGGCGGCGCATCGCCGGCCCGCCGATCTGCCCCGCCTGCTGGGCCTCGCCGCGCGCATCCGGCGCGAGCCCGGAATCGAACTGCCGTCGAGTTTGATTTCCGCCGCCGCGCCGGGCGGCGCGCTGGTGATGCTGGTGGCGCCCAAACGCAACCCCGCCTTCGCCAAGGCGCTCGCGGCGTCCGGTTGCGCGGTCATGGAATTGGACCTTCGCGGCTGGGGCGAAACCACGCCCGACATGCCCGCCCGCAAGGCCAGGTTTTCCTGGGACGACATGTGCGCCTTCCGCGCTATCGAGATGGGGCGACCGCTGGCCGGCATGCGGGTGCTCGACCTGCTCGCCGCCGTCGAGGACGCGCGCGCGAAGCACAAGCAGGTGTTTGTGGTGGGCCTGGATGCCGGCGGCATTGTCGCGCTGCACGCCGCGGCGGTGAGCGCGTCCATCGCCGGCGTGGCGGCGGTGCGCAGCCTGCCGTCGTACCAGGAAGTCATGGAGCGACCCATCCACCCCGAGCCCGTCTCCAGTTTCGTGCCGGGCGCGCTCGCCTACTACGATTTGCCGGAACTCGCCCGGCGCATCCGGCCGCGCCCGTTCCTGGCCGCCGCGGAACCGGATGCCCGGCGCATTCTAGAAGGCCTGGGCCTGCCGTGACCGCTTCCTGACGGTCGCGGCTCAGAATGGGGTTCCGAGCCGCGACCGGGGTGCCCTCTGGGCCGGGAGCGGTTGTAATGTGCGCCAACGGGCATCACGGAATATCTACGCAACGGTGGCAAGCCCATTCTTCTCGACCAGCGATAGCAGCTTGAGCGAGGCCCCGGAAGGCCGCTTTTCACCGCGCTCCCACTTGCTGATCAAACTGCTCGTCACGTTCAGGTAGTTGGCGAAAACGGTTTGGCTGACGTGTTCTTTCTCTCGGATCGCCTTAATCTCTTCAGGCTTCAATGGCCGGATCGGCGTAAGGCAGGCATCATCGAAACGCCGCATCGTCTGCTTGTCGATGACCCCACCAACGTGCAAGTCCTCCATCATTTCGTGGATGGCCGCCATGGCATCGCTTTTATACTTTTTGCTCATTCGCTTCTTGCCTCCACAAAGTCGCCTCTTTTCAACCGCACCGCGAGTGCGTTCTCCGTCAATGACAGGACGATCTTCGCAGCTTCCTTGAACTGTTGCTCCTCATCGTCGTTGATGTTCGCCCGCTGGCTCTTGGAGAACCCGTACACGAAAAATGCCTTGGCACCGCGACGGAACAGGATGATGGTCCGGTAGCCTTTCGATCTTCCCTGACCCGGTCTGGCGATCCGCTGTTTGATGACTTCAACGCCAAGGTCGGCGTCGATCTGGCCCTTTTCGGCCCGAGCAACAGCCTCGCGCAAGGCCGCATCCGCAATCCCTTCCTTCCTGGCAAAGCGTTCAAACCATCTGGACTTGAAGATTCGCACAGTGTGCCAAGATCCATTCTATAGCACTTGGTACCAGACCTCAACAACCTTCGCCTTGGACCTGTCCACGATCTTCGAGAGCGCCGGGGCCTGCCAGAAAGGCGGCAAGCCAGCAGGCGCGACCTTCGTCCACAAGAAGGGCAAGGGTTTCACCTTGCCGATCGGCGGCAAGCGCTACGCGGCTTCTCCGCCCAGGGCGAAGACGGCCACACAGCCGGAGCAGCCCGAACTGCCCCAGCAACCCGCACCGGGGAAGGGCGCGTCAGGCGCCCTCTTCTTTCCCAACCGAGGGAGAACATCAAGGAAACGAGCAACCGAAATTCACCGCATGGACTGGAACGGGATGCCGATGGAAGTCACCTGCGAGCCGCTATGGCTGCCCACCCACATCATGGGCCAGAACACGGCTCATATCGAGGTCCGAAGCATCTATCCCACCGGCGCGCCGGCGCAGCCTGCCGTCGTACCAGGAAGTCATGGAGCGGCCCATCCACCCCGAGCCCGTATCCAGCTTCGTGCCCGGCGCGCTCGCCTATTACGATTTGCCGGAACTCGCCCGGCGCATCCGGCCGCGGCCGTTCCTGACCATCGGGGAACCGGATGCCCGGCGCATTCTGGAAGGCCTGGGCCTGCCGTGACCGCTCCCTGACGGTCGCGGCTCGGTAACGATTCCGAGCCGCGACCGTCAGGGAGCGGTTGTTGTATACTGGCCGATAACGAGGAGGCTGATATGGAAACTTCGGATCGAGACCTTCATTCAGTGTGCCCGAAAGCCGCCGGGCGGCTGACAGGCGGCAACGTCAAGTCGGGCGTGGCGCGGTGGACGATGTGCGCCACCGGCCTGCTGTCGTTGATGTGGTTCTTGGCGCGCGTGCTGCCCAAGCCCTCTCGGGCGGCCTATCCGTGCCAGCTGGCGGCGGCGCCACTGGCAAGCGGTTTCGTGCTGTGGATGACGGGCGCGCTGGCGGCGACGTGGGCGTCGGGAAGGGTACGGGAATTTTGGAGAAGGTCGCGAGTGGTGCTGGCCTGCGCGTGTCTTCTGGTTGCCGCGACATTCGCCATCGGCGCGCTGGTGACCGCCCCCGAAACGCAAGCGCCGGAGAGCGCCATCCCCACCCCCAACCAGCCCGTGGGTACGGCGAAGGGCCTTTACCCGGGCCGCGTCGTCTGGGTGCACGACCCGGCCGCGACCAGTTGGGAAGGCCCGGGTAAGGGCCATTGGTGGGAGAGCCAATACACCAGCCAGCCCGCGGCCGATCGCATGATGTCGATGGCAATGCGCCGGCTTACCGGCGGCGGCAATGACGCCGAGGCGTGGGACGCCCTCTTCCGGAACTTCAATCGAAATCACGGCGGTGGGAATTCCGGCTACCGGAAGGGCGAGAAGATTGCGATCAAGGTGAACCTGGTGGGCTGCATCGTCGGTGGAAACAATCCGCTGGTCGATCCGAAGACCTACGACCTGGTGCGCCAGTTGGACTACATGAACACCTCGCCCCAAATGATCGTGGCCCTGCTGCGGCAGCTCGTCCGGGATGCCGGCGTGCGGCAGGAGGACATCTCGGTGGGCGATCCGCTTTCTCTGTTCCCCAACCAGTACCACGAGATCTGTCGCCGCGAATTCCCCAACGTCCGCTACATGGACCATGATGGAGGAAACGCCGAGCATCCCCGCGCCCGCGTCGAGCCCTCCACGGTTCCCTTCCACTGGAGCAGCCGGCCGGCCGGCAAGGCTCAGGACTTCGTGCCCGTTCAGTATGCGGAAGCGAAGTACCTGGTTAACATGGCCAACCTGAAAAGCCACACCAGCGGAGGCGTCACGCTGTGCGCCAAGAACCATTACGGCTCCCTGATCCGCAAGCCGCCCGAGAAGGGCTTCTACGACATGCATGAAAGCCTGGCGCGCACCAAGCCCGGCTCCGGACAATACCGGGCGCTGGTGGACCTGATGGGTCACGCGCACACCGGCGGCAAGACTCTGCTCTTTTTCATCGACGGCCTGTACCCCGGCGTGCATCCGGTCGAAAGTTCGCCCCGAAAATTCTCCTCCGCGCCGTTCAACGACAGGTGGGCTTCCAGCCTGTTTGCGTCGCAGGACCCGGTGGCCATCGATTCGGTGGCCTTCGATTTCCTCTGGTCGGAGTGGGAAGGCTTTCCCCGCATGTCCGGCGCCGACGATTACCTGCACGAGGCGGCGCTGGCCGGCAAGCCGCCCTCGGGAACGTTTTACGATCCGGACCACGCGACCAACACCACTCGCCTGGCCAGCCTGGGGGTCCACGAGCACTGGAACAATCCGCGCGACCGCCAGTACAGCCGAAACCTGGGGAAAGGGCAGGGAATTGAGCTGGTGCGGGCGGACGCCGCCGCAAAGCAGCCAGCGCCAGCCGCGACGGCGGCCGCGGCGCCACCAACGGTTCAGGGTTCCCGCAAGTCGGTTCTCGATTGACCCGGCCTCGCGCTGGGCGATGCTAGTGGACTCTCCTGGCGGCGACTGCCACCGCTCTGGCGGCGGTCCGCTGTGCAATTGTTCCGGCCAGCAGGCCGGAATTCCGGCCTATTCCGGATATTCGAATCTTATGGTGTGAAATATCTATCGGGTTGTCCGGCTCGCATCGCTCCTGCTGCCCATTCCAATTGCAGCCGACCAGCAGTTCTCCTTCAACTACCAGCCTGAGCTGTTCGGAACGCCGGGCTCGCTCTCACCTTCGTTCACCTCGCTGAACTCGGCAACCGGTGTGGTCGAGTTGAACGGCGTCGATACGCGCCGGCCCACCGTTCCGTTCACCTTCGAATGGGGCGACGGCCAGACCACCGCCGGTCCGCCATGGCCGCGGTGCGGAAGGACATGGTGAACGACGCCTTCCGGCAGCGGATCTGGTAAGGATAAGAACGGCGGGTTTTACTCGCTCTGGTATACCAGCCGGTGAGCGTCGCGGCTGCGAAAGCAGGTTCGCGGCTTCGACTCCGTGGCCCTCCCTGGCGCACGAGCCGGGACACAACTTCACGTTGAACTTTCCCGCCACTTACTTCTTCGGCGGCACGACGGACGGCAACGCGAACGCGATCTGCTCGGAGACGATGGCTCAGAAGATTCGGCATGCGACGGTCTACGAAGCCGCCAACCACTCCACCGCGCCCGGGCTCGGCGCGGACCTCGCGTTCGATCTGGCCCAGGACGCGCGCGCGACCATGAGCGGCGTGCGGCGCTTCTACGATCGCTACGTGACGGCGGGCCACGCGAGCGCGGGCAAGCCGTTCGCCACGTGGAACGATCCCGCCACTGCGTCCGACGGCACGCTGCCGACTTCCACGACCGTGGCTCATGAGTTCGTGGCCAATGTCGAGCGGAATGGAAACGGATACCGGGCGCCGGTCAAGCGGCTCACGGCCTTCCTCGGGCGGTGCAACGCGGATTGGCTGGCGAGTTATGCGGCGCGGTCGAACACGCCCGAAGCCGACACCTTCCGCTCCACACTCATGGTGGCCTCCGTGTCCCATGGCGTGGGAAAGGACCTGAGGCCGGACTTTCGGGCTGTGCCACTTTCCTTCATCCCCGGCTCGCTTTTCGCACGCCCGTCCTTGACACGCAATCCAGCGAAGCGTACGATTCTAGACTAGCAGTGGCTCTACGCATGTGAAGGGGGGGTATTGTGACAGGGTTCCAGAATCGCAACCTTCTGATTTGTCTTTGCCTGGCTCTGCTACTCAGCGGGCAGGCGTGGGCGCAAATGACCGTGACGGGCACAATCTCCGGCACGGTGACGGATCCTTCAAGCCAGTTGGTGGTTGGCGCTACCATGACGCTGACCAACGACCGGACCGGGGAAATCCGAACCGCTACTACCAACGAGCTGGGAATCTTCATGTTCCCGGCCACACAGCCGGCCGGGTACTCGCTGAAGGCCGAGGCCGGCGGGTTCAAGACGGCTCAGCGCACCGGGTTGGTGCTGACCGCCAATGAGCGTCTGGCATTGGGTGCAATCCAGCTCAGTATCGGCGCCGTGACCGAGACCATCAGCGTGGTCGCCCAGGGCGCTACCGTGCAGACGGCCAGTTCGGAAAGCTCATCCGTACTCACCGCTTCGCAGCTCGAATCGATTCAGGCGCGCGGGCGGGATGTGGTCTCGCTCCTGAGGCTGATTCCGGGCGTGCAATACGCCAGCGATCCCGACGCCGTCGGCGGCAGCTACGGCACCGGCACGCCAAACATGGGCGGCACCACCTCCGGCTCCAATATTCTTGCCGTCGACGGCGTGATCAGCAACGATATCGGAACGCCTAACGTATTCTCCAGCGTGACCACCATGGACGCGATCGGCGAAGTCAAGGTGGTCTTGAACAGCTACCAGGCCGAATACGCGGGCAACGGCGGGGCCGTAGTGCAGGTCGTGACCAAGGGGGGCGGCCGCGACTACCACGGCGCCGGCTTCTGGTACGTGCGCAACGAAGTTCTGAACTCGAACGATTTCTTCAACAACCTGAACAGCGTCAAGAGGCCGTTGTACCGGTACAACACGGCCGGTTTCACGCTCGGCGGGCCGATCTACATTCCGGGGAAGTTCAATGCCAAGAAGAATGCGCTGTTTGGCTTCTATGCCCTGGAGGCCTTGTGGGTCAAGTATCCCCAAGCCATCCGGCTGGTGACCACGCCGACGGCGCTCGAGCGTGCCGGAGATTTCTCCCAGACGCTCGACGTGGGCGGGAAACTGATTCCGATCAAGGATCCAACCACCGGCCAATCGTTCCCGGAAAACAGGATTCCGGCGAGCCGCATCAACTCCAACGGCGTAGCGCTGCTGAACATCCTGCCGCTCCCGAACTCCCTGAACCGGGACATCAGCAAAGGCAATTACAACTACTCGTTCCAGGAATCCATGCTGCAACCCAAGCGGAGCAACCTGTTCAAGCTCGACTGGGTGCCGACGGACAAGGACAAGTTCTTCGCGCGCGGCAAGACCTGGATCTCGGAGCAGCAGGGTTATGCCGTCGCCAGCGGCGCCTCGAATTGGGGGCTGTTCGGGCAGTGCTATTGCTTTACCGAGGCGGGGATCGGCGCCGGCTACACGCGCATTTTCAGCCCCTCGGTGGTTATGGAGGCAAGCGGCGGCATACGCACCAACCACGAGGCATGGTACCCTTACGGCTCCCCCAACGAGATCGACAAGGTTCTCAGGTCAAAAACCGGTCTCGGCAGTCTGGGGCAGTGGTTCCCGTCGAGCAACGTCATGGGTTTTATCCCGCGGTACTCGTTCGGCGGCGTTCCCAGCAGCGCGGACGTCAGCTACGACGACCGGTTCCTGACCGGGGGCGCCGACACCACTATCTCTTTCAACGACAACCTGACCGTCATACGGGGCGGCCACTCGATGAAGGCGGGCTTCTCGTATTACCGGCTGCGGGAGTACGAGGGCGAGCAAGGCGTCTTCAGCGGCACGTTCGCCTTCGGGCGGGACACAAACAACCCCTTCGATTCCAACTGGGCTTACTCGAACGCAGTGCTCGGCAACTTCCAGTCTTATCAGGAGGCCACCGCCCGCTACGGCGCCAATGAGCGGCAGACCGTCGTCGAGTGGTTCCTCCAGGATAGTTGGAAGATCAACCGCAGGCTGTTGATGGAGTACGGCATGCGATTTACCTGGTACAACCAGATGTATCCGGCCAAAAAGGGGGAGCAGGGGGTACTTGCTCTGGACCGGTACGATCCGAAGAAAGCGCCGGTGTTCTACCGCCCGGCATTCGATTCCACCGGTAAGCGGATGGCGCTGAATCCGCTCACCGGCCAGTTCCTGGCCGCGACCTACATCGGGGCCTTCGTTCCGGGCACGGGGGATCCCGGGAACGGCGGGGTGGTAGCCGGCGACACCTCCTATCCAAGGGGCTTTCAGGATCAGCAGCCGGTGCTGTACGGACCCCGTGTCGGCTTCTCCTACGATCCATTCGGCAAGGGCAAGACCGCCATCCGCGCCGCCGCCGCGATCCTTTACAACTATCGCCTCAGCAAGTGGAACCCGACCACCAAGAATCCCCCGGTGATCTTCACCCCGATCACCTACTATGGGAACCTGAGCACTTATCTGCAATCCGCCGGAGTGCTTGGGCCGAGCAACACGAACAGCTATTTCAGGCAGAGCAAGACGCCGACCGCGTATAACCTGTCGTTCGCGGTCGAGCAGGATCTGGGCCGTGCGACTCTGCTGAACGTTTCCTATGCCGGGACCTTGGGCCGGCACACCATGCAGTCCCGCAACTTGAACACCATCCCCTACGGCGCCCGCTTCCTGCCTCAGAACCAGGATCCGACCAGCCCGGGCAAACCGCTGCCCGACAACTTCATGCGCCCGTACCCTGGATACAACAATCTCACGTTCTACGATCCCGCTTTCTCGTCCAACTATCACGCCCTGCTGGTATCGCTCAGCCGGCGCTTCGCCAGGGGCTTGCAGTTCGGCGTCGCCTACACCTATTCGAAGTTCATGACCTACACGGGCATCCCGATCTACCAGGATCGCCGCGTGTGGAGCTACGGCAAGGACAGTGGCGACGAGACGCACAACATGGTCTCCAACTTCACCTGGTCGGTGCCGAAGGCAAGCAAGTTGACACCGAACAGAGTGGTCCGCTACGCGCTCGACGACTGGGCGCTGTCCGGCATTGTCACGTTTGCCAGCGGCCGGCCGGGCGGGGTCGGTTTCAGCACCACCGACGGGACCGATATGAACGGCGGGGGCGACGGCCAGCGCATCATAGTCACCGGCAAGGCTCCATTGTCTCACGGCGATCGTAGCTTTAGCCGGTGGTTCAACACCTCTGTTTTCGCTCGTCCGCCGATGGGCAGCGCCGGCAACGCGCCGAAAGACGTCTATCGCAATCCCGGCGTCAATAGCTGGGACCTGTCGATCTTTAAGAACTTTCCGGTGAAGAGCGAGCGCCGCTACTTCCAGTTCCGCTGGGAGATGTATAACGCCTTCAACCATACCCAGTTCTCGGGCGTGGACAGCACGGCCCGGTTCGACCTGCAAGGCAATCAGGTAAACGCGCGGTTCGGCCAGGTGACCTCCACCCGTACGCCTCGGGTCATGCAGGGGGCTTTGCGGTTCACCTTCTGAACCCCGTTTGGGTGCCAGACAACAACAGGGACGCCTTCTTGTGGGGCAGGCGCTTCCCCTGCCTCCCGTGGGCTCAATGCACCTGGCAGGCCAAAGGGCCTGCCCCACAGGGGGCTGGCACGAAAACTATGCGGCATTAGCCTTCAGGCTGTGAGGTAGCGCGGCTCACCGTTTCATCGCCGGCGGCAAGGTCGGAGCCACCGCGTCCGAGCCGGCCGAGGCGCGTGCCCTCACCCCAGGGCCAAGTGTGGCTTACTTCTTCTTGGCCGGGGGCGGGGATGGCTGCACTTCGTCGCCGTACTTGATCCGGACGTCGCTCTTGAACTGCTTGTAGTCCTCGTAACGCACCATCATTCTAATGCGTTGCGGACCGGATTGAAAGTGAAGTGTGTCGTTGGCGGTGGTGTAGGTCGGAAACCAGAATTTGTTGTCGATCTGCTCGCGGTAGGTCTCGAACTTGGGGAACAGGTTGTCGTAGCCCTTCTTGATAATGCCGACGCCGCGGCCGTAGCTCTTGACGATCTGCATGTCGCGGTCGTCCACCCACACGATCCCCTGGAAGTAGCGTTGCCCGGCTTCGAGCTTCTTCGGCTTGACGGCGAAGGCGTAGCACGGGATTTCGTCCAAGGTCTCCTTGCCCAGGTAGCGAATGTAGTACTTCGCAATCTCGCCGGTAGTCAGCACGAAGGGCTGAACGTTGCGCAGGTCCTGCTCGTCTTCCGGGGTCAATTGGATGTTCCGCAGGGTCGAGACCGGCGCCTTCACAACTCGTTCGGTTCGTTTACCTTCGGCGGAAAAGATGATGTCGGATATCATCTCGTGGCGGCCGCGCGCGGCGCCCCCTTCGTCGATCTCCTGAACGCGCACCGTCTGCCGGTAGGTGTAGTTTTCGCGGGCGCGCGCGAACTCCGCCTCCTTGGCCGCGAACTTCGTGATGATCTCGTCGATCTGCGCCTGCGGCAGGTCATCGCCGGCGTTCTGGGCCAGACCGGCCGAAACCAGCGCCAGGGCAACCAACAGACTTCGCATGATTCTCTCCATCTCTCTTTTAACAGATGCCGCCGGGCTCATGCCGGTTTCCGATCCGGCGCCGGTTGTTCGTCAAGGCCGAACGCTTCCGGGTATCGGACGATGCCCGTAACCCCGTCTAGCGCGCCGGGGATCAATTCCAATGCCATGAAGACATCCCCCGAAAACGGGCCGCTCAGCCGCCCGGCAAGCTGGGCCGAGAAGCCGAGGCGCGGGTAGTAGCCGGGGTGGCCGACCACGATGACGATGGCTTCGCCGCGTCGTCGCGCCACTTCCAGCCCGCGCCGGACCAGCCCGGATCCAATGCCACTGCGCTGCATCTCGGGCCGGACGGCCATGGGCGCCAGCGCGACGGCCTCGACCGCTCCCTCCGGCGTCTCGATCGGCAGCCTGCTGAAGAGGATGTGCCCGACCACGCGATCTTCGGCGACCGCCACCAAAGAGGCGACCACCAGGCCCTGGGCCCGAAGCCGGTCAACCAACAGCGCTTCCTCTTCGCCTTCGAACGCCAGGCGGTTGACCTCCCGGATGCCGGCGTGGTCTCCCGCGGTCTCTTCACGAATCTCGATGTTCACGTCTGGGGCCTCTGTACCGATTATCCCCCGGAATCTTGTCTGAGAGCCGTCCTCAGCTCGGGGGGACACGCCTGTGTCCCGGGGTTAAGCGACGGGTTGCGTAAGGTCAGCCCGGAGTGTCCCCAGAGGCGATGGCGCGGGACACGCCTGTGCCCCGGGGTTAAGCGATGGGTTCCGCAAGGTCAGCCCGGAGTGTCCCCAGAGGCGATGGCGCGGGACACGCCTGTGCCCCGGGGTTAAGCGATGGGTTGCGTAAGGTCAGCCCGGAGTGTCCCCAGAGGCGATGGCGCGGGACACGCCTGTGCCCCGGGGTTAAGCGATGGGTTGCGTAAGGTCAGCCCGGAGTGTCCCCAGAGGCTGAGGCCGGCCGGCGCGCGCGGGCGAAGAAGCCGCCGCGCTAAAATCTACCTATGACGCGCGATTGGAAAACGCTGGCCCGGGCACTGGCGCTCGATATCCCCGACCCGGACCTGGACAAGATCACTCCCGCGCTGGACGCGCTGGAAACTTCTTTCCGGCCGCTGGCCGCCAACGTTCCGCACCTGGTCGAGCCGGCGGTGGTCTTCTTCTGTTCCACCCAGGAGGCCGAATGACCATCCTGGAAGCCGCGGCCGATCTGCGGGCGCGCAAGATCAGCTCGATGGAACTGACGCAGTTGTCGCTGCAGCGCATGGCGCGGCTGGAGCCGCAATTGAACGCGTTCATCACGCCGACCGAGGATCTGGCCGTCGAGCGGGCGCTTCGGGCCGACGACGAATTGGCGCGCGGCATCGACCGCGGGCCGCTGCACGGCATCCCCATCGCCTTCAAAGACGTGTTCTCGACCAAGGACGTTCGCACCACTTGCGGCTCGAAGCTGTTCGCCGATTACGTGCCCGGGCGGGACGCCGCGGTGGTGGAAGCGCTGCTCGGCGGCGGCGCGGTGATGATGGGCAAGCTGAACATGCACGAGCTGGCCTACGGCATCACGTCCAACAATCCGCATTTCGGCGCGGTCCGGAACCCGTGGGATACCCGGTGCATTCCGGGAGGTTCCAGCGGCGGCGCCGGCGCGGCCGTGGCGGCGGAGATGGTCTTCATGGGCATGGGCAGCGACACGGGTGGGTCCATTCGAATCCCGGCGTCGTTCTGCGGCGTGGTGGGACTGAAGCCGACCAGCGGGCGGGTCAGCCGGCGCGGCGTGCTGCCGCTGGATTTTTCGCTGGACCACATGGGGCCGCTGGTCCGGTCGGTGCGGGACGCCGCCGCGACGCTCAACCTGATCGCCGGCCACGACCCGGGCGACGACAGCTCTTCGCGCGAGCCCGTCCGGGACTACCTGCCGCCGCCGGAAGTCGATCTGACCGGCGTGCGAATCGGGCTCCCGGAGAACTTCTTCTTCGATAAGCTGGACCCGGCGGTGGATGCGGCGGTGCGCGCGATGGCGCGCATGGCCGAGTCGCTGGGCGCGCGCGTCGAGACCATTCGAGTGCCCGACATCGCGGCGCTGAACGCCGTCGGCCGGGTCATTCTGTTGTCGGAAGCCTCGGCGCTTATGGAGCGCCACCTGGCGCGCCGCGAGGATTTCGGCGCCGACGTGCTCGCGCTTTTGGACCAGGGCCGCCTGGTTCCAGCTACCGATTACATTAACGCGCAGCGGTTGCGGCGAGTGCTGATCGACGAATTCCGCGGCGTGTGGAAGCATGTGGATTGCCTGTTCACCGCGGCTACGCCGGCCGCCGCGCCGCGCATCGGCCAGACCTCGATCGAGTTCGACGGCGTCGCCGAAGACGCGCGCCTGGCCTCCACCCGCCTGGTGCGCGGCATCAACGTGCTCGGCGCGCCGGCGCTGGCCATGCCGTGCGGCTTCGACACCGCGGGGATGCCGCTGGGTATGCAGATCGTCGGGCGGCCTTTTGAAGAGCACCTGATCCTGCGCGTCGGCGCGGCGCTGGAAGACGCCACGGACTTCCACCGCCGACGGCCCGCCGGTCTATAATCGGGTCTGGTCACGAGAGGAGCGGAACATGGACATCAGCCGTAGGGGTTTTCTGCATGCGGGCGCGGTGGCGGGACTGACGCCGGAAGCGCGCGGCGTCGCGGCCAACGACCGCATCCAGGTGGGCGTCATCGGCGCCGGCGCGCGGTCGCATGAATTGATGCAGGCGTTGATGGCGCACCCGGGGGCCGAGATCGTCGCCGTTGCCGACGCATACAAGGGGCGCGTCGAGCGCGCGCTCGAGCGCGTCGGCGGCC
>JAUYBU010000169.1 GCA_030693045.1 Bryobacterales bacterium | reverse complement strand
CGTGGCACGGGATTCACCTTACGCTCGGTCCCGTATTCGATCGGCAGATCGGAGCCCATTACGCGAAGCAGGCCGTGGGCGAGATCGTTCAAGCTGGTCTCGACTCCGCTGGCCACATTGAAGGTCTCACCGGCGGCGTCCGATTGGGTCGCCAGCAGGTTGGCCCGGGCGACGTCTTCGACGTAGACGAAATCCATGGTCTGGGCGCCATCGCCGAAGATGACGGGGGGACGGCCGGAGTGGATCCGTTCGATCCAGCGAATCAGCACTTCCGTGTAAGCGCCGTGGATATCCATGCGCGGCCCGTAGACGTTGAAGTAGCGGAGAGCGACCGAATCCAGACCGTACATTTCGTGGAAACTGCGCAGCAGGCCTTCGTTGAACTCCTTGGCGGCCCCGTAGAAGGTGAAATTGTTGTAGGGATGGTGCCGCTCCGGGGTAGGGAACCGATCGGCCATTCCATAGACCGAAGCCGAGGACGCGGCGATCACCTTCTTCACGCCTGCCGCCACGGCCGCCTCGAGCACGTTGAATGTGCCGTCGGCGAGGACGCTCATGGCCAGGCGCGGTTGCTCGGCGCATTGGGTGATGCGGATGGCAGCCTGGTGGAACACCACCTGGATGCCGCTCATCAGTTGGGCGAGCAAATTGCGGTCGCCGATGTCGCCCTCGACCACCGTCACCCGCCCGCGGGCCAGGGCCGAGGCCAGGTTCTGGCGGCGGCCGCGCATAAAGTTGTCGAGGACAACAATCTCAGCCGCGTCCTGTCCGGCCAACAGGTCGGCGATGTGCGAGCCGATCAGGCCGGCTCCGCCTGTAATCAAATATCGATGGTTCCGCACTTTCCTATCTGTGCCGCGGTCCACGCCGCGGTTTGGCCGGATTCCCAAAGACCGTAATGTGAGCCGGTACGTCCCGTATCACCACGGATCCAATTCCGACCAGCGCGCACTCACCCACGCGCACTCCTTGCAGGATAGCGCAACCGGCGCCGAGATAGGCTCCCGCGCCCACGCGAACCGACCCGCTGAGCCGGGCCTGGGGGGCCATGGTGACGTAGTCTCCCACGGTGGCGTCGTGTCCGATGCCACATTGGTGGGTGACGATGACGTGGTTGCCGACAGTGACTCCGGGATCCACCGCAACGTTGGTGAGAACCGCGGTGCCCGCGCCGAGGACGGCGTGGCGGGACACACACGCCGAGGGATGGACCAGCGTCGCAAATCGTTCCGGCCCCAAGCCCAGCCTTTCGACCACGGACTTGCGGACCGGCGGTTGGTGGTGATTGGCTATACCAATCAGAAACCGGCAGAATGGATAGTCCATTGCCGACGACAGCGGCCCAAGGACCGGGTAGCCGTCCACGAATTGGCCGTGCCTTTCGGGGTTATCGTCCAGGAACCCCAGCAGACGCCAGCGCGGTTCAATCCGGTTGATGTCCTCGACGGCCCAGGCGATGGCGCGCGAGGCGCCCCCGGCGCCCACCAGGATCAGGTCTTCCAGCATGAGTATCGCTCTCCTCCCGTCAACGCCACGAATCGACAATCTGGCGGATGGCTTGGCAAACCGATTCGACGGCTTCCGGAGTCAGCTCGGGATACATGGGCAACGACAGCACCTCGGCGGCGATCCGCTCGGCGTGGGGAAAGTCGCCGGCCTGGTATCCCAGGTCCGCCCACGCCTCCAGACGGTGGACCGGCGCCGGGTAGTGTATCCCAGTCTGGATTCCGCTGCGGCTGAGTTGTTCGGCGAGTTCCGCGCGCCGGCCCGATCATATGGCGTAGACGTGGTAGGCGTGATTGGCGTAGGGCATGCGACTGGGTGTGCGAACGCCCGACGGTGCCAGAAGCCGGTCGTAAAGCGCGGCATGCGCGCGGCGCAGACTGGTCCAGGCGTCCAAATGCCGCAACTTCACCCGCAGGATCGCGCCCTGCAAGGCTGCCATGCGGTAGTTGTACCCCTTGCGGAGGTGCTCCTGCTTCCGCTGCTGGCCCCAGTCGCGCAACATGCGCATCGATTGCGCGTGTTCGGGGCTCGCGGTGAGCACCATGCCCGCGTCGCCGCAAGCGCCGAGGTTCTTGCTGGGATAGAAGCTGAAACACGCCAGGTGGCCGAGGCTCCCGGCACGGCGTCCCCGGTATTCGGCGCCGTGCGCCTGGGCCGCATCCTCGATCACGGTGAGAGCATGGCGGCGGGCGATCTCGAGGATCGGATCCATGTCGGCCGGCTGGCCGTACAGGTGCACGGGGAGAATGACTTTGGTCCGCTCTGTAATGGCGGCCTCGATCCTCGAGACGTCGATGGTGCAGGATTCGGGATCGACATCCACCAATACCGGCCGCGCGCCGGTATAGCCGATGGCCGCCACGGTGGCGACAAAGGTGAGCGGGACGGTGATCACTTCGTCGCCGGGACCGACTCCGGCCGCCAGCAGCGCCAGATGCAGAGCGCTGGTTCCGGAGTTGACCCCCACCCCGAAGCGAGCGCCCGAATAAGCGGCGAACTCCTCCTCGAAAGCGGCGACCTCGCTTCCCAGCACGAATTGGCCGCTGTCGAGCACGGCGCCGACGGCGGCCTGGATTTCGTCGCGCAGGCTGTGATGCTGCGCCTTCAGGTCGATGAGCGGAATCATGCCGGCACGCTCCCGCCCTCAAGTTCCACCAGCCGCCCGCGGTGATGCAGGGAGTGCGTGGCGGCCTCCAGCAACCGCACCACGCGCAGGCCCGCGCACCCGCCGGTGATGGGCTGGCGGCCGGTTTCGACGCACTGGAGGAAGTGCAGAGCGGCGGTGCGGAGGGCTTCCGTAGTGTCCAGATTGGGCGCTCGCATGTCGCCGGTGCGATAGCCGATCCGCAATCCGTACAGGCTCTCCGGGCTGACGCCGCCGCCCACGGTGATGCCCTTGTCGTAGATCTTCACTTTCTCGCTGGGCTCCAGGTCGTCGTACACAATCATCTTCTCGCTGCCTCCGATGAGCGTCTGGCGGACCTTCACCGGCGCCAGCCAATTCAGCCCGAGGTGGACGATGAGAGGGGACTGGAAAAACGCGGTCACCCAGGCGATGTTTTCGACGCCGCCCGGGACGTGGTTCATGCCGGTTGCCGAGATGGCGCAGGGCGACTGGGCGAACAGGTAGTCGACGATCGAAAAGTCGTGGGCGGCGAGGTCCCAAATGACGTTCACGTCGTTTCGGAACACCCCCAGGTTCACGCGCACCGAATCGTAGTAATAGATCTCGCCCAGGTCGCCCGCTTCGATGGTCTCCCGGATTTTGCGGACCGCGCCGGTGAAGACGAAGGTGTGATCGACCATCAGCGTCAGGCGGCGGCGCTCGGCCTCGTCGATCAGCCGCAGGGCCTGATCCGCCGTGGCGGCCATGGGTTTTTCCAGGAGCACGTGCTTGCCCGCGCGCAAGGCCTCCAGCGCGATTTCGAAATGCGTCGAAACCGGCGTGGCGATGGCGACCGCGTCGACGCGAGGGTCCTGGACCAGGTCCTGCCATTGGGTGGTGGTTGCCGCGGCGGGAACCCGGTGGCGGGCGACGGCGAGCCGTTCCTGGCTCGAGTCGCAGATGGCGGCCACCTGGCAGTCGGGAGCTTCCGCCAGGTTGCGCACCAGATTGGGACCCCAGTAGCCGTAGCCGACGACGCCCACGCGGATCATGGTAATCGCTTCCGATCCCGGACGCGCGCCGGAACTCCAGCCACAATCGAGTGGGCCGGCACATCCCGAGTGACCACCGCGCCGGCGCCGACCAGCGCTCCTTCTCCAATCGTCACGCCGCCAAGAATCGTGGCATTGCTGCCGATTGAGGCGCGGCGGCAGACCCGCGTCGGGAGCAGGGTCCAATCCGCTTCGGTCTGCGGACTCCCGTCCTGGTTCACCGCTTCGGGATAAGTGTCGTTGATGAACATCACCCCGTGGCCGACGAACACGCCGTCCTCGATGGTCACGCCCTGGCACAGGAAACTATGGCTGGAGATCTTGCAGTTGCATCCGATCTCGACTCCCCGTTGCACCTCGACAAAAGCCCCGATCCTGGTTCCGTCGCCGATCCGGCAGCCGTACAAATTCACCAGGTCGGGCTGGTGAATGACGACCTCGCGGCCGAGAATGACGTCGCTGGCAATCATAAACAACCGATTGTACACTCGGAGGGGCGCGCGGGGAAAACCTTGGCCACGGATGGACACGGATGATACAGTAGAAACTGACGTCTGCTTAGAAAACTGAGGCTAAATCACTGTGCGCTACTCTCTTGTCCTTGCTCTTTTTGCCGCCGGCCTGGCTCAGGCGGCCGATAAACTGGTCGGCGGTCCCTACGTGGTCCGTCCCACGGACCGCTCGGCGACCATCGGTTGGGTGATCGAGACGGACACGGTGGCCACCGGCGCCGCCGCCGGCAAGGTTGACCGCCGTGTTCCGGTGCTGCGTTGCGAGAAGGTGTCGATGACCGGCCTGAAGGCGGGCGAAACGGTTTACTACGAGATTCCGCCCTCGGCGGGCGGGGCTGCGCCGGAACTGCGCAAAGGCCACTTCAAGACGCCTCCCACGGGAAGCGCCACTTTTCAGTTCGTGGTCTTCGGAGATACTCGCACCCGCCACGACTTACACCGAAAGGTAGTGGATGCCATTGTCAAGACCAATCCGGACTTCGTGCTCCACACCGGCGACCTGGTTACCGACGGCTACGACACCGCGCAGTGGCCGGTGTTCTTCGACATTGAACGGGAAATGCTCCGCAAGACCGTCTTCTTCCCGGTCCTGGGCAACCATGAGCGCAACAACGCCCGGTTCCACGAATTCTTCGACGTGAA
>JAUYBU010000130.1 GCA_030693045.1 Bryobacterales bacterium | reverse complement strand
GTGGACACCATCGCCGCCCACATCGACATGTATCCCACCCTGCTCGACCTGTGCGGCGTGCCGCGGCCGGATGGGCCGCCCATCGACGGCCTGAGTCTTCGGCCGATTCTCGAAGGCCGCCGGCAGGACTGGCCCGACCGCATGCTGTTCACCCATCGCGAGACCGCCGCGAAGCCGTCGGCCGTGTATCCAGGCACAGTCCGGATCCAGCGTTTCAACCTGGTGAACGGCGCGGAACTGTATGAGATTCCCACCGACTCCGGCGAGAAAACCAACGTCGCGGCGAAGTACCCGGAGAAGGTCAAGGAGTTGCGCGCGGCCTACGAGACCTGGTACGCCCAGGCGGCGCGCGAGTGCGGCTTCACGCGCAAGCCCATCCCGGTGGGCTACGCCGAGGAGAACCCGGTGGTCCTGCCGGCGCCGCAGAGTCACTTGAGCGGCGAGCTGCGCTTCCACAACCAGAGCGGTTACGCGCACGACTGGATCGACGGCTGGAGCCGCGTCGAAGATGCCGTTTACTGGGAGATCGACGTAGTCCGGCCGGGAACCTTCGAAGTTTCGCTGGCCTACGCCTGCGCGGCGGCCGACCTTGGCGCCGGTATCGGGGTAAGCGCTGGCGGCGCGGAGTTGACCGCCAAGATCGAGACCGCGACGCCCATGGATTTTCTGCCCACCCAAAACCGCCTGGACAATACGCACTACATCGATCTGGCCTGGGGCAATTTGCGCCTCGGGCGGGCGCGCCTGCCGAAGGGACGCACGAGGCTCAACGTAAAGGCCGTGACCAAGCCGGGACGAACCGTCATGCAGTTGAAGTCGGTTTCGTTGCGCCGCGTGGAGTGAGGGGCGCGGTTTGGCGTTTCTGGTTTCAGGAGACGAATTTCTAACATGGACAACGCACTCTCTCGCAGGGCAGTTGTCGCGGCGGGCCTCGCCTCGCTACAGGCGCAGCCGCCGGAACCCGTCAAAGTGGGGATCATCGGCATCGGCTTGCGCTCGCGCGCCCACCTGAGCGCGCTGAAGAAGCTGGCGGCCGGATCGAAGATCACCGCGCTGTGCGATCTGGAATCCGAGCGCATGGCCAAGGTCAATCAGGAGCTTCCGGCCAAAGCGGAGATGTACACCGACTACCGGGAACTGCTGCGCGACAGAAACGTCGGTGCGGTGGTCATCGTCACGCCGGGCTATCTGCACCATGAAATGGCCCTGGCCGCGTTGCGGGCGGGCAAAGACGTGGTGCTCGAGAAACCCCTGGCCCTGAACTACCGCGAGGCGCTCGACATTATCCGCGAGACGCGGCGCACCGGCCGCATCGTGTGCGTGGGAATGCAGCGGCGCTACACGCGCACGGACATGGAAGTGCAGCGCATCGTCGATAGCGGCGCTATCGGCCCGGTCCGCTACATCAATTACGAGGAGTATCGCAACGACTGGAATCCCCAGTCCTGGAAATACACCGATCCGGCCACGGGCCAGAAGACCAGTTGGCGCTTCCTCAAGAAAACTTCCGGGTCGAGTGAACTGGAGTTCTCGATCCACTCGCTGGCCATGGCCTGCGGGCTGGTGAAGTCCCCCATGGCGCGGCTGGCCGCCTCGGGCGGCGTGGTTCACTACACCGGGCGCGACACCCGCGATCTGTCTTCCATTCTGGTGGACTTCGCCAGCGGCGCGCGATTGAACTACTCCTTCTCCTGCTTCTCGCCGCGCGCCGGGGGAAAGCTACTGGTCATCGGCGACACGGGCGTTCTCCGGCGGGATGGCGGCAAGCTGACCTTGAGCACGGCGGGCAAGCCCCTGGAGCCGGTTAAGTTTTCCGACGATGCTTCCGAAGACGGCGCCGAGGTGCAACTCTACAAGGAATTTTTCGAGAATGTGCGGCTCCGCAAGCCGTCGCCGCTTAGCCCGGAGGCGGCACTGGAGCCGGCCAAGATCGCCTACGGCGCGGAAATCAGCATTAGCGAAAACCGCATCGTCACGGCCAAGGATTTTCCCGCGCTGTAGGGCCAGGTAGGGACAGAGGCACCCTCGGCGCCGTGAGGGAGTACACCCTGCGCCAAGAGAGGGTGCCTCTGTCCCTACCTAGATTTCGACGCCGAGGTCCTGCCAGGTCACCACTTTCTTCTGGTAGATGGCTTCGCGGCCCAGGATGGCCGTGAGCGCCGCCGTGGCGGCGACTTCGATGCCGGTGGTGGGCTTGGAACCGGTGCGGACGCATTCGAGGAACCCGGCGATGTGAGCGTCGTTCTGCGGTTTCGCCTGTCGCTCTTCGGGCGTCAGCAGCGCCACCGGGGCCGCGCCGCGCGCGCTCGGATAGAACATTCCGCCGCCCACGTCGACAGCGCCCAGGACGCCGTAGACATGCAGGTATTGGCCCCCGTTGGGCAAGCGGTTGGGGTGGAAGAAGACCTGCGTGAACGACAGCTTCACGCCGTTGGCGTAATCGTAGCTGAGGGTGTAGCCGTCCATGTTGGTGCGGCCCGGCGGATCGTCTTTCCACAGCAGCGCGCCGCCGAAACCGCCGGCGCGGTCGGGCCGGCTCCCGATGGCCCAGTTGCACTCATCCAGGTTGTGAACCGCCATCTCGACGATCACGTCGCCGGACCGCTGGGCGTTGAAGAACCAGTCCTTGGACGGGCCTTCGTGATCCAGGTCCTCGCCGGCGTGCCGCTGCGCCTTGGCCATGATCAGCTTGCCCGCGATGCCTTCGTGGATCTTGGCGATGGTCTTTTGCAGCTTCGCGTCCGCGCGCATTTGCTGGCCCACCTGGTAGACCGTTCGCGACGCTTTTGCCACCCGCACCAGGCGGCCGATGGATTCGGGCGTGATGCCGGCCGGTTTCTCGCAATAGACATGCTTGCCCGCCTGAAGCGCGGCGATGGCCATCTCGACGTGCAGGTCGCACGGGGAGGCGATGAAGACCGCGCCGATATCCTTGCGCTCGAGCATGCGCCGGTAGTCGGTGAAGGTAGCCGGCTGGTCGCGGCCGGCGGCGGTCGCGGCCTTGTCCAGGCGGTCCGGCTTGATGTCGCACACCGCGACAACCTTGACGCCGGGCTGGGCCAGAGTGGCCCTCAAGAGGTACGATCCGCGATTGCCGGTTCCGATGAAACCCGTGCCCACCGGCTCATCGGCCCTCAGGCCCGGCACGGCGGCAGCCGAAGCCAGCAAAAAATCTCTTCTGTTCATGACATCACCCATCCCGGAGAGGCTAATCAGGCTCCGTCCCTGACTACTTCGGACGACGTGCTGGCGGGCGCCGCGCCGGTCTCAAACTTCAGCTGGGTCTTCTGGCCGGCGGCGCCATGCCACTTGGTGAACGATTCCCGGATGAGCCGGAAAATCGTCTTGCGATTCTGCGCCACCAGTTTCAGCCAGGCCCAGGTGCCTTTCTGCTGGAAATAAATGCCGCGGAAAAACAATCGCGCCAGCAAGTGGCTCATCTTGTAAGGGACCGGTTCGTCCGCGATGGAATCGATGGCTTTCCAGGTGGCCTCGGGGCTGTAGGCGTTCGTCCAGGCGTAGGTGACCTCGGTCTGCACCTCGGAACAACTCATGCTCAACGGCGTGTGCGCCATTTGGAAGGGGGTGAAATCGAGCCAGTGCTTGGGCCGCGTCAATCGTCCCTCGCTTTGCAGGCGCGCGTAAAGAGGGGTGGCGGGAAAGGGCGTGATCTGCCCGAAGACCGGCAGAACCGGCGGCCATTCGCGGATCTGGTCAAGGGTGCGTTGGGCGACGCCCGGGGTGTCATAATCCATGCCCAGGATGAACGAGGTGATTGCGTAAACGCGGCGCTTGGCCAGCCGCTCGAGCGCGGCGGCGTAATCGCCAGGCTTGTTGAAGCCCTTATTCACGCTGGCGAGATTGGCGGGGTCGAGCGATTCCATGCCGATGAAAATCCACTTGCCCCCGGACGCCGCGATCAGGTCCACCAGTTCCTCGTCGCGCAGCAGGTTGGCGCTGATCTGTCCCACCCAGGACAGTTGCGCGCCCGCCGCAATGATGTCGCGCAACAGCGACTTCGTGCGTTTCAGGTTGATGGCCAGGTTGTCGTCGACGAAGAACACGGCGATCTGGCCGCGGGTCCGCTTCGAGCGCTCCTTGATGCGCAGCATCTCGTCCACGATGCTCTGATTCGAGCGAAACCGGATGGAGTCGCCGAAGAAGCCCGTGACGGTGCAGAACTCGCATCCATAGGGGCAGCCTCGGCCGGTCTCGACGGGGATGATATGGAACGTCTCCCAGCCGGTCTTGTAGTGCGCCAGGATGCGGCGGAAGAAGCCGGGAACACGGTTGAATTGGTCGATGTCGAGCTTGTCCCAGGGGATGACCGGATAATCCTGGAGGTTGGGCTTGCTCTGCTGGCCGGGCGCGTCCGGCGGGGCGTACACGTCCTTCAATGTGCCGCGCGAGGCGTCCGCGACGATCTCCAGCCAGGTCTGATCGGCTTCGCCAATCGCGATGGCGTCGGCATGGCGCGGGCCGCCGTCGCGTCCCAGCGCCTCGTCCGGCACCTCGCTCACGTGCGGTCCGCCCATCACCACCCGCACGCCGGCGGCGCGAAGCGCGTCGGCGACTCGGTATGCCCGGGCCACCATTCGGGTCATTGCGCCGATGCCGACCAGGTCGATCTTTCGCTCGAGCGCGAAGCGCACCAGTTCGGCGTCGCTCATCGGCTGGGTATTGCCGTCGATCAGCAGCACCTCGTGCTCCGGAGGGGTCAGCGCCTGCAGCAGGAACATCCACAGGTGCGGCATGAAATTCCGCGTCACCCCGTTATCCGGGCTGTAAAGTAGGATTTTCAAAGACGTTGACGTTTCCTTTCCTCAGTGCACCGGTCCCAGGCGTCGGATTGGAATGATATTCTATCCCAGTCGTTCGATCAAGGTAAAATTCACTGTGCTTAGTCCTCCGATTGTAGCACCACGGCTGGCGCGGGAATGTCAACTCGACACGATCCGTCTCGGCCAGACTGAACGGCGGCAACTGCAGGATGGCGGCGCGCCCAGCCATCGACTGGGCGACACCCCGCATCAGCGGCGCGTCCTGGGAGCCGGTGAACAGCCACCGGCCCATTTGGCGGGGATTTCGGTCAATCCGCGTTCGGATGTCGGCGAACAACTCCGGCATATTCCGGATCTCGTCGAACAGCGCGGGAGGCGGAGTTCTTCCAGCAACGCTCTGGGATCGGAACGCGCGCGGGAAAAGACGGCGCAGCAAGGTGGTCTTTCCGGCCCGGCGCGGCCCGGTCACCACCACGGCGGGGAAGGCGCAAGCGGCCTCCAGCACGGCCGGCTGAATGGCGCGGGGGATGAAGCGCATGTGAGAATTCTAAACTGCTGGTTTAGATTCCTCAAATCGCAGTCCGGCGAGGTCAGGCTGCGCGGGCGTCAACTGGATCTCGGTAAAGTACTGGCTAACGAAACGAAAATGGCATATCCTTTCGTTAGGAGCCGGTTAACGAAAGGATTTTGTGTCCGCAGCAGAGGACTACGGCCCGCGGCTGGGCCGCTACATCGTCAAAGCCTATGGCGAGGAGAGCGTCAGGGCGTTCGTGCCACCGCCACTCCCGCCGAATCCTCCAGTGCGCCTGGAGGCCCTCCAACGCCTGCTCGAACAGGCGAACCAGTCGCTCGGCCGGCTGGACGGCTTGGCTTCCGTTCTACCCAACCTATCGCTCTTCATCTACGCCTACGTTCGCAAGGAGGCGGTGCTCTCCTCCCAAATCGAAGGGACTCAGTCATCTCTCTCCGACCTGCTGCTGTTTGAGAACGACGAGGCGCCGGGGGCGCCGCCGAAGGATGTCCAGGAAGTCTCGAACTACGTGGCGGCGCTGACCCATGGCCTGGAGCGGCTGCGCGGAGGCTTCCCGCTCTCCCTGCGGCTCATCCGCGAGATCCACGAGGTTCTTCTATCGAAGGGCCGGGGCAGCGACAAACAGCCGGGCGAGTTCCGGCGAAACCAAGACTGGATCGGCGGCGCCCGGCCGGGGACCGCGGCCTTCGTTCCGCCACCGCCCGAGCTGGTCCTGGATTGCATGAGCGCTCTGGAGCTGTTCCTGCACGACGAGCGGGCGGATCTCCCGTTGCTCATCAAGGCCGGTTTGGTCCACGTTCAGTTTGAGACGATTCACCCGTTCCTGGACGGCAACGGCCGCCTTGGCAGGTTGCTCATCACATTCCTGTTGTGCGCCGCCGGCGTGCTGCGGGAACCAATCCTCTATTTGAGCCTCTACTTCAAGCAGCACCGGCCAGCTTACTACGACCTGCTGGACCGAGTACGGGTCAAGGGCGACTGGGAGACCTGGCTGGAGTTCTTCCTGACCGGCGTGAGGGATACCGCCGAACAGGCCGCGGCCGCCGCGCGCCGCATCCTCGCGGTTTTCGAGGAGCACCGCCGCAAGATCGAGGCGTTGGGCCGCCCGGCGGCATCCGTGCTGCGCGTATTCGAACACATGCAGGGGAACCCGATCATGTCGATCCCCGCCGCTGCCGGGAGCATCGGTATCTCCGCGCCGACCGTGGCGAAGTCTCTGGAGCATATGCAGCGGTTGGGCATGCTACGCGAGACCACCGGGCGCCAACGCCACCGGCTCTTTGTCTACGATGCCTACCTTGCGATCCTCAGCGAGGGAACTGAACCGATCCGGTGAATCTCATTACTGGCCGAAGCAGTAGACCACGCCGTCGAGCGAGGAGATGACCAGGCGGCCGGCGGCGATGGCCGGGGAAGCGGTGAGGGCGGCGCCGGCCTCGAATTGCCAAAGCTGCTTGCCGGACTGTAGATCGAGCGCGGTCAGGCGGCCGTTGTGCGCGCCGAAGAAGACGCGGCCGCCGGAGACGGCGGGCGAGGAATCCACGCGGGCGCGCGCGGTGAAGGTCCACAGCGCCTTCCCAGTCTTGGCGTCCAGAGCGTGCACCAGGCTGTCGCGGCCGCCCAACACCACTTTTCCGCCGGCCAGCGCGGCGGAAGAGTAGAACGGGAACTTGCGGCGCGGATTCTCGTATTGCCAGATCGCGGATTTGCGCCGCAGGTCGATGGCCAATACCTGGTTGTCGAAGGTTCCGAAATAGGCGACGTCGCCGGCTAGGGCGGGTGAAGCGCCGGTGTAGGAGCCGGTTTCCACCGCATATTCCTGCTTGCCGTCGGCGATCCGAATGGCGCGCAGATTGCCGTCGCAGCCGGATATGAACGCCAGCCCTCCGGCGATTCCGGCGGTGGCGTGTACCGGGCCCTCGGTCTCGTAGGACCATGCCCGGCGGCCGGTGAGCGCGTCCACGGCGTGCAGGCTGCCGTCGTAGGATCCCACCAGCACTTTGCCGCCGCTGATCACCGGAGAGGCCTTGATCTCGCCGCGCGCCTTGTAGCTCCAGCGCCGCTTGCCGTCCTGGACGCCGACCGCATGCAGCCAGCCGGAAAGATCGCCGACGTAAACCATCTCTCCGCTCACGGCCGGCGAGGATTCGCCGATCTCCCCCTCCCCCTCGGTCTTGTACTTCCAGCGGAGCTTTCCTGTCGCCAGATCGAGCGAGATCAACTCGCCCGAGAAACAGCCAACGTAAACCGCTCCGCCGGCTATGGCTGCCGAAGACTCGATGGCCTGGCCCGCTTCGTAGGTCCACAGCAGTTTCAAGGAGGCGGGAAGCGCGGCCGCGGTAACGCCGGTGAGTTGCGGGTTGCCGCGAAACTGGGGCCAATCCTGCGCCGGCCCGAGGCTCACCAGCGCGAAAACAAGGCCCGCCAGGCGCGCTAGCGTGCGCCGGCTTCGAGCGAGGCGCATATTAGCTCCTGGTCGTTGCGGGTGAAGATGTGGCGGTTGGCGTAGGCCGGGTGGGTCCAGTTGACGGCGCCGGCCTCGCGGCGGTTGCCGGAATTGGATGTCGGCTGGATGAGCTTGGTGCGGCCGATCTCGTGGTAGCCGGCGGGGCTGAGTTTGGCCAGGATCAGTTCGCCGCGGTCGTTGTTGATGAAATAGCGGTCCTGGTGGCGGACCAGGTGGGCGGCGGCCCAGCGGGCGCGCTCGCGGGTGACTTCCAGGGTTTCCCAAACCTGTTTGCCGGTGTTGGCGTCCAGGCAGCGCAGGTGCCCGTAGGAGCAAATCCCGTAAATGTAGCCGCCGTCGATGAAGGGGGTTGAGATCAGGGCGTGGAGGCCGTCGGGCTTGGTTTCGCTGCTGCTGGCGCCGCGCCAGAGCATGCGCGCGCGCGGCCCCGAGTCGTCCAGCGCGATCATCATGGAACCGGTGACGAAGGAGGAGATCATGAGCCGCAGGCCGGACCAGACCGGGGTGGCGACCGACAAGCCCAGCCGGCTTTCGAAGGGCAGTTCCCAGAGCCGCTGGCCGGTTTCCGGGTCGAGCGAGGCGACGCCTTGAGGATGCCATTGGATGATCTGCCGCTTCCCGCCGGCCTGGATCAGGATGGGCGCGCTGTAGCCGGGCTCGAAATCCGATGACAGCGCCCGCCAGAGCACGGCGCCGGTCATTTTGTCGAAGGCCATGACCTTGGAGTCGCCCGCGCCGCCGGCCAGGCAGATGAGACGCGGGCCATCGACCAGCGGCGCCGCCGCCATGCCCCAGACCGGGACCTGGGTGGCGAAATCGCGCACGAAATCGTGCTGCCAAAGGAGCTTGCCGTCGGCCGTGCGCAGGCATTGCAGCATGCCCATGGAGCCGAAGACGTAGACCCGGTCGCCATCCACGGTAGGCGTCGCGCGCGGGCCGACGGCATAGGTGGTGGCCAGGCCGGCGTAGTTGACCTCCCACTCGCGCGACCACAGCAGTTTGCCGGTCTTCTCGTCGAAGGCCAGGGCGCGCTCGACTCCCTTCGGGCGGGTGGTGGGATTGAAATCCAGCACAAAGACCTTGCCGCCGGCCACGGCCGGCCCGCTGAAGCCGCTGCGCAGCGGGGCGCGCCACCTTACCTTGAGGCCCTCGGGGGGAAAGGCATCCAGAATGCCGGTTTCGCTCCAAACTCCGGCGCGGTCCTTGCCGCGGAATTGGGGCCAATCCTCGGCCCATTGAGGGGCCGCCAGGAGGCAAAGGCCGGCCATCAACCTGCACACGCTCATAAAGATCATGCTATCGCGAAAAATGCGTCAGCCTGGTATGGCCCCTTTTCTCGGACCCGGGGACACTCCGGGCTGACCTTACGGAAACTATCGCTTAGCCTTGGGACACAGGCGTGTCCCCCGCGGACACACCTGTCTGTCCCCGAAAAAGGGGCCATACCAGGCTGACGCATTTATTGGGTGATGCGGAAGCAGGCCATTTCGGTGGTGTTGCGCACGAACAGGCGGCCGCCGGCCAGCGCGGGCACGTTCCAGGTCTTGCCTTCGATGGCGGAAAACTGGGCCAGCTCCTGGTGCCGTTCGGACGTGGCTCTGACCAGCACGACTTCGCCGGTTTCGGTGGTCACTACCAAATGGCCGCTGGCCAGCAGAAGCTGACCGTAGCCATAGCGCCCGCCTTTCCACTTCTGCTGCCCGGTCTCGGCGTCCAGGCAGGCGAGTATGCCTTCGTCGAGGCCGTAAACGTGGCCCTCGTAGAGTACCGAAGGGTTGAACTTGTTCTTCATGCGCGTGTTTTGCCAGACCGCGCGGACGGTGAAGGCCTTGCCGGCGGGCTGCAATTCGAGCACCGCCGCCCCGTGGCCATAGCCGGTGGAGATGAAGACCCGGTTGGGGCCGGTGACGATGGGCTGGGAAGCGTTCACGTCGTACTCGGTGACCCAGGGGAATTCCCACAGCAGCGTGCCGTCCTCGGGCGTCAGCCCCACCGCGCGGCTGGCGGTGACCGTGACAATCTGCCGCCGCCCGCCGAGAGTCACCAGCATGGGCGAGGTGTAGGCCTGCTTGTCATCCAATGCCTTCCAAATGGGCGCGCCGGTCAGCTTGTGGTAGGCCACCACCGACTTGCCGCCGGGGCCGCCGGGCTGCACAATGAGTTTCTCGTCGACGACCAGCGGCGAGGCCGACATGCCCCAGGTGAGGTTAGCGGCGCCGTTGTCGGCGAGGATATTCTTGGACCAGACGAGCTTGCCGGTGGCCGCCTCCAGGCACCGCAGTTCGCCTTCGGCGCCTTGCGCGTATAGCCGACCTTCGTGCCAGGTGGGCGTGGCGCGCGGTCCGTCGCCGCCCATGGCTTCGCGGAAGTCGGCGGCCCAGGAGTTGGTCCACAGCTCGCGGCCGGTGTCGATGTCATAGGCCGCGACAACCTCCCGGTTGCGGCGCTGCTCGATGGTGAACGCGCGGCCCTCGGCGATGACAAAGGAGGCGTAGCCGCCGCCCACGGGCTGCTTCCACAACCTCGTCAGGCCGGGTTTGGGCCAGGCGGTGAGGATGGGCGTCTCATCGTAGCGGCCGTCGCGATTGGGCCCGCGAAAGTCGGTCCAGTAGGGCGGCGCGGCGGGCGCCGGTGGCTCCGGCGCGGCCTGGACCGTCGCAGGCGGCGGCACCGCGCGGCTGGCTTCCAGTTGGGCGTCGTGGGACGCGCGGGTGCCGAAGGAGAACATCGGCTTGGAGACGGAGCCGTCCATCTCCACGCGCAGGCCGAAGAACAGGAACAGGTGGGCCACGGCGAAACCGAGAATGGGGAGGGTTCCAAGAATTTTCCAGACCACCTTCGTACCTCGCCGAATCCACAGCAGCACCAGGCCGAGAGGCGGGAGCGCCGCGGCCGACAGTAACAGGACGGTGAGCGACTGATGCCAGGGACGCGCTTGATTGGTCATTGGTACCCAGTGTATCGCGAGGCGCGGGCGGGTGAGGGTTGCTGTATTGCGAACAACGTCCCATCGCTGCGCAGGTACAGCCGCCCGTTCGAAATGGCCGGCGAGGCCAGCAACCGCTCTCCGAGATCGTTCTCCGCCAGCACCTCCGGCTGGCGGCCGGCGCGCAACACGAATGTTGTCCCGGTTTCGCTGACCATGTAGATCTTTCCGTCGCCGGCGACGGGGGACGCAAAAAACACGCCGCCGAGCCGCTGCCGCCAGACCTGTGCGCCGGTCTTGGCCTCGGCGCACGTCACCACGCCGATCTCGTTGGTCATGTAGAGCAAGCCCTGGTACAGGACGATGGACGGCACGTAGGACGCTCCGCTGGAAGTGCGCCACAGGACGTGGCTCTGGCTCACATCGCCTTTTCCGCCCAGGCGGATGGCCAGGTAATCGCTGTTGCGGTAGCCGCGGCTCAAGTAGATTACGCCGTCCTGGGAGACGGCGGTCGGGATGGGCGTCTGGCGCTCGCTGCCGGCGTGCCAGAGCGGCTTGCCGGTGGCCGGGTCATAGGCGTCGATGCGTTCGCTCGAGTTGACGATCAACTCGTCGCCATTCGGCCCCCGGACCACCAGCGGGGTGCTGTGCGAGGTGCGGCCCTGCCCGCGATCGGCCAGCCAGCGTTGCTTGCCCGTGCGCCGGTCCAGCGCCAGCAGGTAGGAGCGCGGCCGGTGGTCGCACAGCAGAAACAGCGTGTCGCCGAAAAGCGCCGGCGAGCTGCCGTGTCCCCAGGGGTTGCGAAACGGCGAGATTTCGAGTCCCAGGTGCCGGGTCCACACCGCGCGCCCGTCCAGGTCGAGCGCCACAATCTGCCCATTGCCGAACCACGCGTAGATGCGCTCGCCGTCGACGACCGGGGTCGGGGTGGCCAGGTTGTGTTTTTCGTGCAGGTCGGGAAACTCGCCCGTCGCCTTTACACGGTATTCCCACAGGCGGCTTCCGTCGGAGCGGCGGAACGCCTCGACCACCAGGAAGACATCGCCGCTTTCGGAAGCCGGCGCCGGGCGCGCGCCCTGAATCGGGTGTTCCCGTTCGGCCAGAGTGGTGTCGTCGCGCGCCAGCAGCGGAAAGGAACCGCGCGCCCCATGGGCCCGGCCGGTTTGCGAGGTGACGATCACGCGGTCGCCCCAAACCACCGGCGAGGAAACGCCGGCCCCGGCCAGCGGCGCCTTCCAGGCCAGGTTCTTCCGGAGGCTCCATTGCACCGGCAAGCCGGTCTCGGAGGAGACGCCCTGACTTTGCGGCCCTCGCCATTGCTCCCAGTTTTCCGCGGCAGCCGCGGACGAGAGAAGCAGCACGCCCGACGCGACGGACAGAGCCGCGGATTTGCTCATGCCATCATCTCCTGGCAACTCACTTCGCGCCGCGCGCACCCGTCGGCCAGGCCTGGTCGCGCAGTTCGCCCCGGGCGGATGCGCGGCTGCCCGAGGCGATTGCTTTCGGCGGATGCCCGCCGCGGAACCAGTTAAGCGCCTACTAAGACGCCGCCTCTTGCACCGCCTGCGCCGCCGCTTCCGCAGCCGCCTTCTTGACCGCGGCCTTCTTCGGCGCCGCCTTCTTCGGCGCGGCCTTCTTCACAGCGGCTGGCTTGCGGGCCTTCGCCGCCGCCTCGGCCTTCTTCCGGTGGAATTCGGCCCACCGCTTGCGTGTAGCATCGGCGATCCGTTTGCGGCCGGCGGCGCTCATCTTCCGTTTGGGCTTGGTGGCCGCGGCTGGCTCCTTGGCCGTTTTCGCCGCCTCGGCCTGCTTCTGGTGGAATTCGGCCCACCGCTTCTTGGTTGCCGCGGCGATGCGCTTGCGGCCGGCGGCGCTCATCTTCCGTTTAGGCCGGACGACGTCGGGTGGGGCAGTCGGTTGCTGGGACCGGGCGCCCAGCAGGCGCCTGGTCTCGGCGATGTGGGCGTCGAGCCGCGCGCGCTGGGCTTCAAGACCCTGTAAGGCGGCGGCGAGGATTTCGGGAGTGAGAATCTGTTCTGGCATGTCAGTTGGGATAGCCGGGTCGGTTTCGACTTATGGCTCCGGGGACCATGTTACACCAATTTGTTCCGCTGAAGGGTAACTGACGCGGCGGTTGGCGACACGAAGACCGATCCCGAGCGGAAGAAGTGCAACGCGGAGAATCGAAGGATGGCGGCGGAGATGTATACTGGACCCAAGCCGGGCGCCATCCGAACGCGAACGTGACGGCTCCGGATTCGACATCGCGGCGCCCCGGCGGGCGGCGGCATGGTGGCCACCGCGGCCGCGCCGTCGGACCAGGTTACGCTCGGGCTGATCGGCGCGGGCGGGCGGGGCTCGCTGGTGATGGGAGTGTTCCAGAAGGACGCCGCGCTGAAAGTCGGCGCCATCTGCGACGTTTAC
>JAUYBU010000111.1 GCA_030693045.1 Bryobacterales bacterium | reverse complement strand
TGATGCCCACGCACATGCGCATCCTGGAATGCGTCGCCGCGCGCGACGCCCGGGGCGCCCGGCGGGCGATGAGCGAGCATCTTGTCACGGCGCTGAGCATCCAGAACGAACTGGTTGTGCGCACGACGACATGAGCAGGCCGCGGGGTGAAAATCAAAGGGACAATTCGGAGGAACCATGGCAGTAGTGGAAACCGCGAGCCGGGTGGACATCGATCGAGTGCTCGGCGAACCGGACCGGGGCAGGAAGGCCGCCCAACTCCAGCACCTGGCGCAGCAGTTTCGGATCACGGTGCTTGACATCCTGCACGAGAAAGGGACGGGACACTGGGGCGGCGCGGCGTCGGCCGCGGAACTGCTGGTCTCGCTCTACTTCGACGCCCTGAACGTGCGGCCGGACGAGCCGCTGTGGGCCGATCGCGACCGCCTGGTGGTGAGCAAGGGGCACGCCTCCTGCATGCTCTACACCGTGCTGGCCAACCGGGGGTTCTTCCCGGCCGGGGAACTGTCCACGTTCCGCCAGTTGAACAGCCGGTTGCAGGGCCATCCCTGCATGCACACCACGCCCGGCGTCGACATGAGCACCGGATCGCTGGGCCACGGCGCATCGGTGGCGCTGGGGATGGCGCTCTCGGCCCGCGTTCTGCGGAAAATATGGTGGAGCTACGTCCTGATCGGCGACGGCGACCTGAACGAAGGCCAGACCTGGGAGGCCATCATGGCCGCCGCCAAGTTCAAACCCCCGCGCCTGGTCGCGCTGGTCGATTACAACAAGGTGCAACTGGACGGGCCAAGCGACGAGATCATGCCCATGGACCCGCTGGCGGACAAACTCCGCGCCTTCCGCTGGAACGTCGCCCCGGCGGTTTACGACGGCCACTCGGTGGCGGATATCTTCGAATCCTTCGAGTGGATCCGGCGGCAGCAGGATTGGCCGGCGGCCGTGATCTACAAGACCCACAAAGGACGCGGGGTGTCGTTCATGGAGGACAATGCCTTCTGGCACGGCGCTGTGATCGACGATGCCAGCCATGCCACGGCCCGGGCGGAACTCCTGGCGACGCTCGCGGAACTGGAGGCGAAACTGTGATGGCGGCAGCCGGGATCTCCATGCGCGAAGCCTTCGGGCAGGCTCTGGTCGGGTTGGCCGGGAGCCACCCCGAGATGATGGTGCTGGACGCGGACGTTTCCGCCAGTTCCCGCACCGTGCTGTTCGGCAAGCAATACCCGGACCGGTTCTTCAACGTGGGCGTGGCCGAGGCGAACATGATCGACATCGCCGCGGGCATGGCCACCTGCGGCTTGCGGCCGGTGGTCAACACCTTCGCGCTGTTCATCACCCTGAAGGGCGCCGACCAGGTGCGCAACATCGTCTGCTACAACAACCTTCCGGTGGTTCTCGCGGGCACCTACGCGGGGCTCTCGGATTCCTTTGACGGGGCCAGCCACCAATCCGTTCTGGACGTGGCCATCATGCGCGCGATGCCCAACATGACGGTGGTGGTTCCGGCCGACAACGTGGAAGTCCGGCAGGCGCTCGAGGCGGCCTTGCGGCGCGATGGTCCCACCTATATCCGGATCTGCCGCAACCCCACGCCGGTGCTGTTCGAGGACGCCGCGCCGCTGGAAATCGGCCGTATCCGCAAGCTCCGCGACGGCGCCGACCTTACCATCGCGGTGTGCGGCATTCCGACTTACATGGCCATCGAGGCCGCCGGGCGGCTCGCGGCCGCCGGAATCTCGGTCGACCTGCTCGAGGTCTCCACGGTGAAACCCATCGACGAGGCTGCGCTGTTGGAATCGGTGCGCAAAACCGGGAAAGTTCTGACCGTCGAGGAACACACGGTTGTGGGCGGCCTGGGCGGCGCGGTGGCCGAAATCCTGGGAAGACGGGCGCCCGCGAGAATGGACTTCGTCGGGGTGCCGGACTGTTTCGCCGAATCCGGTCCGTATATGGAACTGCTGAGCAAGTACGGCATTTCCACGCAAGAGATCGAGTCGCGGGCGCGGCAACTGGTGGAAGGAGTCGCGGCGTGAAGATCGGTCTTGCGGTGGCCGCCGCCGATGCGCTGCCGAGCGCCTTCGTCGTTCTTCGGGACGACCTGTGCCGCTGTGTGGACCGCTGCGCCGCACTCGGCTACGACGGTGTGGAACTCGCGCTGCGGTACGCCGGCGAGGTCGACGTGCCGGAGATGAAACGCCGCCTCGCCGCGACCGGCCTCGAAGTGCCGTGCATTTCTTCCGGGCAGGTCTTCGCGGCCGACCACTTGTATTTCACCCATCCGGACCCGGCCGTGCGCGACGCCGCGGTCGGGCGCATCGCGGACATGATCCGGCTGGCCGCCGAGTTCGGGGCCAAGGTCAACACCGGCCGCGTGCGCGGCATCGTGCGGGAAGGCGAGACCGTCGAGGCGGCCGCGGAGCGCTATCTGGCCTGCATCGGGCGCTGCGCGGACGTTGCCGAACCGCTGGGCGTGGAACTGCTCGTCGAGCCGGTCAACCGCTACGAGGTCAACTTCATCAACGACTGCGCCGAAGGTCTGGAGATCGTCAAGCGCGCCGGCCGCCGGTGCGTGAAGCTGATGCCCGACCTGTTCCACATGAACATCGAGGACGCTTCGTTCCGCCAGGCTTTCGAAGCCGCCCGGGACTACATCGGCTATGTGCACGTCGCCGACAGCAATCGCCTCGCGCCGGGCTGGGGGCACCTGCCGTTCGACGAGATTTTCCAGATCCTCTCCGACATCCGCTACGACGGCTACATCACCGCCGAGATCCTGCCCAAGCCGGCGCCGGACGCCGCCGCCGCGCAGGCGATCCGGTTTTTGCGCGCCGGGCTGGCGGCAGCGGCTGACCTGAGACCGGGCTAATCTTACGCGGCCCATCGCCTGTCTTCGCGGGGGACACGCCTATGTCCCAGGACGAGCGATGGTTTGCGTAAGATTCGCCCGGAGTGTCCCCAGATGCTCGGACATAGGCGTGTCCCCCATTTCAGAGACCCGGCGCCCGGGGACCGCAACGCATCGGAGCGAAGACCATGCTCTCTGGTTTACAATCCGACCAGGGGGGACCTAACCGATGAACGATCCGAATCTGAGCCGGAGACGCTTTGTCGCCGGCACGCTGGCCGCTTCGGCGGCGGCGAGCTATTCGCGGGCGCGCGGCGCCAACGACCGCGTTCGCGTGGCCAACGTCGGCTGCGGGCGGCGGGGATTGCTGAAGGAGTTGATCCAGGTCAAGGACAGCGCCCAGATCGAAATCGCGGCGGTGTGCGACACCTGGCGGCAGAAGCGCGAGAAGGCCGCCGCCGACGTCAAGGAGTTCACCGGCAAGGAGCCCATCCAGACGGCGCACTTCGCCGACGTGCTGGCTCGCAAGGACATCGACGCGGTGGTCATCGCCACGCCCGACCACCTGCATTGCGCGATGCTCATCGACGCCATCAAAGCGGGCAAGGACGTCTATGTCGAGAAGCCGCTGGCGATGAATATGCGGGAGTTGATTCGCGCCTACGACACGGCGAAGCGTTCGGACCGCATCGTGCAAATTGGCACGCAGATGCGCAGCTACCCGAACTCCGGCGGCGCGAAGAAGATGATCGCGGCGGGAGAACTGGGCGCCATCCTCAAGGTGGAGCAGGTCCGCAACGGCTTCAGCCCGTATTGGATGAGCTATGGCGGAAACGGGTTTTTCGGCGAGAAGCCAGCCGAGGCGGACGTGGACTGGAAGGCGTTTCTGGGCGACCGCAAGGCCCGGCCGTTCGACGCCACTCAGTACCAGGGTTGGTACGGGTTCCGCGAATTCTCGCGCGGCCCGCACACCAATCTGATGGTACACTTCATCGACCTGGTGCACTACGTGACCGGCGCCAGCATCCCCAAGCGAGTGGTGGCCCTGGGCGGAACCTACCGCTGGAAGAACGAGTTCGACAACCCGGACTCGGTCGAGGTCGCGCTCGAGTATCCCGAAGGCTTCATGGTGCGCTACTGCACGGTCTTCGGCACCGGGGCGGGAAACTACGCCAAGTGGTTCGGCGCCCGCGGCACGCTGGACGCGAAAAGCCTCTCACCGTCGCAGAAGTGGGTGGTATCTGGCCAGGGTTCGGGTGAACCCAACCGCATCGCGGGCGAGGTGGAAGTTACGCCGGTGGAGACCGCGCACCACATGCAGAATTTTCTCGACTGCGTGCGCAGCCGGCAGCAGCCCATCGCGCCCATCGAGGCGGGTTACGCGCACTCGGTGGCGGTGATCATGGCCGACGACGCGCTGACCACCGGCCGGCGCATGCTCTACGATCCCGCCAAGCGCGACGTTCACGCCGGGTAAGAGCGAGCTACTTGCCGGTCAGCTCTTCCAGCAACTGCCGCGCTTTGCGTGCTTCGACGGTGATCTTGGCCGCGTCGCCGCCGCGGTCCAGGCCCTCCACAACCAGCGGCCCGCTCGTGAAGCCGCCTTTCCTGGCCCGGGCGAGCACCTCGCGGAAGTTCACCCTGCCCGTGCCGGGCGTGACCATGACCTCTTTGGGGGGCTTGAAGTCCTTGATGCTCATGCCCGCGATCAGTCCGTTCACCGAAGGCACGTCGTCCACCGGGTCGATTTCTCCCTTGGAGTAGAAGAAAATGTTGCCGGGATCATACCAGATGCCGAAGTTCTTGTGCCCGACCATTTCGATGATCTTCCGGCACTGCGCCCCGGTTGCGTTGCTGCCGCCGTGCGGTTTGACGCTGAGGCCGACCCGCTTGGACACGGCGTAGTCGCAGCATTCCGCCACAACTTTGTAGTAGGCCTGGACCAACTGCTCCTTCCCGGTTCCGCCGAGCAACAGGCGCGGGCAGCGGACCGCCGCGCAGTTGTCGATGAGTAACTTGAGGCCCGCAATGCCGGCCTCGACAGACTTCTCGACCGGGAAATCGCCGGCGTAGATCGAGATCGTCTCCATCCCGCGCTTGCGCACTTCCTCGCCCATGGCGGCCGCCTCCTCCGGAGTGGTTTCCGTCGTGACGAGGATCCAGGACTTGCCTTTGTGAGTCATCAAGCCGGCGTACTTGTAGCCGGCCTCGGCGATAGCGTCGAGCCCAACCCGATAGTCGAACTGGTCCCATGGCCGGGTGTAGCAGCCGATCTGCCACCCGCCCCTGCTGGCTTGGGCGCCGCCGATAATCGGCGCACGACTCAGCGCCATGGTCCCAACCAATGTTGCCGAGTTGCGGACGAAATCCCGCCGGCTCACTGCAAGTGAAAGGTAGTCGCTGGAATTGACTGGCATACTGCTCCTCACTATACTCTGCCCTTGATGCTTCCGGAAGCGCCAACCGCTCGTCACGAAATAACTGTTCCGACCGCTCCCTGACGGTCGCGGCTCGGAAATTCTTGCTGAGGCGCGCGCGTCAGCAAGCGGTACTTGCCTTCCCGACGAGCGCTGAATCTTTTGTGAAGGCGGTTCAGGACTTCCGCTTTCGGCTGGTCCAGATAGGCCAGCACCGCCCACCGCAATCGCAGCGGCTCACCCCCTGGGGCAAGCTGGAACGGCTGCCGGAACGTAGGCGCCGCGCTGAGATAGCCGTAACCTTTGTTCATCACAAAGAAGGGCGTGGGGTAGCGAGGGTTGCCGGGGTGGTCAAAAATCGCCACACCCGCCAGCCGTCCGCCCTCCAGCGCGCCGTAATAGGTGCACCAGGCGGCGGCTTCGCCATTGGCCTTCTCGACGGACGCGGCGCCATTGGCGTTCAGCGCCTGGCCGCCCGTCATGCTGGGGAGGAACCGCAGACCCAATCCGTTGTAGACGTGGCCCGCCGCACTGAGCGTAACCGGTTCCTTGGGGGCGCTGAACTCACTGCTCCATTCCAGCCAGGTCCCTTCGCTCAGCGGAGCCGGCGCCTTGAGAGTCCGCCGCTCCACCATCAGCAGCTTGCCTTGCGATATCCAATGTTGGATGGCCGTGATCTCCACCGGATCTTTGCCGCGGAGCGATTCAAAGCGCTGATGCACAATTTCGCCATGCGGCGCCGGATTCACTTCCCCCCAGAAATCGACGCCGTTCACTCCGGACCAGGCGACCATGAGCCCCCGAAGGTGGACATGATCGGGCGGGCCATCCACGCATACCGGCCGTCCATCCGGCAAGTAGAGCGGGTGCACATAGGTCTTGGGTTTAGCGCGCGAGTAGCGGTATTCGAACAGCGGCTGCTCTCCGTGGAGCGCGACGACTCTCTCGCCCTTCGTGTCGAGCAGGCGCATGCGCTTTCGGGGCCCGGCCGCGAGCGCCGGCGTAGCAGCCAGGAATCCGCGGCGGGTAAGTTCGAACATCTCCGTCTTCCTCAAGCCAGGAGTTCGGCCTTGGCCGCTTCGACAATGCGGTCCAGTTCGGCGGCGAAGCGGGCGTCGAGTTCCATCGGTTTCTGAGCGGCGACCAGCTCGCGCCATCGGGCGTCGGCCTTGCTCAGGATGCGGCCGTCCTCCTGATGCGGGAGGGCGGCTCCGGATTTTCGGTACGTGCGATCGAACATGCGCGTGGCCCATTGAACGTCACGAAAGTGCTTCAGCGTGTGCTCGCTCTCCAGATACGTGCCGTTCTCGCCGAACTCGATTTCATTGATGAGATCGACGCACATGGTTTCTTCACTCACTTCCATGCCCCGGCCAAACCCGTACTGCGCGCGGTTCATGTCGAGGTCGATCATGGCCTGGGCCGGCGAGAAGACCGCGCCGTTGTCCAGCAGCCCGATGGGCAGCGAGGCGCTGACCGTGCACCCGAACGCCATCTGCCGGAAAGTCTTCATGAACGCGGCTTGCATGCCGGGGCACTTGGCCTCGACGTAGCCGGCCTCGACGTTCAGCACCAGCCCGTACTTGTGCCGGAACAACTGGTGCAGCGCCGCGTCGGTGAGTATGGCCGCGGGAGTCGAGTAACAAATCTGAGTGGTCTTCATGTCCATCTCGCCGGTGATGGCGCTGGCGTAGTAGAAGATCTCGGGGTCGATGAGAGTGGCCGCCGTCAGGCAGCCTAGAATTTCGGCCGTGGCCACCACCACGGCGCCGGCGGGGGTGACCGGCGAGGTGGCGCCCAGAATCGGCATGGGCGCGAAGTTCACCGGGAACTTGTAGCGCATGGCCTCTTCGAGGACCTCGCCGGAGCGCGTGTCGAGCTTCAGCGGCGAGGTGGTGCAATAAGCGCTCACGAAAATCGGCGGCGCGGTGCGCAGCACATGCGCGTCGCCGCCCGCCGCCAGCGCCGCGAACTCGGCGAGATACTTCACTTCCTTGCCGCTGCTGGTTCCCACCCAGCCGGGCTTGCGCGTGTTGCGCAGCAGGATGCGCGACGATTCGATAATCTCGATGCGCGGGTCGAAATCGCCGCACACGAAAGGCGCGCAAATGGCCTTCACCTCTGGGAGCGCGTTGCCCAGTTGGATTATCTCGGTTTGATCCTGCCGCGTGGGCGCGCGGTAAGCGCCCGACGGATAGTCGTACACCACCGGCGCGCCGTAGCCGAAATCGACGCTCCACTCGTCGGGCCGGGCGACGTCGCCGGCCGGCATCTCGCGGCAGAACGGATACCACAGCGACGACCGCACCATGCGGTAGCGCCCGCGCTGGGCGGCGATCTGCTTCTCGACCAGATCGGTTTTGAACCAGGCGCGGTGCCGGGCGAAGTCCACTTTGCAGCCGGCATCCGCGAGCGCCTGCAATAGAAAAGGCGCGCGGATCTGCAGTCCGGTTGTCTCGAGCACGCGCAGTGCGCCCTGGTGCAGGCGCTCCATCTGTTCGCTGTCGATAACGCGCAGCAGACCCTTCACGGCTTATTCCAGCGGCAGGCGCACCGGCCGGCCCTGGGCCGCCGACAGGTCCGCCGCCAGACAGATCTCGTGCGTCTTGACGGTATCGGCCACGCTGGCGTGCGAT
>JAUYBU010000076.1 GCA_030693045.1 Bryobacterales bacterium | reverse complement strand
CGACACGTGGTCCACGCCGAGTTGCTTGACCCGGCGCATGCTGGCCTCTTCGATGTTGTCCAGCCAGAGAGTGATCTTGGGCATGCCGGCCGGGGCGGCGCCCGGCACGGCGACTGCTGCGCCGGCGGTCGAGATCAGCGTCCGCCGAGAGAGTGCGAGTGACATGATGTTATGATCCCAGATTAGGGAGTGAAATGAGACCCGCACTCAGGCTGCTGTCAAACGAACTGATCGAGAGGATTGTCGCCGAGGCGCGCGATGTGCTGTCGAAGCTGGGCGTGGAAATCCACAACCAAAGCGTGCTCGAAATGCTGGCCGATCACGGCGCCGAGGCCGACTTTGAAAGCCGGCGGGTGCGCCTCTCGCAGGACATCATCGACAACGCCCTGAAGACCGTGCCCGGTTCCTTCCAGTTGTTCGACACGCTGGGAAACCAGACCCACGACTTTGCGGGCGACAACGTCTACTTCACTCCCGGCTCGGCGGCCATCAACATACTGGACGGGGCAACCGGCCAGATGCGCCGTCCCACCACGGCGGACTATATCCGCTACGTGAAGCTCACCAGCGGCCTGCGCCACATCGCCTCGCAAAGCACGGCCTTCATTCCGGCCGACGTCGACGAGCGGATCTCCGACAGTTACCGGCTCTACCTGAGCCTGCTCTACGGCGAGAAGCCGGTGGTCACGGGCGCCTTCACCGTCGAAGGCTTCGAGATCATGAAGGATCTGCAACTGGCGGTCCGCCAAAGCGCGCAGGCGCTCAAAGAAAAGCCGCTCACCATCTTCTCCTGTTGCCCCACGGCGCCCATCAAGTGGAGCGAAGTGACCAGCCAGAACCTGGTGGACTGCGCGCGCTGGTCGATTCCGGTCGAGTTCATCTCGATGCCGCTTTCCGGATTCATGGCCCCGGTGACGCTGGTGGGCAGCCTGGTGCAGCAGACCGCCGAGACCCTGAGCGGCGTGGTCATCAGCCAGCTTGCCAGCCCCGGCCACGCAATCCTTTACGGCGGCTCGCCGGCCATCTTCGACGTGCGCTATGAGACCACGCCGATGGGCGCCATCGAGACCATGATGATCAATTGCGCCAACAGCGAAATCGGCAAGCACCTGGGAATGCCGACGCAGGGCTACATCGCGCTCAGCGACGCCAAGCAACTGGACTCGCAGGCGGGGCTGGAAACTGCCCTGGGTGCGGTGCTGGCGGCGCTGGCGGGTATCAACAGCATCTCGGGTCCGGGCATGTTGGATTTCGAAAGCTGCCAGAGCCTGGAGAAGTTGGTGGTGGACAACGAAATCGCGGGCATGACCTATCGTCTGCTGCGCGGCATCGAGCCGCGCGAGGACTTCCCGTCGATTCCGATCTTCGAAGAATTGCTGCGCGAGAAACACCTGCTCATCGCCGACCACACGCGCCGCCACCTGCGCCAGGAGATCGCCTTCCCCGGCCCGGTGATCGACCGCGCGACGCGCGCTCGCTGGCTCAAGGAAGGCGGGACCACGCTCGGCGAGCGCGCCTCGCGCGAGGTCGCGCGCCTGGTGGCGAGTAGCACTCCCTCGCGGCTGGCGGAAGAATCCAAATCCGAACTCACTCGCTTGATGACCGGCGAAGCCCGGCGTCACGGAATGGATGATTTGCCACCGCGCGACGGGGCGGGGAACAGCCGATAGCCGCGGTCCGGCGGGAACCAACGCGCCAACAGTTCCAGACGCCGCCGCAACTGCGCCGCGGGCAGGTAGTCCGGGCCGGTTCTGACGGTCACCTCGTGCCAGAGGCAGTGAACGTACTCGGCCGCCGATCCGGCGAAAGATGCACGGCCATAGCGGGCCAGCCGCCTCACGCTGGTGGCGTGGGACCGGCTGTTCGGCAGAGAGCGCTTCTCATCGAGCGCCTGCTCGTCGATTTCACCTTCGATCCCCGCGCCGATCTCATCGCTCAAGAGGATCCAATACGCTCGCAACTCCGCGTCGGACAGCTTTTCCCAGAGCGCCTGGCCCAGGCACAGCAACAACTCCATCGCGATGTCGTGTTCTTCGATCTCTGCTGTGGTGACGGAGATCTCCAACCCGCCACCAGTCATGGTCCATCGCGAAGCCACGCTGGCTGCCACTTCAACCGGAAGCGAAATCCGGCAGGAGTCCAGCCGGCGCGCCAGCGAGGAAGGCACGGCGCGGATGGCCGGCCGGATGAACTCGCGCACCAGCGCATCGGACAGGCCCGGGCCGCGCACCAATTGCCATCCGTGCGCCAGGCGCGGTGTGCGGGTCAATCGCTTGCTCCCCGGAGCGATCATAGCCCATTCGGGGGCCGGCCTTCATGCGGCCGCGCCTCGGAACGCGCCGGTGTGGCGCCGATGGCGAACAAATGCCTTCCTCCCCGGATGTAGAGAACGTCGCCGGAAATCGCCGGCGTGGCCATCACCGTCTCGCCGAGTTCGTTCTCGGCCAGCAGTTTGTACTCGGGGCCAAGCGCCAGCACGTAGCTGTGCCCCTCCTCGTTCGTGATGTAGAGCCGGCCGCCGGCTGCCACGGGGGAACTGCTGAAGCCGGACACCGCGCCGGCGAGACGCTGCTGATACAGCCGCTCCCCCGTGGCTAACCGGTAGACCGTCAGCACGCCGTTGTCGAAGCAGAAATAGCCCAGACCGCCGTGGAGCAGCGGAGTCTGCATGTAGTTGCCGGCTCGCTCCTGCACCCAGGCGATGGCGGAGCGGTCCTTGGTGAGGTCGCCCGCCGCGTCGGCGCGGATGGCAATGATGGGCCGCCCCTGGCCGTGTGCGCTCGTGATCACCGCCAATCCATCCAAGAAGACGGGCGTGGGAACGGGGATGTCGCCACCACCCTGAAGCTTCCACAACTCTCTGCCAGTCTTCAGATCGTAGCCGCCGATGTGCTTCCATCCGTTCACCACCACCTGCCACCCCTCGGCGCCGCGAGCCGTGTAGGGCATCACCGTGGGCGTGCCCCATGTCGGCACATCGTTGCGCGGCGCACGCCAGAGTTCCTTTCCGCTGCCGGCCTCCAACGCCGCGAGGAATGAATTCTTTTGCACGTCCGCCTGAATGACGACCCGGTTCTCGAAAATGACCGGCGAACTGGCAAACCCCCACTGCGCGTTGGGCGCCGTATAAAAGCCGGAATCGAGCACTCCGAAATCTTTCTTCCAGCGCAGCGTACCACTGAGGTCGTAGGAATAGAGCCCCTCCGAGCCGAAGAACGCAACCAGGTGTTTGCCGTCGGTGGCGGGAGTCGGGTTGGCGTGAGTGGATTTCGGATGGCGCATGATCTTGGGCGGGCCGCTCGCCGCGGTCCGCTCCCAGAGGATCTTGCCGGATCCGCGGTCCAGGCAATAAATCCTGAAACTCTGCGCGGGCTCTCCCTTGACCGGAGTGACATCCCCGTAGAGTCCGACTTTCAGCGATGCCTCGCCGGTTGCCGGTACGGCGCTGGTGAGAAAGACGCGGTCGCCCCAAATGATTGGACTGGAGTGACCCAGGCCGGGGATGGCGGTCTTCCAGAGGATATTCTTCCCCGACTCCGCGTTCCATTCGATAGGCGGCGAACCCGTGCCCACCCCGCTGGCGGACGGTCCGCGGAATTGTGGCCAATTCGTGTCCGCCGCCCAAGCGGCCAGAGCCAAAAAGTGGATCGCGCAAAGTCTCATTCGAAGCCTCCAGACCTCACGGCTTCAGCCGCGCGGCGCGTGCGTACCGGTGAGAAATTGCCTCATCGGCCTCCCAGCTTTCTGCCAGCATACACCAAGCCGTCACGTCTTGATGTTCCGAGGCGCCAGAAGCCGCAAATCTTTTCCGTTTCCTCTCGGCTCCCGTCCCCGCGCCAGAAAGGTGGGCAGCGAACCGGTCCGAGGTCAGCTACTATGGACAGGAGGACCATCCCATGCAACGACGTGATTTGCTCAAATCCGCAGCCGGATTGACGATTCTTAAGAGCGGTTCGCTGAGAGGGCAGAGCGCCCCCAGCAACAAGCTGAATATCGCCCTCATCGGCGTGTGGGGCCGGGGAACCGCGCACTACAACGTAATCCGCAACGAGAACGTGGTAGCACTGTGCGACATCAACGATCTTCGCACGAAGGAAGCCCTGGCGATTTTCCCCAAGGCCAAAACCTACTGGGACTGGCGCAGGTGTCTGGAACAGAAGGACGTTGAAGCCGTGATCATCTGCACGGCGGATCACCAGCACGCTTTCATCGCCAACTGGGCGTTGAATCGCGGCATGCACGTGTACTGCGAAAAGCCGCTGGGCATCACCGTGGAGGAAGTCCGCACGGTCCGCGCGAATTATCTCAAGCAGAGGGTTAAGCTGGCCACCCAGCACGGCACCCAGCGTCACGCCTACCCGAACTTCGAACGCCTGCGCGAGCTGATCCTGGACGGAGCGATTGGCGAGCTGAAGACCATCCATGGCTGGGACGCCCGTCAGCTCCCCAGGCCTGGATACCCGGCCGGCGAAGGCCAGCCGCCGTCGTCTCTGCACTACGAGCAGTGGATCGGGCCGTCGCCCTATCATCCTTACAGTCCGCAGTACTTTGGCGGCAACTCGGGCATGAATTGCCTGTTTTGGAACATGTACCGGGACTTCGGGGTCGGCCAGATGGGCGACATGGGCGCCCATACGATGGATCTGCTCTGGAACGCGATCGACGCTGGCGCCCCGAAGACCATCGAGATCGACCAGGCTATCAGCGACAAGTACGACCCCAACATTTGTCCGGTGAAGTTGAAGGCGACGTTCGAACATCCGGCCAACAGTTGGCGGGGGCCCGTTACGGTGGTCTGGTATCAGGGCGGTCTGAAGCCGGAGACGCCCAGGAACTACGTGGATGTCTCGAGAATCGGGAACGGCGCGATTTTCGAGGGTACCAAGGGCAGCATCCTCGCCGATTTCACCAGCCGGGTGATCCTTCCCAACAACGACGACGGCGACCTGACGTACTACAAGCGCCGCGGCAAGGATCAGGTTCTGCCGCTGATCGGCGGCACCGGGCAAGTCACGCAGGCGGCGGCTCCCCGCGGCGCCCGAGGCGCTGCTGGCGGCGGGCAGGGCGCGCGTCGTGCGGCACAGGCCGGTCCCGCTCTGCCCGCCGGTTTCACGGCGATGCCGAATGGGCAGCCCGGACCGAGCGGTTTCCCCACGGTCCAGTTTCTTGAAGGTGGAATCCCGGCGGCTTTGGGCCTTCCGAACACCAGCGTTCAGGCTATCCTGGAGGCCGAAAAAGGCGGTCGCGGGGCCGCGGGCGTCCGGGGCGACGTCTTCCAGGTGGAGTGGGTCGACGCCTGCAAGGGCAAGAACAACAGCGCCGCGCACGGCACCAGCAGCAAGACCCACTGCGACTTCGACTACTCGGGCACGATGATGGAGCAGATGCTGCTGGGACTGGTGGCGCACCAGGCGGGCAAGAAACTCGAGTACGATCCGGCCACCGGCCGCGTGACCAACGCGCCGGAAGCCAACGATTGGCTCAAGCGCGAGTACCGGCCCAACTGGACCCTGAACGGTTAGGGCCGGGCCGCGGTGACTCCTTCGGCCGGAGGCTGCAGCAGGCGATACTCGATCTTGCGCAACCCTCCGGCCGTCGCGTAGGACGCAAACCCGAACGGCGCGGACAGTTCAATCTCTCCGAAGCGAAGACCAACCGATCGTCCCGTGATAGCGACGTCGGCGATTCGCTCGTCGTCGATCCAGGCCGTGATCCGGTCGTCGGTTACCCGCAGCCGAAACGCATACCAGCGGCCTTTTTCAAAGTCGAAGTAGGATCTGGTTTCGTTCTCCGAGGCGTCCCAGCCGTCCAGGCTGGACAGCCCGACAATGTCGCCGCCCCAACCGCCGGTGACCCATGTACAGAACGAATCTCCGACCGGAAACGTCATGCTGGCGAAAAAATCGCTCCCTTCCAGCCGGGCGCCCTCGAAACGGATCTCGTAGTTGGACCGGGGAAACGCACCGGTCCAGGTGACGCCGGTCATGGGCTTTCCAGGTCGCAGGACGATGGCTCCATTCTCGACCCGGACCTGTCCGCGCCCCGTGAACCCCGTTTCCCGCCAGCCGTGCAGCGACTTGCCGTCGAACAGAGATTGCCATTCGCCGATCTTCGGCGGCACGGCAAGACACAACATCGCAGCCAGAAGCACCAGCGGCCGGAACATCCATGGAATATACCACGATCGCGCCTATTTCGGGGACAGACTACGAAATCCCGAAACTCGGGTCGCAAGCGGATTCAACTTCCTCGCCGCGCTATTTCGGGATTTCGTAGCCTGTCCCCGAAATTAGGGCGTGTTCCCCTTGACCGGCGTGGAGGGGGTAGAATGGATTGAACTGAGACACCCGATGACGGGGTCCGTGTTGACGCCCTACTCTCAGGAGACCGGAGGTTCGAAAGCCCGCTTGGCCTATCGCCTTTTCTTGAGAGAGTCGTTTCGCACGATTCGCGTCACCGCTTCGGTGTTCCCCAGCTCGCGCTTCTTGACTGCGGCGATGCTGGATCACGTGGATTTCCGAAAAACATGCACCGTGGCGGAACTCGGCTCCGGCACCGGGGTCATGACCAGGGAGATCCTGCGGCGCATGACTCCGGACTCGCGCCTGTTCGCCCTGGAAATCAACCGGAATTTCGTCCATCACCTGCGGACCAGTTGCCAGGACCGGCGCCTGACCGTGCTGCACACCGACGCCTCCAACCTGGCCGACCATCTCCGCGCGCACGACGCGGGGGCGATCCACGCGGTGATCTCCTCGCTTGGGCTCACCGGGATGAAAGCCGAGCAGCGCGCGCGGATCGTCCTGCAGGTGGAAGCCTGTCTGGCCCCCAACGGGATCATGACCCAGTTCCAGTACCTGACCCCCCTGGCGCCGGTCCCGGGTTTGCCCAACCGGCAGATCCCGTGGTTCCAGGAGAGGCAATTCCTGGAAACGTACTTCCCGAATATCAGCGCCAAGCGGGTATTGCTGAACCTTCCGCCGGCGGTGGTTTTCACCTGCCGCAAGTGACGCCTGACGCGGGCGCTCGGAGCCGGCGGGATGCTTCCTCTCGAACGTGGTTCCGGTGCGGCCGTGCCTGGCGGGCGGCTGAACGAGGCATCTCAAGATGACGCGCAAGCACTACTACTTCCTGGTTGCCGCGACGCGCCTATGTTCCGACGCGCCGTTGCTTTGGATGTTCTACTTCCTCCATTTCCCCAGGCGCGGCAGCGGCGGCGCGAGCGACGCCCTGTGGAACGCCGTCCTTTTCGCGGCGTTCGCCGGGATGCACAGCCTTTTCGCCCGGGAGGCGCCCAAGAGAATGGTTGCGCGGCTGGTGGGGCCAGCCTTCGTCCGAATCGCTTATGTGATCCTCAGCGGGGTAACCCTGGCCTTGCTGCTCCATCTGTGGCGGCCGGTTTCGGGCGAACTCTGGCAAGTCAGTGGCTATGCTTACTGGCTATTGACCGCGGCCTACGCCGCCTCGGTTCTGGCCCTGATCCACATACCTTCCTACTTCGACTACCACGATTTTCTGGGGCTTCGACAGCTCGCCAGATCGCTCGCGGGTGAGCCATCCAGCCCCACGGCGCTGTCTGTCAAAGGGCCTTACGCCTACTGCCGGCACCCCATGTACCTTGCGATGCTGGCGGTCTTCTGGGTCGGGCCGGCCATGAGCTACACCCGCCTGGAATTCGCGCTGCTCGGAACCCTGTACCTATTCGTGGGACTGGCGTTCGAAGAGGGAAATCTTCGCCGCGAGCTGGGAGCGTCCTATCAGCTCTACTCGGCCAATGTTCCGATGCTCATTCCCCGCCTGACGCCGTGGCACTACCACGAGTAGAAAGGTCGATCGCCGCCGCGATCAGGCGTCGTCGGCGGGCGGCTTCCGGGCCCGGATAGCACGGGTCAAGGCGGGAAGTAACTCAATCACGTCCCCGACAATACCGTAGTGCGCGACGTCGAAGATGGGCGCCTGAGGGTCGGTGTTCACGGCGATGACGCACCCGGATTTCCTCATCCCCTGGACGTGTTCCGGGGCCCCGCTGATCCCCAGCGCGAAGTACAGCTTGGGCTTCACGGTCAGACCCGACTTGCCCACCCGCCGGGACAGCGGCAGCCAGCCCTGGTCCACCACCGACCGCGAACCGCAGACCACGCCACCCAGAACGCCGGCTAGGTTCTCGGCCAGCGCCATGTTCTCCTTGTTCCGGATCCCGCGCCCCACCCCCACCAGGATTTCCTGCTGCCTGAGATCCGTGTCGCCGCGGGCCGGTTCGACGTACCTTCGGAAGCGCACCGAGGGCGTCTGGTCGGGGAACACCGTCACCTGCTCGATTGCCGGCGGTTGCGCCGAGCGCCCCTTTTCCGGCGGGCGCGCACCGGGCCAGATGCCGAGGATCGCGGGCTCGCCGCAAACCGCCACCTCCGCCTCGATCTTGCCGCCATACAGCACGCAACGGGCCTGAAGCCGGCCGTCCACGAAGCGGGCGTCCTTGCAGAAATTCACCGCGGGCACGCGCAACTGGCCGGCCAGCCAGCTTCCGATGCCCAGGCTGACGTTGGTCAGGGGAATCAGGAAGGCGGCCAGCTTTCGCTCCGCCAAAAGCGGCGCCAGCACGTCCACATAAACCGACGCCACAGGTTCGGCCAGTAAGGGGTGATCCAGGCACAGCACCGAGTCCGCCCGGCCCAGCGTGTCCGCCAGCGCCCGCACATTGTGTCCCACCAGGACGGCCTCCAGGCGCGCCCCGGATTGATCGGCCAGCTCTCTTCCCAAGGCCAGCCCTTCGTAAGTGATCTCGGAGATCCGCCCGCGCCACTGTTCCGCCAGGACCCATATGTTTCCCGTCATGACCTTCGCCTCCTCAGATCAGGTCCCGACCCGCCAGAATCTCGCACACCCGGGCCGACACGCCATCCGGCGAGCCTTCCAGAATCTCCGCGCGGGGCGCCAGAGTGGCCTTGCGCATCGCCAGCACCTGGATCAACGGAGTCACCGCGTTGACCGGCAGCGGCGCGGGGATGCACTCGATCGCGTGCGACTTCATCGCCGCCCGCACCTTGGCCACCGGGATGTAGCGGGGCGGCCTCTCGGCGGCCTGAATCCCGAACACCGCCGGAATCGCGACTTCGAACTCGCCCCGGACGCCGCCCGGGTATTCCTTGATCGCGAACGCGCGGGATCCGGGCGCGTCCACCCACAGCCCGGTGACAATCCCCAGGAACGGAAGACCCAGTTGGCAGGCGATCAGGGGCGCGATCAACCCGTCCAGATCGTCCACCGCCTGGACCCCGCACAGGATCAGATCGGCGGGCGTCAGACCCAGTTCGCTCCCGATCACCTGGGCCAGCGTATCCGCCGCCACGCTGGTGGCCAAGCCTTTCGCCGCGCCCTTTATCTTGATCGCGCGGTCGGCGCCTTTCGCCAAAGCCGCGAAAAGAACTTCGTCGACGTCGGGCGCATCCAGGGCCAGCACCGTCACCTTGCCGCCGTGCCGCTCTTTCAGGATCAGCGCTTCCTCCAACGCGTGTTCATCCGACTCGCTGACCACCATGCGCTGGCCCCGCGGATCCAGGGCCGTGCCGCTCGGGGCGATATCCAGTTCTTCCACTACATCGGGCGCCATCTTCAGAACAACCAGAATCTTCATTCGTCGTTCCTCAATTCCGGGGACAGGCTACGTAACCTCGGAACTCCGGACCCGCACCGTCGCGTGGCGACGCCTATCCGCCAAAAACGAGGGCACGGGTCTCCATTGGCCCAGGATCATTCTAGAGAGATTGCACGCCCAAATCAAGGAGTCTCGGATCGGTTAATCCCAGTGGGCTGTCGCCGGCCCCTACTGCACCGTCCAACTTCCCATCGCCTGCCAACCCGTGTTGTTCAACTCATTCACATCCCGCGCCGCCAGGTAGAACACCCGGTTGCCCGCGAACCCCGCGCCGAAC
>JAUYBU010000578.1 GCA_030693045.1 Bryobacterales bacterium | reverse complement strand
GTAAACGAGCCGACCGCGTTGCCCTCGTCGCGCCGGGTTTCCCGGTAGACCCGGACATCGGCGCCGAAGCGCAGGCTGTGCGGGCCGATGATCTTGGTCACGTTGCCCGCGAAGGTGTGAGTGTCGTAGGCCTCCTTGTAGCCCCAGGTGCCGCCCAGGCTGGCCATGCCGGCAACGCTCAGCGGCGGCATGGTGCGGATGTCGGCCGAGCGCGCGTTGGCCCACGCCGGCGCGAAGCCCAGCGTCGCCAGGTCGAAACCGTCGGAAAGCGCCGGCCGGCGCTCGGCCCAGCGCGTGTAGCCATAGCGCATGCCCACCACGGTGCTCGGGCTCACCACCCACACGTCGTCAAGCGCCGCGCCGCGGTTCACGCGGTAGCGGTTGGTGCCGGTGGCGAGGTTGTTGAAGTTGTTGTTGGCCACCTCGTGGAGGCTGTTCTGGTTGACGCGGAAGAACAGGCGGTGGCTCTGGCCGATGTTGTGATCGATGCGGACCAGGTTCGAGAAGAAGTCGTCGGTCTTCATCCGCCGGCCGTTGTAGTAGTTCTGCTGGAAGTCCGAGGTGCCGGCAATGTTTGGCTCGGGCCAGTACTGTAGGTAGGCCTTGGCAGTGGCGTTCAGGCGGCCGGCGGGGATCAGGTTGCCGGAGAGCGGGTCGCGGCTGTAGCGGCCGCCGGCGGCCGAGCGGATGGTGCCGGGGTCGTACACCTGGTAGCGCGAGCCCAGGGCCAGCAATTCCGACAGGTCGCCGGAGCGCATCTTCGCCGTCGGCACGGTGCCGCTGAATGGCTGCGGGTAGGCGTCCTTCAGTCCCTCGTAGCCGTAAAAGAAGAACGTCTTGTTGCGGCCGTCATAGAGCTTCGGCAGGTACACCGGGCCGCCGGCCGAGGCCCCGAAGTGGTTTAGCCGGAACGGCGGCTTGCCCTGCCCGGCGCGGTTGGTGAAGAACTGGTTGGCGTCGGTGGCGGAGTTGCGGAGGTTTTCCCACAGCGAGCCGTGAAGTTGATTGGTGCCCGATTTGAGACTGACGTTGACGATGGCGCCCGGGGTGTTGCCGTAGGCCGCGTCGTAACTCGCCGTTTGCACCTTGAACTCACTGATCATCTCGGTGGAGGGGATGAAGGCCACGATGCGGCCGGCGGTGTCGGGCACGCCGTCTAGCTGGAACTCGTTGCGGCGCACCGCGACGCCGTTGGCGCTGAAGTCCGAGGTGGCGTCGCCGTCGAACGTCTTCTGGTTCTTGATGCTGCCCAGGCTCAACACCCCAGGCGCTAGGCGCGACAGCATGAACGGGTTGCCGTCGGTGAGCGGGAGGTCGAGAATGCGGCGGCTGTCGAGCACCGAGCCGAGCGAGGCGTTGGCGGTCTCCAGTTGCGGCGGCGCGCCCGAGACGCGCACGGTCTCGGTGACCTCGCCCACCACGAGGCGGATGTTGAGGGAGACGCGGGCGCTCACCCGCACCGGCACTTCCGGCTGCACGAACGACTTGAAGCCGGTGTGCTCCGCCGCCACCTGGTAGGTCCCGGGCGGCAGGTACGGGACTTCGAAGTTGCCGCCATCGTTGGTAGTGACCGTGACGGTAACGTTGGTGGCGACGTTGGCGACCTTGACCTGGGCGCCGGGGACGGCCGCGCCGCTCGGGTCGGTGACTTGGCCGAGGATGGCGCCGAAAGTGGATTGGGCGCGCGCGCCGGACGCCGCGACCAGCAAGGCGAAGACAACGCATGCGATGGACAGACGACGATTCATGGACTGGACCCCCTGGGTTCATTCTGCGCAGTCACGCGGCCGGTTGCAAGCACGGGCTGCCGGTTCGTTCCGTCAACTGGAACGAAAACGGGGACCGTTCCGCCCGCTGGAACATCGGGCGGTGATATGCTGGATGCGCGATGGAACCCGAGGCGGCGTCACCCCCGGCTGATAGGACGCAGTTCCGCAGTCTGGACCACGCCCTTGGGGTGCTGTGCGCGCTGGCGGAGAAGGAAGACCTGGGGATCTCGGAGCTTGCCCGCAGGCTGCACCTCCACAAGAGCGGCGTACACCGGGCTCTTCGCGCGCTATCCGCCTGGAGATTTGTCGAGCAGTTGCCGAACCGGCGGTACTCGCTCGGCCTCAAGGTGCTGGAACTGGGCAACATCTACCGTTTGCGGCTGGACCTGACCCGCCAGGCCGAGCCCATCCTGAAGCAACTCAGCCAGCGGACCGACGCCAACTCGCACCTTGCCCGCCTGGACCAGGGCGAGGTGCTCGACCTGCTGCGCATCGAATACCCCGCGCCGCTGCGGGTGATGCGCACGCCCATCCTGCGCCGGCCGGCGCACTGCACGGCGCTCGGCAAGGCGCTGCTGGCGCACGGTCCGGCCGAGGGGGTGACGCAGGCGATCGCGGCCGGATTGGCCCGGATGACGCCCCGCACCATCACCCAGCCGGACCGGTTTCTGAACGAGCTGGCGCGGGTGCGCAAAGCGGGCTACGCCGTGGACAACGAGGAGTTCTACTCTGGGATGCGCTGCATCGCCGCCCCGGTCTTCAACGAACAGTCCGACGCGGTGGCGGCCATCAGCATCTCCGCCCTGATCACGCACCTGACCACCGACCGCATCCAGCCGTTCGCGCAAATGGTGCTGGAAGCGGCGCGGGAGCTGTCGTCACACCTGGGCCACCCCGCCTAATTCGGGGACAGGCTACGAAATCACTTAATTCGCGGTTCCGGGCCGTGATCCAGCCGCGTGCTACGCGAGCGCCTTCCTGCAGTACTCCACGCACTTCTTCATCTCGGCCAGCACATCCGACTCTTTCGGCGTGTCGTATTCATACTCGATGCTGGCGGGGAACTTGTACTTTCGCTTCTTCATCGACTGCAGGATCTCTTTCAGGGGCGTCTCGCCCTGCCCCCACGGCATGTTCGGGCCTCCGGCGCGCGGGCCGCTGTTTGCGGCAGCGCTCTTCGGGCCCTTGCGGTCCTTCAAGTGCAGACTCGCGATCCGGTCGTGGTACTTCTCGACCAATGGAAGCGGAGACTCCCCGTTGACGCCGTAATAGTGGCCCACATCGAAGTTCAGCGCCGTGTACTTCGACGCCGCCAGCACTTTGTCGAAGCCGGAGGAGCCGCCCTGGCCGTGGGTGTGGAAGGCGATCCTCAGTTTGCGCTTCGCGGCATAATCGGCGACCCGCTGCAGCAGGCGGTCTTCGGTCGGCAATTCCATGGTGATGTGATTGGCGCCCAACGTTTGCCCCACATTCCAGATGTATTCGTATTCCTGGTCCGACATGGCCAGGGTCGGCGGCAGCTTGAACGCGTAGATCTTCACTCCGGCGCCCTCGTACATCTTCCGGAATGCCTTGTACTTGTCCATGGACACGGACAGGCGCCAGCCCTTCAATTCTTCGGCTGCCTTCTGCTGCGCCGCCTTCTGCTCCGGCGTCAACTGGGCCCGGCCGCCACCCGGACCGCGCTGTCCCGCGGGCGCGCCGGCATAGCTCTCGGCGGCGTTGCTCATCAACTCGATTCCGCTGATTCCGCAATCCAGGCAATACTTGAGGATCTGATCGGCGCTGCCCGGCAGAGAGCGAAAGCTGTAGGTGATGGCGCCGATCTGAACTCCGCCGAAATTCGAGTTCGGCTTCGCCGCCATCAGTCCGGCCGCCGCCCCGGCGCCCAGCGCAATTCTTCCAATATCTCGTCTGGTAATGAGCATACGTTCCGTCCTCCGTTGCAGTCCGGTCTCCCGGTCTCGTCAACTCCTCAGAATAGCAGTGCCGGATTCGAGTTTGAAATCCAGTCGCCGAGCCGCTGTCCGGGGCGGCCACGCCGCTTCGCTCTTCGCGCCGCTATGCCGTTGTCAGCGCCGAAACGAACGAGGCAGTGAGACACTCGACGTCAATATGCAACTCCCGACTCTTGCCGGACTCATCCGAGATTTCCGGCAAATGGGCGGCAACCGATGAGACATGCCTGCTCAGATCCGCATCCAGTGCGGCCACCAGTAATCTGACGAGGCGGTCGTTTGAAGGGCCGATCGGATCTTCCTCTCGCTCCCACTTCGAGATCTTCGTCTTATCCGTGTGCAAGTACTTTGCCAGTTGCGCCCCGTTGTAGCCAACATGTTTCCGAAGGAAACGCAACTGCTCGCCGGTCAGCCGCACGGGGCTTTTTGCCAGAGCTAGCGCGATGGCTCGGTGGATCCTCGCCAGGTGAGGGATCGTGACATCGTAGTGGCCGCAAGCCGGGCACTCGGCGACCTCGACCCCTTGCAGGACAACATTCGAGAGTCCGGACTCGGTGTATTGATAGTTGCGGCGCTCGGGCCTGACCGGCCGGCCGCAGTTGGTGCATTCGTGAACTGCCTCAGCCATGGCTCCTCTTGAACGCCGTGATGAAAACGGCCTCTCGTTCCGGCTTAAGGGCAAAAACCAGCGCCACGTTCTCGTGGTCCGCCGTGCAGCCTTCGATCCTATACTTCCAGTCGCCGGTCTTTATGTCCTTCTCGGGCGCCATAAGAATCACACCGGAACGGCAAACCGCAAGCACGTCTTCCATCGTCAGCCCGTCACTGGCAAGCTCTTGTTTGAAGTGCCTGGTGTAAATGACCAAGCCGTCATCCAGACGCAGATTCAACTGAGCTTTCGCATGATCTCTGGTGAGCGGTGCATCTTTCACCCTGTTGGTAGAATACCAACTTCATGAGCGTAATGCAAGGGAATCCTGGCCGGCTAGCGGGAGTTTACTGCGAAAGCCGGCAAAGCGAGGCTTAAGGGCATTGGGCTGAGACACTTGCCGGAAACAGTCTTGTATTACCCACGGTGGGTACTACAGACTCTTTGCAGCGCCAGCGTTTCCGCCAGCGTTTTCTGAATCAGGCTCTGGCAGGAGAGTACGGTCGCCGTCCGATACGGCCCCTTCTCTTGAGGCGGGTACAACAGGACGGTCTCACAGATTTCTTCCAGTTCGTCCTTGAGCTTTTCGGTGGTGAGTTGAGGCCACACTTGTTGGGCTTGCCGGTGCACGTGGTTCAGCAAGGAGATTCCCAGCAGGCAATAGAAAGCGTGGATGCGGATCTTGCTGTCCGTCCAGTGATGCATCGGTCCCCAGTGCAGCCAGTCGCCTCCCTTCAGGCCGCGGAAGACCTGTTCGATGTGCTGTTGGCCGGTGTAGGCGGCCACCAACTGCTCGGCGCTCCAGTCCAGGCGGTTGGTGATCAGCAGGGTCCGGCCGAGGCGCTGGCGATACAGTGTCTCCAGAGCCGGGTGATTGATTTGGAACTGCAGACGGAGACCAGCCCCCTCGGCGCGGAGTTCGTATTGAACTGATTCGGCGAGGAAGGCCGGCGAGAGCCAGCGGCTGATCTTGCGCCGCACCGAGCCTTCGGTGAGCCGGCAACCGGGACGCGAGAGCTCCGTGGCCAGGCTCCGCAATTGCTGCGTCACCTTGGAAAGCGTAGTCGCAATGCTTTGCAGTTGCTCGGCGGCAAAGCAGCCGGAGTACTTTAGCACGCACAGATATTCCTCGCCATGGACCAGGATCTTCTCGGCGGCGGCCTGTACGCCCGGTTGATCGCCGCCGCAGGCGGGCAACTGCTTGACGTCGCGCGCCCGGAACTCCGGCGGCGCCTGGTTCCAAGGCAAGGCCGAGATCCAGCCGATCCGGGCTTCCCGCAACAACACGGTATTGGCCAGGGCGGCCGTGCCCTTGTCCAGCACCAAGGTAACGGACTCGCGCGCGATCGCATTGCGATCCAGCATCCGCAGGATGCGATCCAGGGCGACCGGGAACTCCTCGGCATCGGCGACCTGGCCGGGGTAGACATGATGGCACAGCGCCATGCCACAGTCTCCGTCCAGCGCATAGCTCAGGCCCACCTGTCGCAGGTCGTGCCGGCCCTGCTTCTGGTGACCGCGCTGAGCCAGTCTACTACGCTCGTTGGTGCTGGCGATGAAAGTGTAAAAGTTGGTGGTATCGTAGGCCAGCACCCGTCGGCTCACCAGTGGTCGGTCCTTCCATAACGCCAGCAAGCGCTGTTGGGCTTCCTCCAGCGGATCCTGGTCCTCGTTCAGGAATCGACTCTGCTGTTCGGGCAAGATCTGTTCGAAGCAGTCCCAAAAAGCCTGAGAGGTGAAGCGTTCGGGAGCAAAGCCCCAGCTCGGAAACAACACGGTTTTCCGATACCAGTCCGCCACCTCCGTTTTCGGGCCGGGCCGACAGATGCGATGGATGGCGGCCAGCAGCAGATAGTGAGCGGGAGAAGGGCCGGAGCGCGGCTCGGGCCAGAAAGAGCGCAAGACCTGGAAGACGCCGGTGTCCTGCGCGGCCAGCCAGAGGGCGCCCGGCAGCCCCAGCTCCAGGAAGGACGCTGAGACGGGCACGGGGGCAGTGCGGTCCTTAACCAGGGCGGCGACTTTTTCGGCGGAACCGAGATAGGTCTGGTGGACGATGCGAGGCTGACCGTTGACGCGGGCGCTTTCGACGACATAGTAGTAGCGCTTGTTCTTCTTGAGCTTTGCGATGAGAGATGCCATAGAAGGGTAATACAATTATCGCCGATCCCTGAACAAAGTCAACAGCAAATGTTCAGAAAGTTACGGCTCAAGGTATACTAGAAGGGTAATACAAAAGGTCGTGCGTGAAGAAACCAACAAGCCCTGTGCCTGCTATGGATTACCGCGCGTGAGCGGCTCAGAAGGAACTTGCTCGCAGTAAACTCCCGCTAGGTTGCACCCAAGTGACAGTGCCACATCACTTCGGAATCGTGATCGACATTAGTTCGGAACCCTGATCGGCATCCCTCGGAATCCGCACTCTCCCACAGCATCAACCGGATCACAACGACCGGGGGGAGCAGCCTGACCGCCGTGCTAAGGCCCTCGCTGGGACCAGAAAGAACTAAAACCTGCCGTTCTGCTTCGGCGCTCGCCAAAAGTTACCCGGTAACGCTCGGCTAAAGTTACCCTTGCTGGGAACAGGATTGAGAACGCGGAGGGGAAGCGTCGTCATCCGCGCCGCAGGCGCGATCAGGTGGTTTCGAGGGGGGGCAACCTCATC
>JAUYBU010000264.1 GCA_030693045.1 Bryobacterales bacterium | reverse complement strand
TGCTCCCGCTGCGCTTTGGCGAGCTGGTGCGGGCGTACCTGGCGGCGCGCTGGCTCAAGGTGAGCTTCGCCGCGGCATTTCCGTCCATGGCCGTCGAGCGGCTGTTCGACTCGGTGTGGCTGGCCATGGCCATCGGCGTGTCGGCGATCTTCGTGCCTTTTCCGGCCGATCTGATGCGGGCCGAGGATTTTCTGGGCGCCGCCGTGGTGGTGGTGACGGTTGGGTTCGTCTACCTCGTCTTTCGAAAGCCTCCCGCCGCGCCGCCCCGGTGGAAACCGCTTCGCTGGCTGGCGCACTTCAGCCAGGGAATCCAGCGAATTGGCCGCTCCGGATCGGTCTACGCTTCCTTCGGCGTGTCGTTCCTGTTGCCGGCGGCGCAGGCGCTGGCCTTCTGGCTGGTGATGCTGGGATATGGATTGGACCGCTCTTTCTGGGTGGGCGCGGTGGTGTACCTGATCGTGCGTCTGGGCACTGCGGTCCCGAATGCGCCGGCCAATGTCGGCACCTACCAGTTCTTCACGGTGGTCGGGCTGACGCTGTTCGGGGTGGGCAAAAGCGCCGCCACCGGTTTTTCGCTGGTCGTTTTCCTGGTCCTGACCGTTCCGCTGTGGGCCCTGGGATTATTGGCCCTGAGCCGCGCCGGAACCACGCTGCACGCCCTGCGCGAGGAAATCAACGCGCTCCGTAGCGCAGCACCTTGACCTTCTCGAGCGTCACCAGTCCGCTGCCCATCATTTCCTCGAGCGCCGGAAGAAAGCCGTTGATCTTCTCCTCGCTGTCGACGATCTCGATCAGCAGCGGCAGGTCTTCCGACAGTCGCAGGATCTTGGCCGTGTGCAGACGGCTGGCGCGGCCATAACCCATCGGCCCGCGCAGCACGGTGGCGCCCGCCAGGTGCATCTCGCGAGCCTTCAGGACAATCGCTTCATAAAGCGGCCCGTGATGCCAGCGGTCGTTCTCGCCGAGGAATATTCGAAGCAACACGGCATCTTGCGGAATTTGCATGCGGGGTTCTCCTATCGCTCGCTCCAGGCTGAGCCGAGGCTGTAACCGAGCCACACTCCGGCCAGGCACAGCGCCAACGAACCGGAGACGTTCGCGGTGGCCTTGGCGTATTGGCCGTCGGCCGCCAGGCGCAGCGTTTCCAGGCTGAACGAAGAAAAGGTCGTGAAGCCTCCGCAAAGGCCCACCATGACGAACTGCCGGGCCAGCGAGGGCACGAACCAGCGGCCCTCCGGCGCCGTCGCGCCGGCAAACCAGCCGATCACACCGCAGCCCACGGCGTTGACCGCCAAGGTGCCCCAGGGAAACGTCTCACCCAGCAGGCGCGCCATCGCGCCATCGCGCCATTGCACCAATAGCGCGCCATCCCGCCCAGCGCGCTGCCGAGTCCGATCATAAGGTACCGTACCGCGGTTTCCGACATGGCCTCTTCACAATTATCCGCTCCCGCGCGCGCGGAATGCGCATCTCATTTCATATAATTGTAATCACAGGAGGCGAGGGCGGACGCCCGAACCCAATTCATGTCAACTTCCCAAGTGACGGCGGTGCCGTCCGGCGAAGCCGGGCCGGAGAATCGCATCACCAACGATTTCAGCATTCAGGTGGCGACGGTGAATGGTTCGGGAAGCCAGACGGCCAACACCGTGCTCATGCGCTCGATGTTCCAAATGGGCATTCCGGTTTCGGCCAAGAACCTGTTTCCCTCGAACATCGCGGGCCTGCCGACCTGGTTCACGATACGCGCGAACCGGCACGGCTACATCGCCCGCAAGAGGGAGACCGATATCGTAGTCGCGATGAATCCGGAGACCGCGCGCGACGACGTCCTGAAGCTTTCGGCGGGCGCGGTGGTGGTGTACGACGAGCCGCTGAAGCTGAACGATCTCCGCGGCGATCTGCACTTCTACCCGGTGCCGTTCGACAAACTGGTGGCGCCGGTCTGCCCGGAGGCGAAGCTCCGCAAGCTGGTCCGCAACATGATCTACGACGGCGTGCTGGCGCAGTTGCTGAGCATCGACCTGGAACAGATTCGCGTGGCGCTGTACAAGCAGTTCGGTGCGCGCAAGGCCAAGGCCGCGGACCTGAATTGGGGCGCGGTGCAGGCCGGCCGGGAGTTCGCCGAAAGGAGCCTGGTCAAAACCGATCCGTACCAGGTCGAGCGGATGGATGGGACCGCGGGCAAGATCATCATCGAAGGCAATGCCGCCGCGGCCCTGGGCTGCCTGTTCGCGGGCGTGACGGTGGTTCCCTGGTATCCGATTACGCCGTCCTCGTCGCTGATCGATGCACTGATCGCGTACCTGAAGCGCTTCCGCATCGACAAGGAAACCGGTCAGGCCACCTTCGCCGTGGTGCAGGCCGAAGACGAGCTGGCGGCGATCGGCATGGTGATCGGCGCGGGCTGGGCGGGCGCGCGCGCGTGCACGGCCACCTCCGGTCCGGGCATCTCGCTGATGGCCGAGTTCACCGGTCTGGCTTACTGGGTCGAGACGCCGGCCGTGATCTTCGACGTGCAGCGCGTGGGGCCCTCCACCGGCCTTCCGACCCGCACGTCGCAGGGCGACGTTCTGAAAAACGCGCTCTTGTCGCACGGCGACACGCGCCACCCGATGTACTTTCCCTCGTGCCCGGAAGAGTGCTATTCGATGGCCATCGAGGCCTTCGATCTGGCCGAGCGGTTCCAGTGCCCGGTCTTCGTCATGTTGGACCTGGACCTGGGCATGAACAACTGGATGTCGGATCCGTTTCCGTATCCGACCGAGCCGATCCATCGCGGCAAGGTGCTGACCGCCGAGGACCTGGAGCGGCTGGGCGGCTTCGCGCGCTACAAGGACATCGACGGCGACGGCGTCGGCTGGCGCACCTTGCCGGGAACCGATCACCCGGCGGCCGCTTACTTCGCGCGCGGCAGCGGTCACAACGAAAAGGCGCAATACAGCGAGCGCGAAGACGACTACATGAACAACATCGATCGCCTGGCGCGCAAGTTCGAGAACATGCGCGGGCACGTGGCCGCGCCGGAAGTTTCGCGGAATCCGAAGGCCTCGGTGGGCATCGTCTACTATGGCACTTCGCGTTCCGCGGCCGAGGAGAGCCGGGATCAGCTCCGCCGGGAGTACGCCCTCCAGACCAGTTGCCTGCGGCTGAAGTCCTACCCGTTCACCAAAGAGCTGAAGGATTTTGTGGACCTCCACTCGCGGGTTTACGTTATCGACCAGAACCGCGACGCGCAAATGCTGGCGCTGATGCGGCTGGAGCTGGAACCGGAACAGATCGCCCGGCTGCGCAGCGTGCGCTACTACGGCGGCCTGCCGCTGGATGCGCGCACCGTCACCGAAGAGATCGTCCGCCAGGAGGGATTATGAGCGCCACCGCGACACCGCCCCCCAAGAAGGTCAATCGCATCGGGCTGGAGGTGATGGGCTACAAAGGCGCCAAGTCCACCCTGTGCGCCGGCTGCGGCCACAACTCCATCTCCGAGCGCATCGTCGAGTGCTTTTTCGAGATGGGCATCTCGCCCATGCGGGTGGCCAAGCTCAGCGGCATCGGCTGCTCGTCGAAGTCGCCGGCCTACTTCCTGGGCCTGTCGCACGGCTTCAACGCGGTTCACGGGCGGGCCGCGGCGGTGGCCACCGGCGCGATGCTCGCCAATCGCAACCTGCTTGGCCTGCTGGTCGCAGGCGACGGCGACACGGCGTCCATCGGACTGGGCCAGTTCATGCACCTGCTGCGCCGCAATCTGCCGCTGATCTACATCATCGAGGACAACGGCGTCTACGGCCTGACCAAGGGACAGTTCTCGGCCACCGCGGATATCGGGTCCACGCTCAAGACCGGCGTGGCGAACGACATGCCGCCGATCGACTGCTGCCTGCTGGGCATCGAGATGGGCGCGACGCTGGTGGCGCGCTCGTTTTCGGGCGACAAGCGGCAATTGCAGGCGCTGCTCAAGGCCGCCATCGCGCACAAAGGCCTGTCCCTCATCGACGTCATCTCGCCTTGCGTGACCTTCAACGACCACCTGGGCTCGACCAAGTCCTACGCCTACATGAAGGACCACGATCACCTGCTGCACGAGGTGAGCTTCGTGCCGGCTTACGAAGACATCTCGATCGAGATGGCGGAGGGCGAAACGCGCGACGTCGAGCTGCACGACGGCTCGAAGATCCGGCTGAAGAAACTGGATCGCGATTACGATCCGACCGAGAAGCTGAACGCGATCCGCGCGATTCACGAGTCGGCGAAGGCGCGCGAGGTCGTCACCGGACTTCTGTACATCAACCCGAAGGAGCGGAATTTCGTCGAGTTGCTGAACCTGGTCGGCGAGCCGCTGGCGACGCTTCTCGAGTCCAGAACCCGCCCGCCCAAAGAGGCGCTGGCTCAGATCATGGAGGAGTTGCGGTAGACCCGGACCGGCTCAGCATCGTTCTGGCATCCCCGCGCAACCCGCTGAACATCGGCGCAGCGGCGCGGGCGATGAGCAATTTCGGATTCTCCCGCCTGAGGCTCGTCAATCCGTACGATGTCGCCTGGCGCGAGGCGCGATCCGCCGTGGGCGCCTCGGCGGTGCTCGAACGGACGGAGGTTTTCGAGACCCTGGCGGACGCGCTGGCCGACTGCACGCTGGTTGTCGGAACGACGTCCATCGGACACCGCGAGCTGCACCACCCGCTGCGGCGTCTGGAATACGGCGGGCGTCTGTTGCGGCGTCATCTGGGCGCCGGGCGGGCCGCGCTTCTGTTTGGCTGCGAGAAGTTCGGCCTGTCCAACGAAGACCTGGCGCACTGCCATTGGCTGGTCCGCATCCCTACGCGCGAGGCGCACGGCTCGATGAACCTGGGGCAGGCGGTGGCGGTCTGCCTGTACGAGCTGATTCGCAATCCCCGAGCGACCGCCGCCGTTCCCAAGCCGCTGGCGGCCGCCGATGCCGGCGACGTCGAGCGCTTCACCGCATTGCTGATCGAACTGCTCGCATCCAGCGGCTACACCAACCCCAAGACCGCCGCCTCGACCGCGCTCAAAGTGCGCCGCATGGTGCGCCGGCTGAACCTGCCCGCGCGCGACATCGAGATCTGGCTCGGCATTCTGCGGCAGGCGCTATGGAAGCAAACTGACACAGGCTGAAGGCTGTCGTCGCGGGGGGACACGCCTGTGTCCCGTGGCCAAGCGATGGGTTGCGTAAGACCAGCCCGGGGTGTCCCCGGATTCTGTTTGCGGCCATGCCGCACTGTGCTACCGCAACTGGCGGCCGCAGGAGGCGCAAAACTTCGGCGCTCCCGTCAGGGGTTTTCCGCAGTGGAGACAAAAGCCACCGGTCGTCTCGGGCGTGAGCTGCTGCGCGGGTTGGGGCAGGGGTCTCCGCATCACCGGGAGCACGGAGGTCTTCTGCACATCGAAGGCAATCGGCGGACCATTGACCACCATCTCCGTCGTGCCGCAGACGATCACGTCGCCATCCTTCAGCGCGACCGGATGCGCGATAAGCGTGCCGTTCACGGAGGAGCCGTTGGTGGCGCCGAGGTCGGTGAAGATGCAACCTGCCGCGCTGACTTCGAAGGTGGCGTGATTGCGCGAGGCGGCATCGTCCGGCAGCACCAGATCGCTCTGCAAGCCTCGCCCGATGCGAAACATCTCGGGCAGCGCAATCTTCTTGCCCGCCAGGGCGCCGGTTCGGACGGTCAGAAACCAACTCTGCGCGGGAAGCGGGGGAGGGGCC
>JAUYBU010000542.1 GCA_030693045.1 Bryobacterales bacterium | reverse complement strand
GTTCGGGGACGGCGTCCCCGAGTCCGTCAAGCCTCCGTTTCCCTATTTCGTCCGGCGGACGCTACGATGCGGCGTGCCGAGGTGCGCCTGCCGTGTCCACCGATCTGTCCGGTCTACCCACACCAAACAGCGAAGAGCCCTCTTTAGCGCCCAGCCAATCGCCGCTCTTGATGGGCTCTGTGCAGGCAAAACCGAGGAGCTTCAGCAAGGCATTCGAATCCTGGACGACGTTCGCAGCCGCAAGTACCTGCTGGCTGTCGTGCCGGAAGAGGATCTCCTTCGCTGGTGCGACGAGGAACCCAAGTCTCGCTATCCCGCGATCGCGCGAGTCATCGCGATCTCCCAGCGCACGAGCGAGGCTGGACCATTGCAATGGACGAGCGTCGCCCTTCGCTTCTTGGAGAAGGCACCCGATCCGTGTGAGGTGCTCAGGCAGTTTGTTTCGCAATTCATGCCAGCGGGCGGGTGGAGCGGTTCACTCGCGGCGATTCTAGAAGCGCACGCGACGCTTCTTGACGACCTCGGAACGTATCCGGATCTAGCGGTGTTCGTCGCGCAAGAGAAGGTCCGGCTCCATGATGCGACCGAGGCCCAAAGGCGTTCGGAGACAGCGTCCGACAAACAAAGAGATGAACGGTTTGAATGACCGCCAGCATAAGACTATTGTTCCCGCCGCTCGTCTCTCTATCCTGAGTGCCCACCCTAGATGAGCGGATCAGATTCTCCGGCAAGTCCCCGTCGGAAAAGGGCTTGTATTGGTTCGAGGGTCACGGGTTTTGTGCGGCGATGGTTCTAAAGTCGTCCAGGGTGGGGAGGCGCAACGAGGGTGTGGATCAACCCGCCGGAGAGTTTTGTGCCCTTGTGCTATTATGTTGTTGTGCGAACTACCCTGGACATTTCAGATGAGGCCTACTACATCGCCAAGGCCATCGCCCGGGATCAAAACCGCAGCCTCGGACGAGTGGTTGGCGACCTCATTCTGCAATCGTCGAAAGGGGCGAAAGGCGCATCGATAAAGATGAGCGATTACGGTTTCCCTACTTTCCGTTGCGTCCGGTCCGTGACCACCGAGGACGTCAAGGCTCTCGATGACGGAGAGTAAGGTCTGCCTGCTCGACTCCAATGTTCTCATCGCGCTGGCGACTCCCGAACACAGTCTGAACGCGCGCGCGGCGGCCTGGTTCCTCAAGGGGCACCGGTTTGCGACATGCCCCATCACGCAAGGTGCTCTATTCCGTTTCCACCTGCGCGCCGGTGTGGAGGCGACGGCGGAATCCGCAAAGGTTCTGCTCGAGTCCATCTCCTCCCTCCCGCGGCACGAATTCTGGCCGGACGATGTTTCTTATCTCGACATGCCAACCACAGGAATCGTCGGGCATCGGCAGGTCACTGACGCTTATCTTGTGCTGTTGGCGCGGAAACACGGCGGTTCAGTAGCCACCATGGACCAGGCGCTGGCTGCTGTTCACGCAGGAACCACACTCCTCGCGTAGCTCCCTTCCGCTCTGCGAATACGCATGTGGCGCCTCAGGCAGCCGCAACTGCTTGAGTCCGCCGGAAAGCCGCCTGGACCGCTGGCGGCGGGCAATTGGCAAAAGTTCGAAACGCGTCCACGACGGGGAGCCCATCTCTCAAACCATAACTTCCCGCCGCCCGATTTCGTTGACGCCATCGCCGTCCGACGCCGCGCCCCTATCCCAAACATTCGCCGATGTTTGCGTTTCTGCCGTTTTCTCCAATTGGAAATGCCTCAGTCCGGGCCGCGTGCTGAACCATGCAGGTCGAGCCTGCGGTATCATTGTTACCGTCCAATCGAATTGCAGACACGGGAGGAGGAAACATGCCATTCTCCAGTGAAGGTGTCGCGCCCGGCTGCGCGCTGGCCGTCTCGGGCGGCGGATTTCGCGCGACGCTGTTTCATCTCGGCAGCCTGTGGCGGCTGAATCAGCTTGGGTTTTTGCCGAAACTGGATCGCATTTCCAGCATCTCCGGGGGATCGATCACCGCCGGCTACCTCGCCATCAAGTGGAACAAGCTCCAGTTCGGCGCGTCCGGGTACGCACCGAACTTCGCGCTCGAGGTCGTCGATCCGCTGCGTGCGTTCTGTTCGAACAACATCGACCTGATCGCGATCGGCGAGAGCGCGCTACTGCCCTGGAAGAAGGCCAGCGACATTGTCGAGGCCGCCTACCGCGACAAACTCTTCGGCGACGCCAATCTGCAGCAACTTCCCGAGTCGCCGCGATTTGTCATCAACGCGACGAATTTTGCCACCGGAGTCAGTTTCCGCTTCTCCAAGCCATATGCCGGCGATTACCGCATCGGCTTGATCAGGAACCCGAAGTTCCGCATCTCGCAAGCCGTCGCCGCATCCAGCGCGTTTCCGCCCGTGCTGTCCCCGGTCATTCTGGAAGTGGATCCCGAATCGTTCGAGAAGACCGAGGGGGCCGACCTTTACGACGACGCCGGTTTCCGGAAGCGCCTCGTTCTCAGCGACGGCGGTGTCTACGACAACCTCGGCCTGGAGACCGTCTGGAACCGGTACCAGACCGTGCTGGTAAGCGACGCCGGGGCGCCCTTCTCGTTCGAATGCGTCCCCGACACCGGCTGGGCCCAGCAAGCCATGCGGGCGATGGACATTGCCACCAACCAGTCCCGCGGGCTTCGAAAGCGAGCCCTCATCGCGGATTTCCGGAGCAATGCGCGCAACGGCGCCTATTGGGGCATCCTGACGGACATCCTGAAATATCAAGCCGGCGAGGCCCTGCCCTGCCCGCCCGCGGCGATCGCGGAACTGGCTTCCCTGCGCACCCGGCTCAACGCTTTCAGCGAGCGCGAGCAGTGCCGGCTCATCAACTGGGGATACGCCGTGTGCGATGCGGCCCTGCGAAGCCACATGCAGGCGCCGAACGATCCGGCGGCCGCCTGGCCTTACCCGAACTTCGCACTCGACCGTCCGTGATGCGCCGGGCTGGCAGCTAGGCGGCCTCGAGAAGATCCACGCCGATCGACCGCGCGCCCTCGGGCCGGAAGAAGTACCGATGGCCGGGCTCGTTTTCCTTCTCCGATTCGAGAAACGCGTCCAGGTTCGCGGTGAGCCCTTCATGGCCCTCGCGGTTCGTCAGGTAGGCCCGGTATTCCTCGCGGGACCTGGCCGCCGACAGCCACTGCAGCGTGTCCGGGTGCGGGTTGCCGTGTTTCCCGTTGCCTGAGATGAGGTAGCAATCCGCCGTAACGCGCTCGAAAAAGCTCTGGTCCACGCTGTGCGAGCTGCCGTGGTGCTGTAGTTTCAGCAGGTCCACATGGATCTTGCCGTCCTCGAGCAGTCCGGCCGTCTCCAGGCCCTTCAGGACGAGGTCGCCGCCGGAGTCACCGGTGAGCAGCATGCGCTTGAGAGGTTTCCCGTCCGCCTGAAACTCGGCCAGCACGACGATGCTGGACAGGTTCTCCGCCGTGCGGTTCAGGTAGTCTGCCGCGAAGGCCTGCGACTCCGCCTTGCCGCTCACCTTCGCCTTCCTCCACTCTTCCTGCAACTTGTTCATCTCCGCTTCGTGCGGGCCGAGGATGGTGAACTTGAGACCCGCGCCGAGATCGACTTCGCGCCGGCCGGTCTTCGGCGCCATCACCAGAGGTTCCTTAACGCCGCGATTCAACGGAATCGTCAGCGCCCTGGCATAGTTCCGAAGGTCGTTGCCCTGGTTGACGCTGGCGATCACCGCCCCACCCTTGGACTCGCGCTCGATGCCCGCGGGCACAACCGCATCCAGCGCGGCCGCCGAAGCGCCGGACACCTCGTTGAGGGCCGCCGGATTTGAGCGGCCAATCAGCTTGTCGAAACTGTTGTGCCAAAGTGTGCGAATCCGGTAGGGGAGCGGGGTCTGGCCTTTCTCCTGCACCGTTTTGAGCTGCTTCACAAGATCGACGATGCCGTGGATGTGGTCGTCGTCGATATGGCTGACAATCACCATTTCCAGCGCAATCTGGCTCTGTCTACCGCGCAACTCCTCCAGCCTGGGCTTCAGGCTTCTATTGTAGATACCGCCCGGGCCGCCGTCGATCAGGATGACCCGCGCGCCGCCGGGCTGGCCGTAATGGAGAAGCAGGCAGTCTCCCTGATCCGCCTGCAATGCTTCCAGAGTGAAGATCATGTCTATCTCCTTTCCGCCCTGCTACACGGATTGGATCGCGCGCAGGACATCCAACATCCCGCAGCCCTGGAACCGCGGCTCGCGCCCCAGGTCGGTGGCGCTGCCGCACAGGATTTTCTTGATGCGTTGCGGCTGGCCGACGAGCTCGCGGTGCCGGGCCATCAACAGTGCGGCAGCCCCGCTGACGTGCGGCGCCGCCATGCTGGTGCCGTCCATGGTTTCATAACCGCCTTCGGGCGACGGCCCGTCGATGCGCTCTCCGGGAGCGACCAGGTCCGGCTTGGTACGGCCGTCACCGGTCGGCCCGCGGCTGGAAAAGTAGGATACGCCGTAGGTGTGCGGCATGAACCGGTGCGTCGAGCCGACGGTGATGACGGAATCCGCGTTGCCGGGGTCGGTGATGCTGATGTAGCGGTAGTCGCCGGTGGCGCCGCCGTCGGCACTGCTGAACTTGTTGAACCCGCGGTTGCCGGCCGCGGTGACCACGACCACACCGCTGGCCACCACGCGCTCGCATTCCTCGCACACCGGGGTGCGCCCGCAGGCGAAGTTCGCGACATCGTGCGGAACCGCCATGCTCAGGTTCACGCCGTGGATCACCAACTGGTCCTTATGAGCATTCAGATGCCGCACGAATTGCAGCGCCGCCATGACGGTGAACTCGTCGGCGCCCTCTCCGAGCACCCGGAGGTCATACAGCTCCAGCTCCGGGCAGATGCCCACGAGCGGCTGCTCGATGGCGGTGTCCTGGACCGCTTCCGGCCAGTTTCCGGCGAGGATTCCCGCCACGTGGGTGCCATGCGCGGACTTTGGCCTGAGGGTCTCAGCGGTGTCGGGATGGTGCGGAATGCGGAGGAAAGGCTCCAGCAGGTCCCAGTCGATGGCGCGCCCGCGGCTCAGGGCGTACGCCAGGTCGTTCCGGAATCCCTCCTGTTTTTCGGGCGGCAGCTTCTGGAATGCGGACGGCTGGTCAGGAAGGGGAGTGTCCGGGTCGAGCAGTTCTTTCAGCCGCAGGAAATCGTAGGTGCGCACGACGCGGCTCGGGACGGGGAACTTGTCCTCCGGATCGTCCGGGGCCGGCTTGGCGGGTTGTCCCTGCGCGTTTCGCCGGTAGAACGCCGGATGCTGGGCGTCGATTCCAGTGTCGAGCACGGCCCAGCGGATTCCGTCGCACTTCAGATTAAACAGAAGACTCGCCGCGTCCGCCTTGACGGCCAAACGCGAGCGCCAGAGGCTGGTGTTGGCCGGCCGGTTACGGCTGACGCTAAACAGCACGCCGGCGCCATCCGTGACGGCAGGCAGCCCCCGGAAGAGCTCGGTGAACGCGGTCTTCTTCTCCGCGTCCGTGGGTGGAACCGGGGCGCCGGGATGCAGGCGCTCGTATTCAATCCTTCCGACGATATCCGCCAGCTTTTCGAGCAGCTTGGCGTCCCCGGCGCGCCGCTCCCGCTTGGCCGGTGTGGCTTCGTGCAGCGAGCCCGGCAGTCCCAACTGTTCGAGTTCACCGGGGGTTCGGGTCGCCAGCAGCGGAACCACCGCCCGCAGCCACCAGTCCGAGAGCGGCAACGCCACGCGCAGCAGCTCATAAAACGAGAACTCGGCCAGGGCGACCGATTCGTTGAAGAGCAGCCGCGGGCGGCCGGGAATGGCACTGTGCGCTTGCACCCAGGAATTCGCGGCGGCCGGCACCGCCTCGCGCTCTTGGTTGAGCCTCGCGCGCAGGGTGGCGCACAGTTTCGGGGCGTCGCCCCGGGTGTGCGGCGTCAACAGCAGTTCATACCGCTTGTTCGGGTTCCCGCCAAAAGCGATCCAGACGTCCGGCAGAATCGGGAAATCCTGCGTGAACCGGCGCTCCTGGTCGTTCTGCCCCCCGTAGAAAACCTTCTCGATTTCCTCAGGTTTCATCGCCTTATTCCCTCCATTTATCGGCCCCGCGAGTGCAGTTGGCCCTTTCAATGTCCGGAAAACGATACTATACTATCAGAAAGTCGAATGGCCGAGGTCTGGAAGAACGACAAGAACGACAAGATTCGGTACTGGGACCTTGCGCCGAAACTGTTCCCCAGTTCCGGCGTCCAAGAGGTGATTCCATTCCTCGGCGCCGGGGTTTCCATTTCCGCGCGGCATTCCGACGAGAAGACGCCCGATCCGGCGTTCCCCGCGCCGGAGGTCATGAGCCAGATCTGCGCGCTGCTGGGCCTGACCGAGGACAAAGCCCGGTTGTATCTCGAGTTTGGGATCCGCACTTCGCTGTGGATGCAGGACTGGGAGAGGCTCAACGGCGCTGCGCCATCGCGAGAGAGTTTCCTTCGCTCGCTCGAGTCGCAACCCTACCCTCCCTTTGGCTGGGAGCTGGCTGAGCTCTTCTCGCTGCTGGCACCCTACCGGGCGCTCGAAGAGACGGCTTTGCCGGCCATCGCGGACCGAAAACTGCTGCCGCCGGAATCGGCGGCCCGATGCAGCGCCCAACTCCTGCCGATGCTCCAGTTGTTCATTCGCAGCACCAGGCTGGCCAGCCCGACCGATCCGCTCGCCAGTATCTCAAGCTACTACGAATGCCACTCCGGGCGAGAGGACCTCTGGGGAAGGCTCCAGCGCGTCTTTAGCAACAAGACCACTCCCACTGAAACGCATCGGCTAATGGCGCGCGCCGCCCACCACCACCTGACCTCGAAGCCGTGTTGGGAAGACTACGGGAAGAGATGAGATGATCCGAGGCCCCCATATCCGCCGGTTGATCCATAGCTTGCCGCTCTGGCTGCCGCTGCTCGCCGCAGCACCGCAGCAGGTCGACTGGCGGGCCGTCGGCCAGGTTGGCGGTCCGACGCAGGCGGTGGCGGTCCAGGGGCGCTATGCCTACGTGGGAGTCGGCTTGCGGATGGTGATCCTGGATGTTTCCAATCCCTCCGAACTCCGGGAAGTAGGCGTCACCCGGCCTTTTCCGTACTTCGTCGAGGATATTGTTGTCCAGGATACGCTGGCCTACGTGGCCGCGGGCGCCGGGGGCCTGCGGGTGGTGGACGTTTCCAATCCGGCGTCGCCGGTGGAGATTGGCGCCTGGGAGTCGCCTGGCTATGCCGAGGGCGTGGCGGTAGCGGGCAACATCCTGTACCTGGCCGGCGGGTCGTACGGCCTGCGCGCGATCGATGTATCGAATCCTTCGCGGCCCATGGAGATCGGCTCCGCCTATCCCATGAACTATGCCTTCAAAGTGGCAGTGGAGGGGCGCTACGCCTACATCGCCTCCGCCGGGGCGGGCCTGTTGATCGCCGACGTGTCCGATCCGAAGCGTCCGCTCGAGGTGGGATCGCTGGCCACCACGGGCTTTGCCTACGGCGTGGCGGTGGCCGGCGATACCGCCTTCGTGGCAGACGGCTGGGAAGGCTTGAAGACGGTGAATGTGGCCGACCGCGCGCACCCTCGGCAGGCCGGTGCATACAAGACGCCGGGATGGGCGTTCGGCGTAGCGGTCTGGGGGGCCACGGCGTACGTGACCGACGCGTTCGGGGGGTTGCGGGTGCTCGACGTGGCCGATCCGGCCAGCCCCACGGAACTGGGGCGGGTGGAGATGCTGGGGGGACACGCGGGCCGGGTAGTGGTGGATGGGCCCACGGCGTACGTGGCCGACCGGAACTGGGGCTTGCGGGTAGTGAGCCTGGCGGGTGACTCCGGCCCGGCTCAGGTGAGTTTCTACCAGCCGTTGGCCTACGCCGATTCGGTGGCCGTGGCCGGCAACTATGCTTACATCGCCGCGGCTAATTGGGGATTCGGGGTGGTGGACATCTCCGAACCCAACCGGCCCCCGACAGGTCGCTTCGCTGCCCATTGATGGAATCGCCAGGGACATCGCCGTGAGAGGCAACTTCGCCTTTATCTCCACCATGGGTCCTACGACGATCTTGCAGATCATCGACATCTCCGACCCCGCTCACCCGGTCAAAGCAGGCATGTACGACTTCTCTCCAGGGCAAGGCCGAGGCCTGGATGTTGTTGACGGTGTCGCATACATAGCTGACGAGTTAGGCCTGCATCTGGTCAGCGTTGCCGATCCGCATCATCCGGTCCGGCTTGCGTTCCTCAAGATCCAACCCGGATGGCAACAAGAACCTACCACGGCGGGTGTGATAGCGGACGGAAGACTGGCCTACGTTGCCGCTACCGCCGGCGGCCTGATGATCATTGTGGACGTCTCCGATCCCAGCCGCCCGCTGCGGCTGGGATCCACCAATACCGGGATCAATCAGGCTTGGGATCTCGCGTTGGCCGGCAATTTCGTCTACATCGCCGATCATGGCGGCGGCCTGCACGTGGTGGACGTATCCGACCCGGCCCGTCCGGCGGTGGTGAGCGCGCTGCGGATGCCGTTGGCCGAAGGAGTGGCGCTGGCCGGCAACCTGGCGTACGTGGCGGATGGCGACCGGGGCCTGCAGGTCGTGGACGTGTCGGACCCGTCTCGTCCGACGGTGGTGGGATCGCTGGCGACTCAGGGCTATGCGCGCCAGGTAGTGGTAGCGGGTGACCGAGTGTACCTGGCGGATGGACTCAATGGGCTCCTGATTATCGAGAAGGCCAGCGGCGGCTCCGGCAAGAGCGCGGAGGCTCCGTTGGCTGGCTCCCGTCCCATGGTTGCCCCATCCGCGGCCACTCCGGTCCGGCATCGGGAACCGCAGATTGAGCAACGCCGCGCCGGCAACGCCCCCTCCGTTGCGAGCGCCTGCGTGGTTACTTCGGTGGCCGATAGCGGCGTGGGAACCCTCCGCGAGCGCATCACGAAAGGGCAGAGCGGAGTCACGATCACCTTCGATCCGGCCGTCTTCCCGACGTCGGACCCGGCAACCATCCGGCTTGCCAGTCCTCTGCCGCCCCTGCGTTGGGGGAACACGACCATCGACGGCAGCGAGGCCGGCGTGGTTATCGACGGCGGCGGTTATTCGGCACGCGGCGCGGGCATTACGCTGCGGTCGGAAGGCAACACCATCAAGGGATTGCAGATTCTCGGATTCTCCGACAACGCCATCATGATCCAAGGCGACCATAACGTCATCGGCGGCGATCGTTCCAGAGGTCGAGGCCCGATCGGGGAGGGTAACCTCATCAGCGGCAACGGCGGCTCCGGGATCCAGATCGGCGGCGCGAACAACGTGATTATCGGCAACCTGGTAGGTACCGACCTGAGTGGCACGAGGGCGTTCGGGAACGGCTACGACGGGGTGTTCGTCACGGGCGGCGTAAACAATCGGATCGGAGGGCCCGATCCGCGGGACCGGAACATCATCAGCGGCAATACCGTAAACGGGATCACAATCAATGGGCCGGGCAACGGCAATCTTGTCATTGGCAATTACGTCGGGACGGACATCACCGGCATGATCGACCTTGGCAACAAGGGCTATGGCATCGGCATCGAACTTGGCGGCTTCAACAACGTGGTGCAGGGCAACGTGTCCAGCGGCAACCTGGGAACCGGCATCCTGATATCCGACACGGGATCCAGCTACAACGGAGTCATCGGCAACCGCATCGGCACCAACGCGACCGGAGCCAAGGCCATCCCTAACGGTCAAGGAGTGAATGTCGGATTCCACGAAGCTTCATTCAACCGGATCGGGGGACTGCGGCCCGAGGAACGGAACCTCATCAGCGGCAACGGAGCGGCTCTCTACATCACGGCGGCGGGCAACCTGGTGCGGGGCAATTACATCGGCACCGACATCACCGGCCGGCAGGTCCTCCCCAACCGGGGTGGCCTCAACGTAAGCAACGGCACGCGCGCTTTCGTCGAAGGCAACGTGATTGGCGGGAACGGCTTCGCTGGAGTCAATGTGTCGTCGAGCTACGGCTACTTCGGGAACAATTTCATAGGCGCCGATGCGAGCGGCCAGACCGCGATCCCGAACAACGGGTTTGGCGTGATGGTCACCGGGCGCCACAACATCTTTCAGACCAACGTGATCGCCAATAACCGGAGCGGCGGAATCGGTATCGATCCGCTCGGCTACAACACCATCCGGCGGGATTGGATCTACGGCAACGCCGCCAAGGGAATTCAGTATTCCAGCGGCAGCGCCGGAGGACTGGCGGCGCCGGTTCTCACAACGGTCGGCGCCGCAGCCGTCTCTGGCACGGCGTGTGCCGATTGTGAAGTGGAGATCTTCTCGGATGCCGGCGGCCAGGGCCGCATCTTTGAGGGCAGCATTCGGGCGGACGCGTCGGGAATCTTTCGCTTCGACAAGCGCAGCCCGTTGGCCGGCCCAAACGTGACCGCGACCGCCACCGACCGGCGCGGTGACACGTCCGAGTTCTCCGTGCCCCGGGCGGTTCCAAAGCCCTAGGGTGGATCACCTGAGGGACAGCCGGAACGCGGCCATCGCCTCGGCATTGCGAACCAGCAGGACATCGCCGACCAGCACTGGGTGGTTCCAGGTCTTGCCCTCGATCGCCGGGAACCGCGCCAGTTCCGTGAACTGGCCGGAAGCCGCCGCCACCAGCGCCAGCTCGCCCTCCTCCGACAGCACCAGCAGCACGTCCTGGTCGGGTAATACGATAAGTTGGCCGTGGCCGTAGCGACCGCCCTTCCACTTGCGCGTGCCGTCGGTGAGATCGATGCACGCGAGGATGCCGCCGTCGAAGCCGAAGGCGTGGCCCTTGTGAACGACGAAATCGTTGTAGTACGGCTTCAGCCCGGCCGAGGTCCAGCGCTCCACCACTCTCCATCCGCTGGGTCCGTGCGTGACCGCGACGCGGCGCACACCGACTCGTTCGCTGATTCCGGAGCCGCTGCCGATCAGGACGTCGCCGCCCGCGATCACCGCCGGCTGCACGATGCCGTCGCCCGGCCAGGCGTGCTTCCAGAGCAACTTGCCATCGGCCGGAGCGACGCCGATCGCGCCGGCGGTGTTGAGGAGCAGGATCTGCGCGACGCCGTCGATGGTCGCGAGTTGTGGCGAACTGTAGCTCGAACCGCCGGACGGGAGGGACCAGCGTGGATTGCCGGTGGCGACATCGTAGGCGGCGAGCCGGCCGGAGGCGGCAACGATGACGAGGCCGTCGACCACCAAGGGCGAGCCCGCGAAGCCCCAGCCCGGGACCTTTGCGCCGGTGTCGGACGCCGCGTTGCGCGACCACACGCCCGCGCCGTTGCCGGCGTCGAGCGCGTTCACGATTCCGGTCGCACCCAACGTGTAGACCCGGCCGTCGCTGAAGGCCGGCGTCCCGCGCGGCCCGGCGCCGCCATTGGACTCCCAGAACCGCGCCGCGTCGCGGTGTCTCCACACCGACGCGCCGGTGGTCAGGTTGTAGCATGACACAACTTCATCGTCACCGCGCTGCTCCTGGGTGTAGAGGAAATTGCCGTGGACCGCGAAGGACGACCAGCCTGGTCCGATCGGCCGGCGCCACAGCGCGACCGGTGGCGACTTAGACCAGTCGGTCTCGATTCGCACGCCGCGAACCACGCTGTCGCGCTCCGGTCCACGAAAACCGGACCAGTCCGCGCCCGGGGTCGGTTCCGCGGGCTGTGGGCCAGGCTTCTCGGGAGTCTTCACGGCTGCCGGAGGCCGCGGCTCGGCTGGCGCGGTTGCCGGAGCGGGCGGGAGCGGTAGTGGCTCGCCGCCGCCTTGGGCCAGGAGACGTTCCTCGGGAGTTTTGGTCCACCGCCAGTGGAATTCCGAACCGGCGTCGCCGAAGGTGCCGCCGGTCCGCAGAAGCGTGAACACTCCGCACGCGAGCAGGATGGCGCCGATCATCGATGCACGCCGAAGTCCGCGGGACAAGCGACGGCCGGCAACCGCGCTGGCGACGAGGGCGAGGCTCAGGGCCGGGATGGCGTAGATGGGGAGCAGCATCCCCATCATTCCGCCAACAATGGACTGGTGAGCGACGCGCTTTGCCGCGGCGACCGCGACGACCATCAGCACGATAGCGCCTACGCGCTCGGACCAGGCTGCCCGGCTGAAGAAGAGCCACCACACGACAACCGCCAACCCGCAGGCGAGTGCGCCAAGCACCGCGAACATGGTGGCCTCGGGAGCGACGATGGGGATGACGACCCAGGCCAGCCACTGCAGCACCACGGCGACGACGCCGGGCCACAGCCGGAGCGGCTTCACGGGTGTCGGTTCTTCGGTCCGCGCGATGGTCATGTGAGACTATACTCTCGCCACGAGCCGTTTGTTCCCTTTTTTTTTGGCGGGACTCCCATCGAGAGCCGGCGCGCGTCAACTAAACACAGCGCCCGAATTCATTGCGGATCTCTGAAACCGCTCCCGGCCCAGAGGGCACCCCGGTCGCGGCTCGGAACACGTTTCCGAGCCGGTAGAGTAGGAGAGAGGGCGACGCGAATAGCGCGACCCGCTCTCCCCTCGTCGAACCGGAGATGCAGATTTCCCGCGTCCGGCTCTCCTGAAAACTCTCGCCTCAGGCATGCACAAGTTCCGA
>JAUYBU010000469.1 GCA_030693045.1 Bryobacterales bacterium | reverse complement strand
CGGGCTAATCTTACGCAACCCATCGCTTGACCCGGGACTCAGGAGTGTCCCCCCCTCCGCGAAGACTGCCAGCCTCCGGGGACACTCCGGGCTAATCTTACGCAACCCATCGCTTGACCCGGGACTCAGGCGTGTCCCCCCTCCGCGAAGACTGCCAGCCTCCGGGGACACTCCGGGCTAATCTTACGCAACCCATCGCTTGACCCGGGACTCAGGCGTGTCCCCTCCGCGAAGACCGCGAAGACACCATCCGGCGAGCCCGAAGCTCTCCCCACCGATGACGTCGATAGACGGGCCCGCGGCGAATTCGGCTACCATGGGTGTCGGATGGCTGGCGACTGGTATTCCGACACCGATCCGCGCGCGCTGAAGGTCTTCATCGAAGCTCAGCGGCGATTGTCGCCCGGCGAGAAGATCGCCGCAGTCCTCGAAATGAGCGAGTTCCTCATGCGCCTGGCCGAGGACAACGTGCGGAAACTGCACCCCGAATTCAGCGAGCGAGAGGTGTTTCTGAGCGCCGCCTCGCGCCGGTTGGACCGCCAGACCATGATCCGCGCCTACGGCTGGGACCCCGAGGCGGCCCGCTCATGACCGCTCTCGGGCCGGGACTCCGACGGTTGATCCAGGCTTTCGAGAAGCTCGGCATCTCGTTTTTCGCGGGCGGCTCGCTGGCGAGTTCGGTCCACGGAATGCCTCGCGCGACGCGCGACGTCGACCTGGTTGCCAATCTGACGCCGTCGCAAGCCGACGCTTTGGTTCGGGAGATCGGCGGCGAATTCTACCTGGACCCCGACACGATCCGCGACGCCCTCGCGGCCGGCCGCCCATTCAACCTGATCCACTTCGAGAGCAGTTACAAATTCGACATTTTCCCTCTTCCCCACGACGCCTACCACCTGGAGGAGTTCGCGCGGCGCCAGTTTCAGCCGGTTCGCCAGTGGGGCGACGACTTTTCACTCCCTGTCGCTTCGGCCGAAGACACCATCCTGTCGAAGCTGGTGTGGTTCCGCCAGGGCGGCGAGGTTTCCGAGCGCCAGTGGGCCGACGCGCGCGGAGTGGTCGAAGTCCAGAAGGATCGCCTCGACGTGGCGTACATGCGCGGATGGTCGTTGAAACTGGGCGTCCATGATATGCTGGAACGGCTGCTGGTCGAAGCGGGCATGACCACCCGGTAACGGCACCCGAAGCCACTTCGCCACTCACTTCCCAATGCAGAAAGTCGCGAAGATGCGGTTGAGGATGTCGTCGGCGGTGGTGGCGCCGGTGATGGCGTCGATGGGCTGGAGGGCGGCGTAGAGGTCGAGCAGCAGCATTTCGTGGGGGATGCCGGCCAGCGTAGCCTGGCGGGCCTGGCCCAGCGCCTCGAGACTCTCCTTGAGAAGCTGCTCGTGGCGCAGGCTGGTGATGAAGCCGGCCTCCGGTTCGTGTCCGGCGGGCGCGAGGAAGTCGAGAATACGGCCGCGGAGTTCGTCGATTCCCTGGCCGGTAAGCGCGGAAACCGCGACCGCGCCCGGCGGCAGGCCGGCGACGCGCCCCAGGTCGCACTTATTGGCCACGATCAGGCCGCGCGCGCGGTCCAGCAGTTGGCGGTCGTCGTGGCCGAGCGGCTGAGAGCAATCCAGGACCACCAGCGCCAGGTCGGCGTCGGTCATGGCCTGAAGACTGCGCTCGACGCCCAGCGACTCGATGCGGTCGCCCGAGTCGCGGATGCCGGCCGTGTCGATGTACTTGACCGGGATGCCGCCCAGGGCGGCGGTTTCGGAGACCAGGTCGCGAGTGGTGCCGGGGATCTCGGTGACGATGGCGCGGTCCTGCTCGAGCAGCCGGTTAAACAGGCTGCTTTTGCCGACGTTGGGGCGGCCGACGATGGCCAGCGTGAGGCCGTCGTGCACCAGTCTGCCGTAGGCGAAGCTGCCGGCCAGCCGCTCGACGCCCTCGGCCACCGGCGCCAGGCGGCGCAGGATCTCCTCGGGCGAGGCGAAGTCGAGGTCGTTGTCGGCGAAATCGATTCCGGCCTCCAGCAGGGCGATCAATTCGATCAACTCTGCTTTGACCGGCGCGATGCGGCGCGAGACGGCGCCGCCGGCCTGCTGCGCCGCCACGCGCGCCTGGTACAGCGTACGCGCTTCGATCAGATCGCGCACGGCCTCGGCTCGCGGAAGATCCAGGCGGCCGTTCAGGAACGCTCGCAGCGTGAATTCGCCGGGCTCGGCCAGGCGCGCGCCCATCTGGCAGGCGCGCTCCAGGCAGTAGCGCAAGACGACCGGGGCGCCGTGGCAGCCGATCTCGACCACGTCTTCGGCGGTGTAGGAGCGCGGGGCCTGGAAGAAAGTGACCACCACCTGGTCCACCGCGTGCCCGCCGGGGTCGGGCAGTTCGGCCAATTGGGCGCTCCAGCTTTGCCAGGCCGGAGCCGGGCGGAAGCGCACGAGCTTTTCGGAAACCGCGCGGGCCCGGGGGCCGGAGAGGCGCACGATTCCCAAGCCGCCGCGTCCGAGCGGTGTCGCGATTGCGACGATGGTGTCGCCTGGGTGCATCGCGGGTTGAGCCGACTCAGTCTAACGGCGCCGGCCGCGCTGGGAGAAACTCGAAGCCGCCGGCGATTCCACGGCGGGCGTGGGCATGCCGGCGGGCACGATCACCACCTGGCGGTGAGGTACCACGCCGATGCTTTCGCTGCGCACCGCCGATTGGCCGCGCAGCGCCAGGTGGATGATCCGCCGCTCGCGGCTGGTCATCGGGTTGAAGCGGAAAGGCGCGCGCGTGCGGATCGCTTTTTCCGCCGCCGTCATGGCCGCCAGGCGCAACTCTTCGATGCGCAGCATGCGGTAGTCGTCGGCGTCGAAGCACAACAGCGAGTGATCCTCCGACGGCATGCGCAGCATCTCCATGGTGAGATGTTCGAGCGCCAGCAGCAGCTCGGCCTTGTTCTCCAGCAGCAGTTCGACATCCACGCCGCTGAAGCGGACCACCACTTCGGGATCTTCGATCTCCGGGTGCGGGACTTCGCCCGGGACCACCTCGAAACTCAGCCGCAGGCGGGCTAGCTTCAGGACGTTATCCAGAAATACGCCGATCCGCGGGCCGATCGACTCGACTTTGTATTTGCGATTGCTGGCCACCGGCTATTACCTGGACCCTTTTTTCTTCTGAGCCGGCTTCGGCGCCGGCGGCGCGCTGCCCGCGGCGGCCCGGTTGAACCACCACTGCTGCGCGATGCCCACGACGTTACCGGTCAACCAGTATAACACCAGGCCGCTCTGGACTCCGTAGAACATGAAGCCGAACATCAGGGGCATGAGCAGCATCACGCGCGCCTGGGTCGGGTCGGTCGTAGGAGTCGGCGTCATCTTCTGCAGGATGAACTGCGTGGCCATCATGGTGATGGGAAGGACGCGGATGGCCAGCGTCTCGGGCCGGGACAGGTCCGTCACCCACAACCACTGCGCGCCGCGCATCTCGATGACCACCGACAGCACCTTGTAGAAGGCGAAGAAGAACGGAATCTGCACCACCATCGGCATACAGCCGCCTAGCGGGCTCACGCCGTGCTTCTTGTACAGGTCCATCACTTCCTGGTTCTGTTCCGCCTTGCGCGGGTCGCGGAGGCCGAGGCCTTTATAGCGGGCGTTGATGGCGGCAATCTCGGGCTGAACCGTTTGCATCTTCTTGGCCGACCGCAGGCTGCTCAGCTTGAGCGGCAGCAGCAGGAAGTTGATGACCACGGTGACCAGGACGATCGACCAGCCGTAGTTGTGCACGACCTTGTCGTTGGTCCAGTTCAGCGAGGCGAACAGAGGCTTGGCGAGGAACCAGAACCATCCGAAGTCGACCACCTGCTCGAGTTTCGGATCGATCTTGCGCAGGATGTCGATGTCCTTCGGGCCGACGTAGGCGGAGTAGCGATTCAACCCCGCCCCGCCCACGGCGAAGCCCAGGTGCGGCTCCTCTTTCTTGCTCACCGCGCCTACCACCGGGTCGTCGAACGTGCGCAGTTCGACGCTGGAACCGTTGGTGGGCAGAAACAGCGCCGCGAAGTACTGGTCCTCGGCTCCGGCGAAGGAGAACGAGCCGCCGTGAGTGAGAGGGCCTTTCTCGGCCGCTGTCGCCTCGGTGGCGACGAGTTTGTTGGCCGTCACGTCGAAGTAGATGGTCCGCTGGACGGTGCCGGGGTTCTCGATGGTCGGGTCGCCGAAGCCGCCTCGCCAGGCCAGCAGATGCGGGATCTGAACCGCGCCCTGGCGAACCTCGGAGGAGATCTCGACCAGGTAGCTGTCCTTGCGGAAGCGGAACGACTTCTCACACAGGACGTTGCCGTCGGCGAAGCGGTAGGTCACGCCCAGGCCGTCCGGCGCGGCTTCGACCGCGTACAACGACCCGTCGAGATTCACGGCCGGCTTCTGATTCGGGAAGACCAGCCCGAACGGAAAACCGAACTTGGCGGGTCCGGCCGGGTTCACCAGGTCCAGTTCCTTGCCTGAATCGTCGCGGTACTTCTTGAGTACCCAACTGCGGACCAGCGCGCCGCGATTGGAGAGCACCACCCGGAACAGTTGCGTATCGACGGCGAAGGTCTCTTCTTTCCCGGCGCCAATCTGACCCACCGGCGGCGGAGGGTCCGCGGGTGCGGCGGCGGCCGGCTGGCCGGGCGCCGGCGGCTTGGCGGCGGGGGCGCTTTTCGACGCCTGCGGCGGCGGAGTGGCGGGCTTGTAGAAATACGGCGTCAGGAACAGAACCGCGCCCATCAGGATGAACGCAATGAGCAGCCGTATCTCCATCGACAGTTCTTTCGTGTCTTTGGGCGGCGTGGGCTGGGGTGCGCTGTCGGAGGAATCGGGCATCGCTATACCAATCTTCTCACTTCGGGGTTCATCGGACCGGGTCGAAACCCCCGGCGTGGAACGGGTGGCAGCGGAACAGGCGTTTCAGGCCCAGCCACACGCCCTTCAGGGCGCCATGCTTCTCGACCGCCGCGAGCATGTACTCCGAGCAGGTCGGATAGTACCGGCAGGCCGAGGGCAAAAGCGGAGAGATCCATCGCTTATAAAAGCGCAGAAGGGCGGCGATCAACCACTGCATCGGAGCAAAACCCTTTCCACTTCGCGGCCGAGCACGTCGAAGGGAGCATCCAGAACCGTCCGGCGCGGGTTGAACACGATCGCCCAGCCGGCCGGCAACGCGCCCAGCCGGAGACGGGCGCATTCGCGCATCCTGCGCTTGATCCGGTTGCGAATGACCGCCTTACCCAACGCTCGCGGCACGGTGAAACCAATCCGCGGGCCGCCGGCATCCTCGCGCTTCAGACAGAACGCGGCGAACAACGGCCCGGTGATCCGAAATCCTTTCTGGTAGACCAGCCGGAAGTCGCTCGAACGGAGCAACCGGCGGTCCTTCGGGAAAAGAAAACCTGGCGACGTGGCTCGAATCCAATCACTTCGCGTCGCGGACCGCGCGCTCGTCGCTGACCGTCAGCTTATGCCGGCCCTTGGCCCGGCGGCGCGACAGCACGGCGCGGCCGTCGCTGGTGCTCATCCGCTTGCGGAAGCCGTGCGTCTTGGCGCGCTTGCGGTTATTTGGTTGAAACGTTCTCTTTGGCATGTTTGTAAACGGGCGCGAAAAGCCCTGTCCCGCGCGCTACCTCGGTGCGAAGTCGAAGCGGAAGCCCCGAACACACCAGTATAGTGGGGCGCGGGAAAGGCTGTCAAACCGCGCGGATTGCGCTAGAAGTTGGTTGATCGGAGCCGGTCTCGGCAAAGTCGGAAACCATACCATCCTCGCGCGGGCTCCAGGAGTTCGCGGATGGTATCGGCTTCCCAAGGCAGAGCGTTCGGCTTCTGGGATACGGTACGGATGGCTAGAATTGTTCTTGATTTCAGGTGTCGTCCCTGTCATACTGCCGTAAAGGTGGCAAGATGGCAGAACAGTTGCCTCTGGTCCCGACAACGAAATCGACTTTCCGGCTTCCCGCGGAACTGCATCAGCGTCTCAAGATTAGGGCCGTGCAGGAGAAGAGGCGAATAGCCGATCTTCTAATTGATGCAATTAGGTTTTATCTTTCCCGAGAGGAAACAGGCCACGATGCAGGGACCGACACAACTGGGATTTGACGGTTTCCGGGTACCCGTTGAGCCGTTCAAGAGTGGCCTCTTGAAGTGGATCGGCAACAAACAGCGTTTTGCTCACGAAATCGTGGCGTGGTTCCCTTCCACATTTGAAAGGTATATGGAGCCGTTCGTGGGGAGTGGCGCGGTTTTGGCGACACTCGCGCCTCCTCGGGCAATAGCATCTGATTGCTTCGGGCCTTTGGTAGAGATTTGGCAAACACTGTCCAGCAATCCCGAATTGCTGAAGCTCTGGTACGCGGAGCGCTGGTTGTTCATGCAGGACGGCGAGAAGGTCGAGCAGTACAAGAAAATAAAAGCCTCTTACAACGCCAAACCCAACGGCGCCGATCTGCTGTTCCTGTGCCGGTCCTGCTATGGCGGCGTGGTGCGCTTCCGGCAGGCAGACGGCTATATGTCAACGCCATGCGGCATCCATGACCCCATCCACCCGCAGAGCTTCGGCCGCCGCGTTGATGAGTGGGCGCGCCGAACGGCGGGAACGCAGTTCTTTCGAATGGGGTATCAGGAAGCGATGGAGAATGCGCGCGCTGGCGATCTGGTCTACTGCGACCCGCCATACAGCAATTCTCAAGGGATTTTGTACGGCGCGCAGGCGTTCGATCTCACAAACCTCTTTAGGGTGATGGAGAGATGCAAGGCGCGGGGCGTGAAAATCGCCCTAAGCATTGACGGGACAAAGAAGTCGGGCAAAACAACGGTTAAGTTGCCGATGCCGCGTGGTCTATTCGAGGAGGAACTTTTCATCGACTGTGGGCGGTCGATGCTGAAGCGATTTCAAATGGATGGTCAGACCCTGGAGCAAGAGGTCGTCACGGACCGGCTGCTGCTCACCTATTGATCCGGGATGCGAGGATCTGCGTCCACTCCTTCGTGATAACCGGGATGCGTTCGACAACCTCTTTGCCGAAGAGGATCTCATCGACGTAGCGCATGTGAAGCATGTCCACCATCCGGCATAAATAGGATCGCCCCATCTCCCACCAGGTCTCGTAAGCATCGACCATTAGGTAGTGCTTGATGTCGATCCCTTCGCTTTCGCGGAGTTCTTCGAGTTCCATTCCGTCAACCAGCGTCTCGTAAACCCCATCCGCAATGCGGCTTCCAAAGGTGGTCGTGTAGTAGTATTCCTTGATTTCCCAGACGGCGACAGGATTGACGACGCGCGGAAAAGCCCCGTCCACTCTTCGGGAGAGCGTTCGAACGGCAGCGCCGTCGAGCGTCACCGTGGCGAGCGCCATCGGGCAATAGTTGCATTCCGCGCCGTCTATACCGTCCGCGATCAGCATGTCAATGATCGCCGTGAAATACGATGGATTCGCCTTCTCCCCGCTTTGCTTGTTCATCGGAACGGGAGATGGATGGCGAACCTGTTTCAGGAGCTTCTTGTAAAGTTTCCTCGCCGCGTCCGCGTTCATCAACTGAAATTGGACCTTCTCATTCAGAACCTGCGCTCGGTATGCAAAATATCTCAGCAACTCGCGGCCGAGATCGGTGAGGTCGTCGGTCTCCTTCTTGACCAGTTTGCCGGGGTCGAGGCCAAGGGCCGTCAGGCCCGCCACGATTTCCGGGACGGTCGGAATCTTGATCTGTTTCTTCGCCCTTACCGTGTAGCCGAGCTGCTGGCTGAGGGTACGAACGTACGCCCAGAACATTTTGGGCTGGTTCTGGAACTCGGAATTGGCGACCAAGGATCAGTATATGCGATAAAGCCAATCATCAACACTTAGCGCAACACCAATCCGCGCGGATTCACCGCGTGCGCCGCTCACCGCGCCGGCGGCGACTGGGCCCACTTGCGCCACAGGCCCTCATCCGCCAGCATCTTGATGAACACGCCGCCGACCACGCTGCGCGCCTGGAAGCCGCGCTGCTTGCCGTCCAGGGTCCAATACCAGTCGGTCATGGGGACGCGGCTGGGCGATTCGTTAAGGAACTTGTGCACCGGGCGGATCAGCGCCAGGAAGTCGTCCGGGGATTCGGCCATAGTCGCGGTCCACACGATCCAATCCAGCTTGGTGTAGGTCTGCCGGTTGTCGAGCGGCAGGCCGTAGGCGTTCTGCTTGGTCTTGTAGTATGCGATTTCCTTGCGCGCGATTTCGGGCGCGAACAGGTTCAGCCCGAGCAGGCGGTCCCACACCAGGTTGTATTTCTGGCTCC
>JAUYBU010000441.1 GCA_030693045.1 Bryobacterales bacterium | reverse complement strand
CCATGGTGTCATGGCCTTCTTCTTCCTCTTCCTGCTGCACGTCGCCTGGGATCACCAGGTAAAAGGAGGCGGTCCGCGTGGAACGCCCTCAGTGGAAGCCTACTGCCCGTTCGGCGGCCTCGAAAGCCTCTACCAGTTCCTGACCACCGGCGCCTTCATCCGCCATATCGAGCCCTCGGCGATGATCATGCTGGCCGCGCTCCTGCTGCTGACGCTGGTGGCCAGCCGCGGCTTCTGCGGCTGGATCTGCCCGTTCGGGTCGATCCAGGAATGGTTCGGGCTGATCGGCCGGAAGATCTTCCGCAAAAAGTTCAACCCCTCGGGCAAGTTCGATCGCGCCCTGCGGTCCTTCAAATACGTGGTTCTCGCCGTCATCATCGTCCTCACCTGGCACCTGGGCGCGCTGGTCTTCCGCGACTACGATCCGTTTCTCGCCTTCTTCCATCTCGGAAGGAGCATGGATGAACTTCCCTTTGCCTATGCGGTCCTGGGCGTGGTGCTGGCCGGCTCGCTCTACATCGAACGGTTCTTCTGCAAGTACGCCTGCCCGCTCGGCGCGGTACTTGGCATTCTGGGCAAAATCGGCCTGACCCGGATCCAACGCGACCCGGCTGGCTGCAAGGGCTGCAACATCTGCCAGAAGAGGTGCCACGCGCACGTCGATTTCCTCTCGGTCACCACCATCCGCGACGCCGAATGCAACCACTGCATGGATTGCGTGGTCGATTGCCCGAAGCCGAACGTGTTGAGCGTGCGCGGGCCGAAGTGGCGGTTCTCGCACCCGGTCTACGCCTCGATGCTCGTGTTCGGCCTCCTCGCGCTCATCGGAACCAGCCAGCTCGCCGGCAAGTGGCAGACCCGCCCGGCCATGGTATCTTTCACCACCAATGACAAGCTCGATCCCGAAAACATTCGCGGCTGGATGACGCTCGGCGAAATCGGCCAGGGCTACCGGATGCCGCTCGAACGGCTCTACAAAGACGCGGGCATCCCGGCCAAGGTCCACGCGGCCACCAGGCTCAACATGGTGGCCAGAACCTACAATGTGAAGTTCGAGCCCGACAAGATCCGCGACGTCGTGCGGAACTACCTGGAAGGGAAGCCGGCGCGGCCGGCCGCCGGCTCAGCCGCCTCCGGAGGAAGCGTCGCCAAGGGTGATCACCCGGGCGGCAGCGACCAGGAGGTGAAGGGCTTCATGACGCTGAACGAGATCGCGCTGAAGACCGGCGTCCCCAAGGAGCACTTGCTGAAGTTCCTCGGGATCACCGCCTCCATCGACCCGCGCTCCCCCGTTCGCGAGTGGATGCACGCCCAGGGCAAGTCCATTCAGGACTTGCGCGACGCGGTCAACAACTATCGCGCCGCCAAGCCGTAGCCCGGCCCGATCGTTGAAAGCCGCCCGGATCCGTCCGGGCGGCTCTTTCGTTTCCTGCAAGCGGCGTTCACCGGCACTCCCCGCCGCAAGAGAACGGATCGCGGCTACTTACTCGGCGCGGTTTGGGGCGCCGGCGCGCTCGTTGCCGCGCCCGGCGTCATGCACTGCATCCGGCCGGCCATGGCGCCGCGCCCGCGCCCCATGCCGCGCCCCATCCCGCGCATCATGCCGCGTCCGCCAGACTGCCCACCCGCCCTCGGGCAGACCCCGGCGTTTGGGCACGTGCACTGCGCGCCGCAGCGCGCGCAGGTTTGGTTCTGATTCTGGTTTCGGGGCGCCGGACCCTGGTTCCCGGATTGCGCAAAAGCCAGTCCGAGCGCCATCGCGCCGGCGGCGAGTGTGAGCAAGAACGATTTCATAACGATTGCCTCCGCCATTCTCAATTGCACCCGAAGGGCCAGACCCAAAACCACCACGTCTTCAGTGGAGTCCACCCGGTCCGGACTGCCCGTCCGCCGGCGGCCCTTGCATCCCCCCGCCGCGCGGCCCGCGCATCCAGACCGGCCGCCCTTGGTCGTCGCGCAGCCGCAGCAGCTTTCCGTCCTTCACCAGCTTCACTGTGACTGCCAGCACTACGCCATCGGCCTTGAATCCGCTGACAACGATCTCATCACCGGCCTTCGGGTTGAAGTTCTGCTCCATCAGGTAGCGGACCGAACCCAGCGCCACCCGCACCGTGCTCCCGCCGGAGCGCACCTCCAGGTGCGGCATGCCCTGCCCGCGCGCCACCTGGACTTTTTGGATTTTTCCCTTCAACTCCACGCGCGGAGTTCCGGCGGGAACGTGCATCATGCCGCCCATCTGCGCCATGCCAACGGCCGGACAAGCCGCAACCAGGACCAGTTCGAGGAACCGAGAGCGCGTCATGGAAATAGGCAGTGCAATTGCAGGTCCGGATTCGAGCTTGCCAGGAATCGGTGGAAATTCGCGGTCATCCCCCCTCACGGCCGCGCAAATCCTGCGCGCCGGCGGCGTTCGACTATGCGGATCATGCGTGGCCATCTTGTCACTTGCCCGGCACAGTGCGAATCTGGGATATAGAATCGTGTCCAATAAACGGGCGGCTTTCCCCAGAATCCTGCTGCCGGTGGTCATCGTAGCACTGCCGGCGGTGCTTCTGCTGAGTTCCGTCCGCACGTTTCGCGAGTTGGAAGAGCAGAAATCGGTCTACCTTCGCGTGCGCGCGGCCGCCGTCGCCGGCGCGCTCGAAAACCTCTCCGACGCAGGCGGCGACTCCGCGGCATTCGAGGCTTTGAGTGAAACCGAGAGCAGCCTGCTTGATTTGGAACTGCTGCGGCGCGACACACCGGCGGGCCGCGGCGAGTCCCTGGCCCCCCTGTGGGAGGGCCAGGAACTGTTCCGCACGGAGTACCTGACCGAGGACGGGAAGCGCATTTATCGCGCCTGGGTCCCATTCCACTCCATCGATGGATTGCGGCTTGCGCGCATCGACCTGGACGCCGCCGCCGCCGACTTCCTGATGGTGCACGCCCGGCATAACGTCATCGTCTCGCTCGCCGGCGGTTTGGCGGTGATCGTTCTCGCAGCCTATGCGATCTGGTCCGCGCGCCACGCTGCGGCCCTGGAGGTGCGCCACTTGGAACTCGAGCACATGGCCCGCATCGGGCAGATGTCGGCGGTGCTGGCGCACGAAATCCGCAATCCGTTGGGCACCATCAAGGGCTTCGCCCAATTGATCGGCGAGAGCCGCGAGAATCCGCATCGGGAACTGGTGGATCCAATTCTTGCGGAAACCACCCGGCTCGAAAACCTGGTGAAGGACCTGCTGCTTTATGGCCGCCCGCCCCGCCCGCAAATACGCATGACCGGCTGGGCGAAGACCGCGCAGGCCATTTCAAGCCACGCCGCCCACCTGCTCGGCAAGACCGCTGCGCGATTCGAGCTGAGCGGCCCGGACCTGGCCTGGGAGACCGACCCCGAGATCCTCGAACAGGCGCTGCTGAACCTGCTGCGCAACGCGGCTGAGGCGATTGAAGGACAATCCGGCGGAGAGATTCGTCTCGAGGCGCTCCCGGACGGCAACTCCGGCGTAACGGTCGCCTTGAGCGATAACGGCCCGGGCATTCCGGAGGAAATTCGGACCCGCTTGTTTGAGCCCTTCCGAACCACCAAGGCCTTCGGCACCGGACTGGGCTTGTCGATCACGCGAAACCTCGCGCGGTCGCTCGGCGGAGACCTTTTCATCGAGGCCGCCGGCGGCGGCGGCACGCGCGCCGTGCTCCGTTTTCCCCATGCCAAGGCGCGGATGAGCGAAGCGCGAAAGGATTAGATGGATACGATTCTCATTGTCGATGACGATCCGGGTTTCCGGAAACTGCTGGAGACCATCCTCAAGGGCGAAGGCTACCAGGTAGAGGGCGCCGGCTCCGTTGCCGATGCCCGCCTCGCCGGGGCCCGCCGCAAATTCGACCTGGTCATCTCCGACCTCAAACTGCCCGACGGCGACGGCATACAGGTGCTGCGCTGGTGGAAGGAAAACTGGCCCGATACGCCGTTGCTCATGATCACCGCCTTCGGCAGCGTGGCCACCGCCGTCGAGGCCATGAAGCTGGGGGCCGCCGATTACCTGAGCAAGCCGCTGGCGAGCCCGGACGAGTTGCGCTTGCTGGTGCGGCGCGCGCTCGACCAGCGGCAGTTGACCGAGCAGTGCAGCCTGTTGCGGGAGGAAGAAGCGCGCCGGTTCTCTTGCGGCGACCTGATTGCCGCGGATCCGAAAATGGTCCGCCTGCTCGAGCTGGCGCGGAAGGTCGCTCCCACCAACGCAAGCGTAATGATCACCGGCGAGAGCGGAACCGGCAAGGAAGTCATCGCGCGCTGCATCCACCGCAACAGCCAGCGCGCGGAACGGGTCTTCGTCGCCGTCAATTGCGCGGCCCTGTCGCCCACGCTCATCGAGAGCGAGCTGTTCGGCCACGAGAAGGGTGCGTTTACCGGCGCCGTCGCGCAGCACCAGGGCCGCTTCGAACGGGCCCACGGCGGCACCCTGTTTCTCGACGAAATCGGCGAACTCGACACCAACCTTCAGGCCAAGCTGCTGCGCGTGCTGCAGGAACGAACCTTCGAACGCGTGGGTGGCACGCGGCAGATCACCGTCGATGTCCGCGTGATCGCGGCCTCCAATCGGGTGCTTCGCGAGCGCGTTGCCGCCGCCGGTTTCCGCGAGGACCTGTTCTACCGGCTGAACACGTTCCCCATCGAGATTCCGCCACTGCGCGATCGCACTTCCGACATTCCCGAGCTGGCGCGATTCTTCCTGGACCGCGCCGCCCGAAGCTTCGGCAAACCCCCGCTCAAGCTCTCACCCGAAGGCGAGCAGGTGCTGCTCGCCTACAACTGGCCCGGCAATGTGCGCGAACTCGAGAACGTCATGGAGCGCATGGCCATTCTCTGCGACGAGACCATCGAACCCGACGACTTGCCGGTCACCGGCAGCGGCCCCGCGCGCCCCGTGCTGTTCAAGGAAATCGAGCGCCAGGCGATCATCGACGCCCTCGACGCCAACGACGGCAACCGCACCCGAACGGCGAAACAGTTGGGCATCAGCCTGCGCACCCTGCAGTACCGCCTGAAAGACTACGGCATCACGCCGAGCCGCGGGGACACTCCGGGCTAATCTCACGCAACCCATCGCCCAAGGGCTCCGGGGACACTCCGGGCTAATCTTACGCAACTCATCGCCCAAGGGCTCCGGGGACACTCCGGGCTAATCTTACGCAACCCACCGCTCCGCCTCGGACACAGGCGTGTCCCCCAACTTTCCTCGCCCCCCCGCACCCGCGGACACTCCGGGCCAATCTTACGCAATCCATCGCCCTGCCACGGGACACGGGCGTGTCCCCAGAATTCTTTCATACGGTCCGAGGCATTGCGAAATGAGAAAAATGAGGCTTGACTGCGGGGTGAGTTCGAGAGTATAGTCGCTCTCAACGGGGTTGAGGATCTGGGATCCCGTGAACACTGTTTGGCAGCCGTGAGGCCAAACTGGAAATCCAGGCTAAGGAAATTCCTATGTTTATCGGACGCGCACTTCCCTCTTTATTGCTGCTGCTTGTGCTTGGCGGAGCCCTGTCGCTGGCGCCGCCGGCGCATGCCCAACTCGGGACCGGGACCATCACGGGCATCGTGTCGGACACCTCCGGAGCCATGGTGGCCAACGCGAGCGTCACCGTGGTGGCCACAGGCACCGGCTTTCGCCGCCAGACGGTGTCGAACGCCGCGGGCCAATACAACCTGCCCGGTCTGCAGCCGGCTACCTACGATCTGACGGTCGAATTGCAGGGCTTCAAGTCGGCCAGGCGGCCGGGGCTGGTCCTGCAAGTGGACCAGAGCGCCCGTATTGATGTGCCACTCGAAGTGGGTTCGCTGAGCGAGTCGATCGAAATCACGGCATCGAGTCCCTTGGTGCAGAGCGAGAACGCATCGGTGGGCGCTGTGGTCGATAGCCAGAAGGCCATCGATCTGCCGCTGAACGGGCGAAGGTTCGAGGAACTGGCAACCCTGGTACCCGGCGTCAACACGGGAGCGCCAGGCGCCAATAACGGCGGAGGCTTTTCGGCGGCGGGCATGCGGTCCGAGCAAAATGCATACCAGATTGACGGCACTTCCAACTCCGATGCTTATCAGAACAATGTCAGCATCAGGCCGAATATCGATGCCATCCAGGAATTCAAGATTCAGACCAGTGGTTACTCGGCGGAGTTCAGTAAAGGCGCCGGCGCGCAGATCAACCTGGTGACCAAGTCCGGCACCAATGAGTTTCACGGGACGGCCTACGAGTTCGTCCGCAATAATGTGGTGCAGGCACGCCGCCTGTTCGACGCCAACCGCATCTTGTTTCCGTGCGACAAGACCAATACGGACGTCAGCAGCCGGGCCGCGTGCGCGCCGCCCTGGAATCAGAACCAGTTCGGCTTCACCCTCGGCGGGCCAGTGTTTTTTGTTCCGAAAGGCGGGGGCCAGCGGAAGACGTTCTTTTTCACCAGTTACGAAGGCTATCGCCTGCGGCGAGGGCAGGCGACCCGCAACAACGTGGCGACCGCGGCGCAACGGCGCGGCGATTTTTCGCAGAATCTGCTTACCAGAACGACCGTGGCGGACGTACTAGGCAGAACCTTCAGACAAGGGCAGATTTTCGACCCGCTCAGTTCCAGGCCGGTGACGGACTCTAGCGGCCGGACACGTTATGTCCGGGAACCGTTCGTGAACAATGTCATCCCCTTGAGCCGGTTTGATCCCGTCGCGGCCAAGATGATGCAGGATCCCGCTTTTGTTCCTTTGCCGAATGCCCCGGGAGAGATGGCCTCGAACGGGAATAACACTTACAATTTCCTGGACGGCCGCTCTCAGAAGAACGACTGGAATCAGTTCAACGTGCGCACCGACCATCAGCTTACCGATAATGACATGATCTTCGGCCGGTGGACGATTACGAACACCAGCACCTACTCTCCGAATGCGTTTCCCGGATTTGCCACAATCGCCAGCCAGAGAAACATGAACGGCACTCTCAGTTGGAGCAAGGTCATCACTCCCACGACGCTGAACGAAATGCGTTTCGGATACATGGGATGGTTCGAACTCAGCGCGGCCGAAGACCACCTGGCGGGCCTTGATTGGAACAAGAAGTTCGGGATGATGGGATTCAACCACCTGAACCCGCAGCTTCAGGGTTCACCCGACTTCCAAATCACCGGTTTCACCACGCTGGGCAATTCCAGCGGGCCGTTGCGGCGCAGGGACAACACGTTTCAGTTCATCGACAATTTCTCCTTCAACAAGGGCCGTCACTTCATGAAAGTGGGTTTCGATGTGCGGCGCGTTCGAGAGAACATCTCGAAGGCCTCGGCTCCCCGCGGAACTTTAAAATTCGACAATGCGCAACAGACCGGGATCGACGGAGTCGGAAATACCGGGCACGTTCTGGCCAATCTGGAATTGGGGCTGGCCCGCCAGAAGATCCGGCGAGTGAGCGACTTCTACAACGCTTTTCGGGCCGCCGAATACGGGGTTTACTTCCAGGACGATTTCAAAGTGTCTCCGAACCTGACGCTTAATATGGGGTTGCGCTACATGCTGTACCTGCCGCCCGCGGACCGCAACGGCCACTTGTCCACACTCGCCTTCAAGGTCCGCTGTCCGGACTACCTGACTTGCTCGAAGAACCTGGTCGTGGGCAGCCCCTATGTGCCGTTCTTCGGAGTTGCCGAAAAGACCGCCCAGCAATGGAACGCGGTACCGCTTCCGAATGCCATCGCACCGACCGACAAGAAGGATTTCGGGCCGCGCTTCGGCTTCGCGTACCGGCCGTTCGGACAGAACCGGACCGTGGTCCGCGGCGGCTACGGCATCTTCTTTGACACGGTGCCGATGTCGCTCACCCAAAACACCCTTGAGAACTGGCCCTACGTGATCGAGGACCAACAGGACCTTAGCCTGGCTCAGAACGGCCTTCCGTCGCCGGAAGGCTTCATTGGCTATTTGCTCGCCGCACCGGGACTGCGCACCGGCACGGGGGGGCGCCGGGTTCCAGCCCGGGCCTAACGCATTCGCCGCGGATTTTCGAACCGCTTACATGCAGGCATGGAACTTCGGAGTTCAGCAGCAGTTGTCGAACAATCTGGTTGTGGAAGTCTCCTATGTGGGCAACAAGGGCACCCGCCTGAATCGCCGTCTGGGAAGCAACCCGGCGGAACCTCTCGGCAAGCGCGCAACGGTAGGCGATCTGAGCAACGATCCGAAGGTGCGCAGCGACATTGGGACCGGACGGAACCAGTTCCGCCGGCTCTATCCGTTCGCCGTGCAGGACGGGATCATTGTGCCGCTCAGTAACGGCAACGAAACCACCAGTACGGGCTTTTCAAACTACCACGGCATGCTGGTGCGCGTGGAGAAACGTTACTCCCAGGGGCTGACGGTGCTGGGCAGCTATGCATTTTCAAAGGCTATCTCCGACTCCGCTCCCATGGATAGCGGCGGGAGCGCCGGTCAGGGCAGCCGGGTGCAGAACGTTTTCGACCTGAAGTCGGAAAAAGGTCTGGCGGACATGGACCACCGGCACCGTTTTTCCGCGGCGTTCGGGTACAGTCTTCCGATTGGGAAAGGCCGGCGCTTCGGCTCGGGTATGCCCGGCTTCCTCGATAAGATCGTTGGCGGATGGGGCATCGACGGGATTAGCGTGCTCTAGTCGGGTTATCCGGTCAGCGTACTACGCAGCGGCGATCCAACCGGCATGGGAACGGATTCCCTCCGCCCGAATCTGCTCTGCAATCCGAATATTCCGCGCGGCCAGCAAACCGTGCGGCGGTTCTTCAAGACCGAGTGCTATGCGGCGCCCGAGAGCCTGGTTTCGGGCGACGCCTGGTTCGGGACCGCGGGGCGGGGAACCGTGCAGGGCCCCGGCGTCATCAATTTCGACCTTTCGGCACGAAAAACGACCGACATTACGGAAAAGCTCCAGATGGAATTTCGGGTCGAGTTCTTCAATGCGTTCAACCATCCGAACTGGCTGGTGACGGGGTCGCAGCGCCAGCTCGAGAGTTCCACCTTCGGCAATGTCGGCAGTGCGCTCGACCCAAGGATTATTCAGTTTGGATTGAAGCTGAAGTTCTGAGCCGCGGACCGCGGTGCGCTTTGTAATTCGATAAAGGAGGAGTACTCGGTGAATCGTCGTCAACTGCTTACGGGAGCGGCGCTGGCTGGACCGGCCGCTATTGATCTGGTTGCCAATACGCCCCAGGGGGATCGGCCCCGGGGTCAGGCGCTTCCCAAGAAGATCACCGGCGTCGAGGTGCTGTACCTCGAGAAGCCGCTGAAGGACCGCTTTTGGATGTCGCGGTCGCCCATCGGCGGAATCAAGCCCATGGCATCGCGCGTCATCGTGCATCTCCATACCGACGCCGGCATCACCGGGCACGGCGAGGGACGCGATGCGGGCGCCGCGGCGTTCCGCAAAGGCTTCGCCGATCTCGTCATAGGCAAGGATCCGTTCATGGTCGGCGAAATCTGGGAGCGGATGTTCTCGGTTACCTACGGGCGTGAAGGCGCATTGAAGGGCTGGTCTCAATCCGCCGTCATCGGCGCAATGGCCGCCATCGACGCCGCGCTTTACGACATCATGTCCAAAGCCGCCGGATTGCCGCTGTACAAGTACCTTGGCGCCTACCGGCACTCGGTCCCGCTCTATGTCACGGGCGGTTACTATCGGGAAGGCAAGGGGATCGACGAATTGGTGAAGGAGGTCATGGGCTACGTCGGCCAGGGCTTTGATGCCGTGAAGATCAAGATCGGCGGAATCACCGGCGGTTACTCGGTGGAGGACGACTACAATCGCATCAAAGCCATCCGGCAGGCGGCCGGGCCGAAGCTCAAGATCATGCTCGACGTCAACGGCGGTTGGGACGTCGCGACCACCATCCGCGCCTCGAACAAGCTGTACGATCTGGATATCGTCTGGCTGGAGGAGCCGCTCCACTGGTACGACGACGTGGAGGCGCTCAAGCGGGTCAAGATGAACACGCGCATCCCGCTCGCTTCGGGCGAGGCCGAGATCGACAGATGGGGCGCGCGGCGGCTCATGGAAACCGGCGTGATCGACTTCATGCAGTTCGACTGCCACAAGAACGCCGGCGTCACCGAATTCCGCAAGATCGCGGGTATGGCCAGTATGATGCACATTTTGATGGCGCCGCACCACGAGCCTCCGCTCCACGGACACCTCCTCGCCAGCATCCCTAACGGCTACATCCTGGAAGGTTTCGCCAATCCCGATCGCGACCCGTTCTGGTTCGAGATCTTCGACCGCAAACCGCGAATCGAGAAGAGCGTGCTATATCTCGACGACACGCCAGGGATTGGCGTCGAGTTCAACCAGAAAGCGCTCGCGAAGTACGGAACGAAGATAGGCTGAAGCAGGTCGAAGGGCCTGCTTAACTTTCCCGGGCATCCGAAGCAAGCGAACGGCGCACAGGCCTGTCGCCAGATGCCCCGCGCCGCGAGTCGAGATCCCCGGGCCCCCCGTGCTATTGTGCGATCCTCTCGCGAGTCATGGAACCCACAACGCTCCGCTCCCCGGCGTCTGATGGACCGCATCTTCGATCGTTTCGCCGAGCTGCCCGCCCGACTGCGGGATAGTTCGGCTGGAGAATTGGCTCTTCACCGGCGGTGCCGCACTGTCGCGTCGGCAGAGCTTAGCCAGCTTGACAGTGGTTGGGCAATCTACGGCTCAGGGTCGGTGAACATGTGCATTACCTCAAAAAGGCTATCACTCTGTTGAGCAGGTTTCGAATCCGGTTCGGCACTACTTGATATGACCCAAGTTCCACGAGGCTGGGCACCGATGCTGCCCAAGAAGCCGTTGTATTGCCTTCCGTCACGGGCGATTCTCAGACTCGCGAGTTCGACCTTCTCCTTCGTTTATAGTCCCCAATCCGCGTGTGCTTCCCCAGGGGCTACTGGCCACCACCAAGGATCAGATTCTGGATGTTGCCCGAACTCTCTTAGTACCTATATCACCAAATCCTGTCCGAAGTTGGCAGAATATTCTGTTCAGCGAGCAGGGGCAAGCGACAGAGCCGGGATGATGTAGAGTTGCTTGAGCTTGAGTCCGAGGGCGACGACCTGTTTGCCAAGCCCGGTGACGTAATATTTGTAGGTGCGGCCGACTTTCTTGATCAGGCCGTGAAGCCGGAGGCGCCTGA
>JAUYBU010000416.1 GCA_030693045.1 Bryobacterales bacterium | reverse complement strand
TGCTGATGTTCAGCGCGCTGGAAGGCCACGAAATGGGCGAGATTTTCGTCCGGCGGCACCGCGAGGTGTTTTTCAACTCGGTGACCGATTACATCGAGCGGCGCGTCCGCGCGCGGGCGTTTCGCAAGGTTGACGCCATGCTGGCCGCCCGGGCGTTTACCGGCATGGTGTCGCACATCGGGATCTTTTCGGTGCTGCTGCCGGGGATGGCGCCGAAGATGGACCGCCAGGATCTGATCCATGGCATGGTCAAGGTATTCCTGGAAGGCGTGACGCGCCGGAAGAGGGCGCCGTCGAAAAAGTTACAGCGATGAAGACTCAACTTGGAATTCTGACATCGATTGCGCTGGCTCTGGCGGGTTGCTCGAAGCAGGCCGGCGAGAGCAAGGCGGCGGCCGCGGCCGCAGCCGCCAAAGCCGCCGAGCCGGTGGCCATCCGCATGGCGGCTGCCGAGGTCCGCAAGGTCGAGAAGACCATCTCGGTCACCGGGTCCCTGTTGCCGGACGAGACCGTGAGCGTGAGCGCCGAAGTGCCGGGCCGGGTGGTTGCGATCCGGGCCGATTTCGGCCAGCGCGTGAAGAAGGGCGACGTTCTGGCCGAGATCGACACGCAGGAACTCGCGCTCCAGCGCGAGCGCGCGAAGGCCTCGCTGGCGCAGGCGCTGGCGCGCGCGGGGCTCCGGCCGGGGCAGGAGGACGCGACGCCCGAGACCACGCCTTCCATCCGGCAGGCGGCGGCGCAGTTCGAGGACGCGCGTTCCAAGTACGACAACGCGGCCAAGCTGGTCAAGAGCGGCGACATCGCGCAGGAGCGTTTCAACGAAATCGACAAAGCCCTGCAGGCGCGCCAGGCGGCGCTGGAAGCGACGCGCGACGAACTGCGCGTGCTGCTGGCCAGCATTCAGGCCCTGCGCGCCGAGGTGCGGCTGTCGGAAAAGCGGCTCAACGACGCGGTGGTGCGCGCGCCCTTCGACGGCGCCGTAACCGCCCGCCTGATCTCGCCGGGCCAGTACACCAAGGAGAACACTCCGATTCTGACCCTGGTGAAGACCAACCCGCTGCGCCTGCGCGCCGACATTCCCGAATCCATCGCCATGGACGTGCGCGTGGGCACCACGCTGAGTTTCACCACCGACGCGGCGCCGGGCGTGACCTTTCACGCGGTGGTCCGCGAGATGAACCCGTCGCTGGACGCGCGCTCCCGGTCGCTGGCCGCCGAAGCGCGGCTATTGGACAACGACGCGCGGCTCAAGCCCGGCATGTTCGTGCAGGTGCGGCTGGTGACGGCGCGCGACGCCAGCGTGGTCGCGGTGCCCAAGGAGGCGGTCTACACGGTGGCCGGACTGACCAAGATCTTCGTGATTCGCGATGGCAAGGCGGTGGAGATCCGGCTGACTCCCGGGCTGGAAGTGGACGGCTGGGTGGAGGCGCCCGGCGGGCTGGTCCGCGCGGGCGAACTGGTGGCGACGTCCAACCTGGCGGCGCTGGTGAACGGCGCGCCGGTGGCGCGCAAGGGATAACGGCATATGCAGAAACTGGCGCAGATTTGCATCCGGCGGCCTGTTTTCGCCACCATGCTGGTGCTGGCCCTGGTGGTGATGGGCCTGAACTCGTATTTCAAACTGGGCGTCGATTACTTCCCCAAGATCGAGTTCCCGGTGGTCACGATCACGACCACGCTGCGCGGCGCGGCGCCCGAAGAGGTCGAGACCCAGGTCAGCAAGCGCATCGAGGAGGCCGTCAACACCATCAGCGGCATCGACGACCTGCGCTCGATTTCCGCCGAGGGCTTGTCGCTGGTGGTGGTCCAATTCCTTCTGGAGAAAGATTCGGAAGTGGCGGCGCAGGAAGTGCGCGACAAAGTCGCGGCCATCCTGAGCCAGTTGCCGCGCGACGTCGACCCGCCGGTGGTCGAGAAGCTGTCCACCGACGCCGCGCCCGTGCTTAACGTCGTCGTCGCCAGCGGCCGCGACCTGCGCGAGGCCACCAAGATCGTCGACGACCAGATCAAGAAGAACATCGAGTCGATCGGCGGCGTCGGCCAGGTGCGGTTCGTGGGCGAGCGCAAACGGCAGATCCAGGTCTGGCTGGACGGCGAAAAACTTTACTCCTACAACCTCAACGTGGACCAGATTCGAGCCGCGCTGGCGGCGCAGAACGTCGAGATCCCCGGCGGACGCGTCGACCAGGGCGCGCGCGAGATCTCCCTGCGCACGCTCGGCCGCGTCGAACGACCGAAGGACTTCGAGCGCATCATCGTCGCCAACGTGGGCGGCACGCCGGTGCGCGTGAAGGACGTGGGCGAAGTGGTGGACGGCGTCGAGGAGCCCCGCTCGCTGGCGCGGCTGGACGGCAAGCCGGCGGTGGTGCTGGAGGTCCGCAAGCAGGCGGGAACCAACACGCTCGAGGTGATCCAGGCGGTCAAAGACCGTATCGCGGCGCTGCAGCACACCCTTCCGAAGGACTTCACCATCACCTACACGCGCGACACGTCGCGCTTCATCCGGGAGTCGTTCAAGGCGGTTCAGGAGCACCTGATTCTGGGCGGCTTCCTGGCGGCCCTGGTGGTTCTGTTCTTCATCCGGAGCTTGCGCTCGGCGCTGATTGCGGCGGTCGCCATTCCGACGTCGATCATTTCAACCTTCGCGCTGATGCAGGCGATGGGCTTCACGCTGAACCAGATCACGATGCTCGCGCTTACGCTGGTGGTGGGCATCGTCATCGACGACGCGATCGTGGTGCTGGAGAATATCTTCCGCTTTATGGAAGAGAAGAAACTCCCGCCGGTCGAGGCGGCCATTCAGGGAACCCGCGACATCGGCCTGGCCGTGCTGGCCACCACCCTCAGCCTGATCATCATCTTCCTGCCGGTGGCCATGATGACCGGGATCATCGGCCGGTTCATGTCCAGCTTCGGATACACGGCGGCGTTTGCCATCGGAGTTTCGCTGGTGGTGAGCTTCACGCTGACGCCGATGCTGTGCTCGCGCTTCCTGAGCGCCGGCCCTGGGAACGGCGGCGGCTCGACCAAGGACACCTGGCTGTTCCGGATCCTGGCCAGCCAATACCGGGCCATGCTCGAGTGGTCGATGCGGCATCGCTGGGTGATCGCGACGCTGGCGCTGGTGGTGGCGTTTTCCTCGGTTCCGTTGTTTATGATCGTCGGCAAGGACTTCCTGCCCACCGACGACCAGAGCGAGTTCGAAGTCTCGGTGCGCATGGCTCCGGGCTCGTCGCTGGAGGGCACGGACGCGCAGTTGAAACTCATCGAGGCCCAGCTTCGCGACCTGCCGGGGTTGAGAAACCTGCTGACCACCATCGGCTCCGACTCGCGGCGTCAGGTGGACCGCGGCGGAATTCTCCTCGAACTCGTGCCCGAGAACCAGCGCAAGCAGAGCCAGAAGGAGATTATGCTCCTGGCTCGCGAGCGGCTGAGCAAGTTCCGGGACATGACCATCGGGGTGCAGCTTCCCAGCTTGATCCAGGGCTCGGGTCCGAACGTCGATTTGCAGTTCTACTTGCAGGGCCCGGACCTGAGCAAGCTGGATGGGTACGCCGGCGAAATCAAGCGGCGGCTGGGCCAGATTCCCGGCGTGACCGACCTGGACAGCTCCTACGAGCCCGGCAAGCCCGAGTTGCGTGTGAAGATCAACCGCGACAAGGCGTCGGACCTCAACGTGAGCGTGGCCAGCGTAGCCACCGCTTTGCGCACGCTGGTGGGCGGCGATCCGCAGGCCACCACCTACCGCGAGGGCGACGACCGCTACGACGTGCAGTTGCGCGTCAAGAAGGAGTTCCGCGATTCGCCCGGCGCCATCGAGCGGCTGTTCGTTCCCTCGATGGGGCTGGGCAACGTCGCGGTGTCGAATCTGGCGACGCTGGAGCCGTCCACCGGCCCCACCCAGATCGAGCGCTACAACCGGCAGCGGCAGATCATGATCACGGCCAACCTGGTGAAGGGCCAGTCGCTCAGCAACGTGCTCGAGATCGTCGGCCAGACGGTGACGAACCTGAACATGCCGCCCGAGTACCGCTCCGGCCTGGTGGGCAAGAGCAAGGAGTTCGGCCGCTCGGCCAGAGGCTACGTGGCGGCGTTCATGCTGTCGCTGATCCTGATGTACATGGTTCTGGCGGCGCAGTTTGAGAGCTTCGTCGATCCGATTACCATCCTCATCAGCCTGCCGCTGGCGGTGCCGTTCGCGCTGGTTTCACTGCTCATCGCGGGCGAGAATTTCTCGATCGTGTACAGCTCGGTGGGCGTCCTGGTGCTGTTCGGCATCGTGAAGAAGAACTCGATTCTGCAGGTGGATCACATCAAGTCGCTGCGGGTGCACGACGGACTGCCGAAGCTGGAGGCGATTCTGCGGGGTTGCGAGGACCGGCTGCGGCCGATTCTGATGACCACCGCCGCGCTGGTGGCGGGCATGCTGCCGCTGGCGCTGGGCGGCGGCGCCGGCGGAGGGACGCGCCGCACGGTGGCCATCGTGGTGATCGGCGGGCAGACCCTGTGTCTGCTGCTGACGCTGCTGGTGACCCCGGTCACCTACTCCTACTTCGACGACATCGCGCACGCGCGGCTGTGGTCGAGAATCGGCGCGGGGTTGAGCCATCTCTCTCCCAAGCGCGCCTGGTCCGGGATCTTAGGGCTGATCCGGTAAAACCATATGCTTCGAAATCTTGCCATGGTGTCGGTCATTTGTGTTGCGGCCTGGGGCCAGCAGGCCCCGCCGCGCGTCGGAGTCGGCGTGGCGCAGCGCAAGCTGGGCTTGCGGGAGGCCATCGAGATGGCGCTCAAGGGCAATCTCGAAATCGAGATCGAGCGGTCCAACGTCTCGTCTTCCGCGCAGGCGATCAAGGCCGCGCAAGGAGCCTTCGACCCGATCTTCCGCTGGATGCCGGGCGTCGATTCGCGCAACACTCCGGTCGCCAGCGTCCTGCAAGGCGCCGGCGGCAAGCTGGCCGAGAAGCTGATGGCCCAGAATTTTTCGCTGGCGCAAAAATTGCCCTCCACCGGCGCGGGCCTGCAGGCCGGCTTCGACAATTCGCGCGCCTCCACCAGCAACGCCTTCGCTTCGCTGAACCCGGTCATGAGTTCCCGGCTGGTTTTCGGTATCACGCAACCTCTCTGGCGCAACCGCGCCATCGACCGCGAGCGCGCCGAATTGAAGATCCGGCGCACTCAGTTCAACCTCTCCGAGAGCGACTTCGAAGTGAAGGTGATCGACGTCGTCTGGCGCGTCGAGCAAGCCTATTGGGATCTGGTCGGCGCCCGCCAGGACGTCGACGTCAAGGCCGATGGCGTGAAGTGGGCGCAAGAACAACTGGCGCGCAACCGCCGCATGATCGAATCGGGAACCCTGGCGGCGGTCGAATTGGCGGCCTCGGAAGCTGAGTTGCAGCGCCGCATGGACGCCTGGTACGCAAGCATCGGACTGGTTACCGAAGTCGAGAACCTGCTCAAGACGCTCCTTGCGCCGGACCGGCAGTCGCCCATCTGGGGCGAGGAGATCGTTCCGGCCGACGTGCGCACCGTGGACGCTCCGGCGGTGGTGGACCTCGGGGATGCCGTCACGCAGGCCATCAAAGACCGCGCCGAATTGCGCGGCCTGGCGTTGCGCCGCGACGTCAACGACGTCCAGAAGCGCCTGAGCGCGGACCAGACCAAGCCGCAGGTCAACCTGTCGGCCTCCTACTCGAACGCCGGGATCGGCGGCACGATCAGCGCGACCGAGAATCCCTTCAGCGCCTCGCAGGCGCTCACCGCGCAGCGCCTGAACCAACTCTCGGCGCTGGCCGGGCTGGCGCCCTTGTCGGCGGCGGGTTTCGGCAGCCTGCCCGACATCCTGATCGGGGGCTACGGCACGGCGCTGTCCAATGTGTTCAGCGGGCGGTACCAGAGCGTGCAGGTCGGGCTTCAGTTCGACCTCAATCTGCGCAACCGGACGGCGGAGGCCACCCTGGCGCAGAGCGCGATCGCCGAGCGGCGCTTGAAACTCGAGCAGGCGCGCGCCGAACAGTTGATCGAGGCCCAGGTGCGCAACGCGGTGCAGGCGATCGAGACGGCCAAACAGCGCATCGCGGCGGCTGGGGCGGCCGAGCGCGCGGCCCAGGAAAAGCTGGACAGCGAGATCCGGCTGTTCCAGACCGGCGAGTCGACCAACTTCATGGTGTTGACGCGCCAGAACGAGTACCTGGACTCGCGCCGCCGCGCCGTGGTGGCGAACCTGGATCTCAACAAAGCGGTGTCGCGGCTGGAGCAGGCGCTGGGCTCGACGCTGCGCAGCCGCAACATCAGCCTGAAGTAGGCGCCTACCAGCTCAAGCGCACGACGAACTCGCCGCGGTTGTCGTCGGTGCGGTCGTCGTTGATTCCCAGCAGCAGACGGCCGTACTCGCCCGCATCCACCGTCAACGTGTTCCGCGCGCCCACGAACACCACGCCCGACTCGCCGCCGTTGCGGAAGGCGAGCTTGGCGATCAGCGCTCCGCGCCCGGCGTTGGGCAAGGGCAGGCGCGGGTCTTGCGCCTCGGCCACGCCGGATGCCTCCACCCAGCGCCCGCCGCCGATGTCCACCGCGCCGGTGGCGGTGATCTGAATTCGCATGCCGGGCTGCACGTCGATGCCGGTGTCGCTCCACACGCGGCCGCCCAGGATCTTGAAGGCCCGCACGGTCTGCGCCGGCCGCGGCGCAAAAGGCGATGGCTTTCATTTTCGGGATACCCTTTCGCTGCCCGTCGTTGACGGGGCCGATGCGGATTACGGTTTTGCCGGGCTTCCGGATGGTCGGTCCGGAGGCCGAGGCGGAATCCCCATGCCAGGCTCCGAGACAGCAAGTATTCTACACCATTAGTTCGGGCGGCTGATGCCGTCAAGCTTCTTGCTTCGGTTGCGGACAGGTCAAGGCGGCCGGCCAAGTCACCGAGCCCCCATGGGGCAGGCGAAAGCGCCAGCCCCTGGTGAAGGCAAAAGTAAGTGGCATGGGCCTCCAGACCTTCGGGAATGCTACGTCTTCGGACGGCTTCGCCCGGCGGTGCGCACCTCGTCCAGCAGCGTCGTCAACTGGTTGGCCACGTCGGCGCGCTGGGCCGCGAGGTTCTTTGTTTCGCCCGGATCCGCGGACAGGTTATATAACTCGGGCTCGCGCAAGAGCGCGTTCTTACGCCCCGCTTTTCCTTCCGGGCCCTGGGCGGGAATGAGTTTCCAGGGACCCTGGCGAATGGCCAGCCCATTGGCGTATTCCACCAGGTGGTCGCGTCCCTGGGTCGAATCTCCCAGCAGCGCCGGCAACAGGTTGAAGCTGTCGGGGGCCGCATCGGCGGGCAGGTTGCGGCCGGTCAAGGCGGCAAGACTCGACAGCAGGTCGGGTTGCCCGATCAGCGCGTCCGACACTTTGGGCCGAATTCGGGCCGGCCAGGTGGCGATGAAGGGCACGCGCGTGCCGCCCTCATACAGGCTCCCTTTGCGCCCGCGCCAGGGGCCCGCGGGCAGGTGGCCGTTCACGTCCTCTTCCGAGCCGTCCGCATACCCGTTGTCCAGCACCGGCCCGTTGTCGCTGGTCACGATGACGAGCGTGTCCTGGGCCAGTTTCAGCCGGTCCAGGGCGCCGGCGATTTGGCCCACGGACCAGTCGAATTCGCCGATGGCATCGCAGCGGATCCCGCACTGCGTGGTCCCGCGGAATTGCGCGTGCGGCACGCGCGGCACGTGGATATCGTGCGTGGCGAAATACAGGAAGAACGGTTTCTCCCGGTTCCGCTCGATGAACGACACGGCCTTGCCGGTGATGGTCTTCGCGATGTCCTCGTCCACCCAGCGCGCCGACTTACCGCCGCTCATGAAGCCGATGCGGCTGATGCCGTTTACGATGGTGTCGGCGTGCCCGCCGCTGGGCTTCACCCGAAGCAGGTCCGGGCGCTCGCGGCCGGTGGGCTCGTCCCCGACCTTCTCCCGGTAGCTCACGCGGATGGGATCCCGGGGATTCAGCCCCACCACACGGCGATTCTCGACGTAGACGCACGGCACGCGGTCGCCCGTGGCGGGAATGATGAACGAGTAATCGAAGCCCACTTCGAGGGGGCCGGGCTTGATTTCGCCGTTCCAGTCCGGTTTGCCGATACCCAAACCCAGGTGCCACTTTCCCACGACCCCGGTGGTGTAGCCCGCCTGCTGGAGCATGGAGGGCAGCGTGGTGCGGCCCGGCTCGATGATAAGGGCGGCGTCGCCGGGCAGAATCCCGGTGCCGGGTTTGCGGAACGCGTATTCTCCGGTCATGAGCGAGTAGCGCGTCGGCGTACACGTCGCCGAAGACGAATGGCCGTCGGTGAAGCGCACGCCGCGCGCCGCCAGCCGGTCCACTTGGGGAGTCTTCACGCGCGTGGCGCCGTAGCAGCCAAAATCACCGTAGCCAATATCGTCGGCCAGGATCACCACGATGTTTCTGGGCTGCCGGGGCGCCGCCGAAGACCGCGCACGAGCCATGCAAGCCGCCGCGCACCCGCTTCCGGCCAGATGGAGAAAGGATCTTCTTCGCATGGGGAACCCACAATCGTATCACCCGCCGCCCGGACATGGGCCGGTGATCTGGCCAAGGCCGGGAGTCTCTCGCCGGATACCTTTCCCGGTGCGAGCGACCAAGCGGAAGCGGCTACCAGATCAGCTTGAGGCCGAACTGGAGGTTGCGCGGCGTGCCCGCGCCGGTGATGACGCCGAAGGCCGCGGTGCCCAACACATTACCCGGTGCGCCGAAGCGGGGCGTGTTGGAGAAGGTGAAGCCCTCGAAGCGGAACTGCAACCGGATCCGCTCCACTAACTGGAAGGATTTCAGGGCGGAAAAATCCCAGTTGAAATGGGGCCGCTGCCGCAGGATGTTACGCCCCGCGTTGCCGTAGGTTAAGTTCGCCGGGCGGACCAGGGCATCCACGTTGAAGTCGCGCTGTAGCGTGCGCTGGCCGCTGTGGGGGTCGCCCACCACGTTGGGCCGCTGCACCACCGTGTAGGTGCCGGTGTTGGCCGGGTTGCCCTGAACGGTCGGGCTGAAGGGCACATTCGAGCTCATTGTGACAATCGAGCCGACGGTCCAACCGCCCAGGACGGCGTTCGCCACCGGATTCGCCCCGCTCATATAGGGTCTGCCCTTGCCGAACGGCAAATCGGCGAGCGCGGAAGTGACAAAGCGATGCGGGACGTCCTGGTTGTCGACGCTGCGTTCCGGACGCAGATTGAATAGATTCTGAAATCCGCAGCCCGTCGCGTCGCCTTGCACCGAAGAGCCGCAGGTGTCGCCGATGTTCTTCGACCAGGTATAGGAGGCCAGCAGCGTGAAGCCGCGCGAGAAGCGCTTCTCCACCTTCGCGATCATGGCGTGGTAGATCGAGTTGCCATCAAAGCGGTGGCTGAAAACCGGGCCCAGGGGCGACGCCACGATGCCGGTGCCCGGGATGGGCAGGCGGGTGAAAGTGCGCTTGGCGTCGATGTTCCCGGCGCCGGCGGGGGAGAAGTTGCCGTCGTACCGGCGCACCAGGTGCAGACCGCGGGAGCCGGAATAGCCGGCTTCGATCAGCCAGTCCTGCCCGAATTCGCGCTGCAGGTTGAAATTCCACTGGTGCGCGGCCGACAGGGGCGGGGTGCGCTCATAAGACGAGAACTGCAGCCCGGTAGCGCGCGCCAGCTCGGTGGCGCCCGCGGCGGGCCCTTGCGACAGGCGCACCGCCGGAACCGTGTTGGAGCCGGTGAGGGTGACGCCCCAGGCATAGGGCGCGTTGCCGATCAGATACTCGGCGTCGCCCATGTTCTCCATGTAGGCATAGAAAAGGCCATAGCCGGAGCGAATCACGGTCTTGTCGGCCAGCTTGAAGGCGAAGCCGATGCGCGGCATCCAGTTGTTGGTGTCGGTGGCCACCAGCGCGCGATCATTGCGCGAACCGCCGCTCTTGGCGTACACCAGCGTGGCCTGGCCCGGCGTCGTGTCAATGTCGAAGATGCCCATCTTGTTGAAATTCTCGTACCAGGGCGGCGAGACTTCGTAACGCAAGCCGAGGTTGACCGTGAGCCGGTTGTTGATCTTCCAGTCGTCCTGCACATAGACGCCCATGGTCCAGGCGCGCATGGACACGATCACCGGGGACTGCCAGCCCCACTGGTTGGAACGGCCGAGCAGAAAATCCGCGGCGCCGTCACCCGTGTAGGCGCCGTTGAAATTATAGGTGCCGAGCGTGTTGCGGATGTTGAAAATCGGGTTCTGCGAGCGGATGAGGGACGCGCCGGTCTTGAGGGTGTGGCGGCCTTTGATCCAGCTCAGATCGCCGGTCAACTGGCGGTTCTGCGAATTGCGGTCCACGGGATTATTGGGGCCGATGCCGAGCGCGCGGTAGCCGGTGATGGCGATCTGGGAGAAGCCGCCATCGGGCACCTCCGTGGCACCGGGGATGCCGAATTCCTTATTGAAGTTGTGGCCCATCGCCGAAGCCGGGTTGTCGCGCTTGAAGCGGGCATAGTTCCAGCCGGCCCGCACGCTCATGATGACGTTGGAAGTGAAAATGTGATTCCAGCCGGCGCCCGTATTCCAGCCCTGGGTGATGTAATCGAGACCGCCTCCGCCATAGGCGGGCGCCGGGAGGTTCGGCGTGTTCGGCAGGTTCGTGTCGTGTTTGCTCAGACGCCAGAAGGCGGTGTCCTTCGAGCCCATGTTCTGGTCAATGCGAACGTCCCACTTGTCGACATCCTGCCAGCGCGGCGACAAATAAGTGAAATTGTTGGCGAGGTTGCTGTTCTGCGGGACCGGGTAGAGTTGCATCAGCCGGACGGCGACAGGATCGAAACGCGAGGCGGGAATCACGTTGCCGGGAAACTGCTGGCCCGTATCGGGATCGTTGAACCGGCGGCCGGACGGCAGTTCGGAGAAGTTGCCTTCCCGCATGCGCAGCGTGGGCAGGGTGCTCGCGATGGTGCTGGTCTCGCGGATGCGGGTGCCCTCGTAGTCGCCGAAGAAGAAAGTTCTGTTCTTACCGTTGTACAGCTTCGGCAGCATCACCGGGCCGCCGACGGAGAACCCGTACTGGTTGCGCTTGAAGGGCGGCTTGGGGCTGCCCACCGGTGTAAAGAAGTTGCGCGCGTCGAAGATCTCGTTGCGGACGAACTCGAACGCCGTGCCATGCAGTTCGTTGCTCCCGCTCTTGATGGTCAGGTTCACGACCCCGCCCATGCCGCGGCCGAATTCGGCGGCGTAGGCGTTGGTTTGCACTTTGAACTCCTGGATGGCGTCGATCGACGGCTGCACCATCTCGGCGCGGCGTCCGGCGGCGGCGAGTTCGACCGAGTTATTGTCGATACCATCCATGATGTAGTTGTTTTGGCTGACACGCTGCCCGCCGGCGGAGAAACCGCCGATACGGGAGCCGGGCGCCGATTGCACGGCGCCCCCCGACATCAGCGCGAGGTCGATGTAGTTGCGCCCGTTCAGAGGCATGTCGACGATACGCTGGTTGTCGATCACCTGGCCCTGCGAGGCTTCCACGGTGTTCAACCGGCTTAGGGCGGCCCGCACTTCGATCTGTTCGGACAAGGTTCCGACTTCGAGCGAGAAGTTCAATTCGGCGCGCTGGTCCACCTCCAGCGCAATGCCCGCCTGCGAGATGGGCTTGAAGCCCTGGCGCTCGACGCGGACGTCGTAAGTGCCGGGTTGGAGCAGAGGAACGGTGAAGAGACCGGCTTCGTTGGTCTGGGCCCGGCGTTCGGCGCCGGTCGTCGTGCTCCGAATCGCAATTCCCACGCCGGGAACGGCGGCGCCGCTAGCATCGGTGACGCGCCCGGTGATCTGCGCGGTTTGAGCGAAGGCGGAGAGCGCAAGGAGAAAGAAGGCGAAAAGCTTCGTGTTCATAGGAGTGTCCTTAAGCCGGCACGGTTTCCAGCCCTGGCCGGGGTTCCCACTTGGGCCTGCCGGTCAATCGCAGTATACAACAATCGACCATTTTCGGAGCCGTTGTTCCGGCACTGGTCTACCGGGCGCGGGCAGTGCGGGCGACCGCTTACTCGGCGCGGGCGGCGCGGGCGTACTTCTTCACCACCGCGACGCCCGCGAAAATGATTCCCATTGCCGCGGCTTCGCGCGCGCCGAACGGCTCGCGATAGAAAAGCCAGCCGAGAAAAACCGCGACGACGGGATTGATGTAGGTGTAGATGGACACCACGGCCACCGGCAGCTTATCCAGCGCGTAGATGTAGGCGCTGTAGCCGACGATGGAACCGAACAGGACCAGGTAGATCAGCGCCCCGCCGCCGCGGAAACTCCACCGAATCGGATGTTCCCGGATCAGCAGCGCGAGAACCAGAAAGACCACTCCGGCGGCCAACTGCTGCACGCCGCCGCTGACCACCGGATGCGCGCGCGAGACCTGCCGCCGCTGCGCGATCGATCCGCCGCACCAGCACATGCAACCCAGTTGCAGCACCAGAAAGCCCTTCAGGAGGCTGTGGCCGCCGCCGTGGTCCATGACCCCTGGCCCCACCAGCAGGGCGGCGCCGCCGAGTCCGATTAGCATGCCGGCGACGGTGGGCGCGTGCAGGCGCTCGCCGCCGGGGACCAGGGCCTCGATTCCGACCAGCCAGAACGGCGACGTGGTGAGGATCAGGGCGGCCAGCCCGCTGGCAATCCAGGTCTCGGCGTAAGTCAGCGCGGCGTTGCCGATGCCCAGGATGATGACGCCGTTGAGCGCCGTCAGCCACAATTCCCGGCCGCGCGGCAGGCGGGCGTTTTTGAGGAACGCCGCCGCCAGCAGGAGCGCTCCGGAGATGGTGAAACGCGAAGCCACCAGCACCAGCGGCGGGAACGATTCCAGGGCCATGCGAATGCTAAGGTAGGTGGTGCCCCAGAAGAAACACACCGAAATCAGGGACACGTAGGCCCAGAAATGGGGATGATGGCGCAAATTCTAGAGTAACAGGCGTCGGCCGGGGCTTGGCGCGCGGCGGTCGCTTGGAGAGCAGACGGGGCCGGTTTCGGATTGCGGCCTCGGACCTCCAAAAATCCCTCCGACTAGATTCCGGCATTGTTAGATAATTCGTGTTAAGCTGCCGATAATGAAAGTGTAGGGCGGAAAAGCGGAGTCTCGATGCGAGTTTTGATCGCCGATGACAGTGTTGTTTCCCGGCATTTGCTCGAGGGAACTCTGCGCAGGTGGAGATACGAGGTCACCGTCGCCTGCGACGGCAGTGAAGCCTGGGCCATCCTGGAGCAGCCGGACGCTCCGACGCTGGCCATTCTGGATTGGATGATGCCGGGGCTGACGGGTTTGGAGATCTGCCGCCTGGTCCGGAAGCAAAACCGCGAACCGTATACTTACATACTGCTTCTGACCTCCAAGAGCCTCAAGGAAGATGTCGTCGAGGGTCTGGAGGCCGGGGCCGACGACTACGTTACCAAGCCATTCGACCAGAACGAGCTGAACGTCCGGCTGCGGGCGGGCAGACGAATTGTCGATCTGCAGGCTGAGTTGCTCAAGGCGCGAGAAGAGCTCCGGGAGCAGGCCACGCACGATTCGCTTACCCTGATCTGGAACCGGCCGGCGATTCTGGATATTCTGCAGCGTGAGGTGGGACGGGCCTCGCGAGAGGGTGTGCCGGTGAGTGTGGTGATGGTCGACCTGGACCATTTCAAGGTGATCAACGACACCCACGGTCATGTGGCCGGCGACGCGGTTTTGCGCGAGGCGGTTCGCCGGATGCATGCGTCCATGCGCGGCTACGACGCGATCGGCCGCTACGGAGGCGAGGAATTTCTGATTGTGCTGCCGCACTGCGACCGGGACAACTCCTGCAAGCAGGCCGAGCGGCTTCGCGCGGCGATCGCCAACGCTCCGATGGCGCTCGGGGACCGCTCGATTTCGGTTGCCGCCAGCTTTGGGGTAACCACCGCCCCGGACGCCTCTCGCACCACGCCGGAACTGCTGATTCAGGCCGCCGACACGGCGCTGTTTCAGGCCAAGCGCGAGGGCCGGAACCGCGTGGTCTTCCTGGCCTGCCGGGAACAACAGCCGGTGGTCGCCGAAGCCCAGGCCTGACCGGCGCCGACCGCTACGGCGCCTTGGTCTGCGCCACCTGAAAGTGGCTCAAAGTCCCGGCGTACTGCGACAGGCCTTTGTAGAGCGCTTCCGCCACGCGCTGGCGGTGATCGGGCTTCTTGAGCAGAGCCTCGTCGCGCGCGTTGCTGACGAACCCGATCTCCACCAGCACGCTGGGCATGGAAGCGCCGATCAGCACCACGAACGGGGCCTTCTTCACACCCCGGTTGCGCGAACGGCTGTTCTGGCGCAAAGAGGCGCTGTGCAGGGAACTCTGGACCTTGGAAGCGAACTCGCGGGACTCCTCGAGCTTGTCTTTGAGCGCGATTTTCTGCAGCAGTTCGGTCAACTCATGGATGGACTTCTGCGAGGTCGCATTCTCTCGCGCGGCTACTTCCAGGTCGGCTCTGGAGGTGGTGAAGTTCAGGTAGTAGGTCTCGACGCCGGTGACGGTTTTGAATGGCGAAGAGTTGGCATGGATCGACAGGAACAGGTCCGCCTTGGCTTGGTTGGCAATCTCGGTGCGCGTCTCCAGGGGAACGAAAGTGTCGTCGGTTCGCGTGTAAACTACTTCGCTGCCCAGTTGTTCCTCGATCAGGACGCCCAGCCGTTTCGCCAGGTCCAGCACCAATTCCTTCTCGGTCAGGCCGGTCGGACCGGTGGTGCCACGGTCGTGGCCGCCATGGCCGGGATCGATGACCACCCGCCCTATCTTCAGGCCGAGGACGCGGGTCAGGGATCTCTCGCCGCGGCTGTTCTTTTTTGCCGGCACCGCCGTTTCCGCGGGGGTTGGCGGTTGGGGTTCCCTGGCCGCCACCTTGGCCGGCGGGACTTCCCCAGGGTCTGTCGTGATACGACCGCTCCCTGACGGTCGCGGCTCGGAAACTCCTACTGAGCCGCGCGCGTCAGCAAGCGGCAGTTGCCGCCTGGAACGGTCATTTCCTGACGGGCCCTTGGCCGCAGGCTCGGCAGCCGGCTGCGCCGCGATCTCCGGGGCGGGGACCGCCGGACGGAGTTCGATGATCAGGCGGGAAGGGTTCGCGAGTTGCGAGGCGGTGAATTCGGTGGCCGCTTCCAGGTCCACCACCACCCGGACCACGTCCGGCTTGGTCTGCGCGGTTCGGATCTGCCTGACCAGCCGGTCGCCGACCGGGATGGCCTGAAACCCGTTCTTGCCGAGCCTGGTATGGGCGCCCCTGAGATCGAAGTAAATCCGCTCCGGGTTGTGGAGTCGATCGTGAACGAACTTCGTCTCGCCGCTGGTTTCCACCGCCACGCGGGTGATATCGCCGAGAGTCCAGAAACGGATCGCGGTGACCTCCACGAGGTCCTTGGACTCCGGGGCGCCGGCCAGGGCCAGGACGCAAAGTCCTCCCAGGGTCGCAGCCCTACCCAGCGGGCTGCCCATCAACCGGCTCGACCGCTCGGCCGCATGCATGGACGCTCACCTTGTGCGGAGGTGGATCTTGCCATCCGCGTCGACCACCGTCTCGACCGGGCGGTGCTCGGGTTCCGCCGTTGCGGAAGCGGGCTGCGATGCCGGTTCAACCTTCTTCGGCGCCGCCGCCGCCGGCTTCCGGATCCGATTCAGCTCGCCCCACCGCCGTCCGACCTGGACCAGGTAGTTCTCCGTTTCCCGATAGCGGGGAATGCCCTGGTATCGGGTAACCGCGCCTTCGCCGGCGTTGTAAGCCGCCAGCGCCAGGCGCATGTTGTTCCCGTACAGCGTTTGCAGATACTTGAGATAGCGAACGCCAGCCTCGATGTTCTGCCGGGCGTCGAAGCTGTTGCTGACCCCCAGACGCCGCGCCGTGGACGGGATCAGTTGCATCAGACCTTCGGCTCCCGCGTGGGAGACGGCGAACTGGTTGTAGTTGCTCTCCACCTTCACCACGGCGTGCACCAGGTTGGGGTCCACGTTGTACTTGCGCGCCGCGTGGTCGATGAGGTCTGGGATATCGGCATCCGGCGGGAGCGTCTCGGCCGGCCGCCTGGGTTGCGCGGCGGCCTTGTCATCCAATACCTTCGGCAGCACCAGCTTCGGCGCAACCACTTTCGGCTGGACCACCACGCTACGCACCAGGCGGCCCGAGCGCGAATCGGCCCGAACGATGCTCCGCACGGTTTGGGAAGGCTCCGCCGGCGCCGTGCCCGCGAGCACGGCCAGAGCTGCCAGAATCTGAAAACAGTTTCTCATCACCTTGTTTTAATTCCGATTATACGCGAACCGCTCCGTCCGGTCCAAGGACGAATGATATCATTCTCTCATGAGTCGCGCCGGTTTCGTTCTGGTCGGCGGCCGCAGCGCCAGGATGGGCCGGGACAAAGCCCTTCTGGCGTACCGTGGCGCGGCGCTGGTCGATCATGTGGCCCGGCAGGTCGCCGAGGCTGCCGGGAGCGTGGTGCTGGTGGGACATCCGGAACGGTATTCGCATCTTCCCTACTCTCGAATCGCCGACGAGTACCCCGATTCGGGTCCGCTGGGCGGCATCCATGCCGCTCTAGGCGCGACGCCGGCGGACTGGAACCTCATGGTTGGCTGCGACATGCCGGCGGTGACAGCCGCCTTCCTCGGCCAACTGCTGGAGCAGGCCGCCGGGAGCGGCGCCGACTGCCTGGTGGTGCGCTCCCCCACGGGCCGCGCCGAACCTCTGTGCGCGGTCTACCACCGGCGCTGCCGGGAATCGCTGGCGGCATGGCTTGACCGGGGACGCCGCAAAGCCGCCGACTGGCTCGCGAGCCAGCGCGTAAGCTGGTATCCGGTGGACTCCGGCGACCGGCTCCGGAACCTGAACACACCGGAGGAGTGGGAGCAATACATCGAGGGACCGCATGGGTGAGCAGTACCCGCACTACATCGAATTTCGCCACGTCTATAAGACGTTCGACTACCCCGTATTAGTCGATTGCTGTTTTCACATCGACCCTGGAAAGACGGTCGCGATCATTGGGCGCAGCGGGGTCGGCAAGTCGGTGACGCTGGCCCACATCATGGGTTTTCTGAAGCCCGACCAGGGCCGAGTAATCGTTTCTCATCAAGACGTTACGGACTACAGGGAGAGCCAGCTTCGGGCCATTCGCAAGAAGGTCACCATGGTCTTTCAGTCGGGAGCGTTGTTCGACTCGCTGACGGTGGCCGAGAATATTCTGTTCTCGCTGGAGTTGCGCGAAGACTACGACGCGGAAAACAAGGAAGCGGTGGTCCGCGGCCTGCTCGAGATGGTGGATCTGTACGACTTCCGGGACGCCTATCCGACCGATCTTTCAACCGGTTACAAGCGTGCCGTGGCCATCTCCCGGGCCCTGGCGGCGCAACCCGACTGCATCCTCTACGACGAGCCGACCACGATGGTCGATCCGATCATGTCGGACCATCTGACCAGCCTGATGCTGCGGCTCAAGAAGCAGTTACGGATGACCTCGGTGGTGGTGACGCACGACCTGGAACTGATGCGGAGGGTGGCCGATGAGGTGGTGTTTCTTTTCGAGGGTCAGGTGATCTATTTCGGCCCGGTCAAGGACCTGAATCAGGTGGATCACCCCCACGTCCGCGAGTTCCTAGCCATGGACCGCGTCGACTTCGGAAACGGGGACAGTAACAAATAACCCCTTTTCCGGAAAAGGGGACAGTAACAAATAACCCCTTTTTCCGGAGAAGACGCGGCTCCATCCGCCACTCTTGTGTATGCCTAGAAAAATGAGAGTGGTGGCTGTCGGTTGCCCGCACCACGTCACCCAGCGCGGCAGCGGCCGGCGGCCGATCTTTCTCGAAGACCGGGATCGGGAGGCCTACCTGGAAACACTCCGGAAATACACCCAGCGGTACGGCCTCGAGATCTGGGGGTACTGCCTGATGTCCAACCACGTGCATCTGATCGCGGTCCCAACCGAGGAAGACAGCCTGGCCAAGGCGCTGGGACGCGCGCACAGCGACTACGCGCGCTATGCCAACCTGCTGCGCAGAGGCTGCGGGCACTTCTGGCAGGCGCGTTTCTACTCCTGTCCCCTGGGCCCGAGCCACCGCTGGGCGGCGCTGGCCTATGTCGAGACCAATCCGGTGCGGGCGGGAATCGTCAGCAGCGCAGCCGACTACACGTGGTCGAGCGCGCGGACGCACCTGCGCGGCCAGGACCCGCGGCAGTGGCTGGCACTGACGGAGTGGCACTCGGGCTATTCGCCGGAGCGCTGGGCCCAGGTGCTGGGAGCAGGCGTTGCGGAAGAAGCCTTTCGGGATCGCCTCCGGCGGGCGACCGAAACCGGTCTGCCGCTCGGTGACCGGGCGTTCGTAAGCGAATTGGAAAAGCGGTTGGGGAGGGACTTGGAGGTGCGCAGGCCCGGGCGTCCGGCGCGAGTGGAGGGCAAAAGCGCGGCCGGCTGAAAAAGGGGTTATTTGTTACTGTCCCCATTTCTTTAGCCAGGGGAGCCAGCCCGGCCTTGGGGCGGTAGGCGGGGCGGTTACCTGCTCCACTCGGTTGTCGTCGTCGCCGGATGGCAGCGTCCAGGGCTCCTTGCCGACCAGCCGGACACGCTGGCCGGCGAAGGCGTAGGTCCGCTTCGCCAGGCTCCCGTCCTTCCCTCTCAGAATTAGGGAGAAACCCGGAACCGCCGGTTGCACCAGGACGGGAGAGTAGCCTTCCAAGTTGCGTTCGATGTGCGCGGTCTCATAACGATGCCGGCGCAGGCTCCAGATGAAAACGCGGAAACTGTCGAACTGATACGGCTGCTGCGTCTTGGACAGCGTGGTCCACAGCCAGGTGTTCTTGGCGAGTTCGCCGTCGCGGACCTCGCCCAGGGAGAAATACGAAGTGATGCGATGTCCTTCGGCGTACTGCGCGACTTCGTCCGGAATCGCCATGGTGAGCGCCCGGGTCAGCACCCATCCGGCCTTACCGTCCTTGGTGCGGACCAGGCTCCAGTCTTCGGCCGGAACGCCCGGCGGCACGGTCTGCCGCGCGCCCGCGGGCGATTTCGACAGTTCCACCCAGTTCGGCGGCGGCCCCGGCGGCGCGGGCATTGGCAGCGGCGGAAGCCGGTCGTCCGGTTTCTTCTGCGCCTTCTTGCGAGGCCGCGGCGGTTCCGGCGCGCCCAGGTCGAGGATAGGCGAGTTGTAGGGCGCCCGCGGCGCCAGCCTTTGAGCGACGACGTCGACCGAGCCGTGTGCGGGGATTTGCTCGAAGCTCGGCGATTGCCGGTTCGGCTCGGTATGCATGTTCAGGGCGTCATAGACGGTGGCGCGTCCCTGCGAAGGGAGCTGCGCGGCTCTCTCGGCGGCTCGCCGCAGCCTGGCCATTTCGGAAGTGGCCAGCAGTTGGCGCGCGTCGGTCCAGCCTTCGACGTTCTGCGCGGTGCGGACCTTGAAGAAGCGCCGACGGCGTTGCAGAACCTCGAGCCGCTCGCCGTGCTTCACCGTCGCGGCGGCCGGCGAACGCGGGTGCAGATCCTGGCGCAGCACCAGCGTGGCCGGTCCGGCGAAGGCCTCCCCAATGGCCGGCGCGCGCTGTGGTTCGGAACTGCAACCGGCAAGCACGACCAGCAGAATAATCGGCGACAGGGAACGCATGACCGGAATGGCGGCAGACAGACTATAGTGTATCAAGCATTATGAATCGCAGATCGTTTTTCTCTTCGCTGGCCATCGCTCCCGCCGCCTTGCGCGCCCAACAGGGGCCGCCGCGCGAGGAACGCGTCGAAAGCCTGACCGCACCCCCCACGCCCGCCATTGCGATGAACCACCTGGGCTTTCTTCCCAAGGGGCGCAAGACCCTCATCTACCGTTTGACGGGCGGTGAAACGCCCGCTGAGTTTCTGCTTCGCGACATCGGCGGGCCGCCCAAACCGTTTCAAATGCGCCGCCCGCTGAAGCGGGTCTCGAGCGACTTCGGCGATTGTCTGGCCGGCGACTTCAGCGACATCGACCGTGAAGCGATGTACCAGGTCACGACCGGCGCCGAACGCTCGGTCCCGTTCTTCATCCGGCCCGACCTGTGGCGCCGAACCCTGCCGAAAGCGGTCGGCTACTACCGCTATCAGCGTTGCGGCGTCGAAGTGCCCGGCGTTCACCCGGTGTGCCATTTGGACGACGCGCGGCGGCGCGACAACGGTGAACGCGTCGACACCACGGGCGGCTGGCACGACGCCGGCGACTTGCGCAAGTGGATGAGCGCGACCATGATGAACGGCATCGCGCTGCTCGCGCTGGCGCGCAACTTGGGCGAGAAGTGGGATCTGGCGGGCTCGGGCATTGCGCCGCTGCTCGAAGAGACGCAGTGGGGCAATCGCTACTTTCTCAAAATGCAGGATGCCGACGGGCGAGTCTTCGCCGATGTCGGCGGAGGCCTCAACGGCGACAACAGCGACAATCACTGGACCGACAACCTCGCCGGCACCTCCGACGACCGATACCTGAACCCCTCCAAGAGCGGCCGCATCCAGGCCATGTTCGTGGCCCTGGAGGCGATGGCCGCCCAGGCCTGGCGCGGGCGCGACAACGCGTATTCGAAGCGCTGTCTCGATGCCGCTCAGCGCTGCTGGAACGCGAATACGCGCGGCGGCGGGACGCTGGACCTGGCATGGTGGCTGCTGGCGGCCGTCGAACTGAACCGCGCCGCCCCGGATCAGTCCGTCGCGCGCGCGGCGCTCGAGATGGGCACGCAACTGGTGTCGCTTCAGGTCGCCGATTTCGCGGGCGCGCAGAAATTGATCCGCGGATTCTGGCGCGCGAAGCAGAACAGTCCCGAGCCCTATTCCCAGGCCGTGGATTCGGCGCTGCCCGCGCTGGCGTTGATGGAACTCGCCAAGGCGCTTCCGAAGCATCCGGACAGCGCGCGCTGGCGCGACGCCGTGCGCCTGCATTTCGACGAGTACGTGCTGCCCATGAGCGCGCGTTCGGCCTACCGCATTATCCCGGTCGGCGTCTATTACGGCTCGCCGACCAGCGAACACTACCGCCCGCTCGAAGGCCAGATGACGTACCGCTACTTCCTGCCGGTGCGAAAGCAGTTCTGGTGGGTGGGGACCACTTCGCACCTGGAATGTTACGCGCTCGCCCTGGCCGCGGCGGCGAAGATGTTCGGCAAAACGGAATATCGCGATCTCGCCTGGCGCCAACTGGAATGGGTGATGGGCGCCAATCCGTTCGCCGCCTGCCTCATGACCGGCGAAGGGATGCGCCACCCCTACCCGCATTCGCGCTACGTCGGGCTCATCCCGGGCGGCATCTTGAACGGCATCGCCGGCAACGTGAAGGACGAACCGGTGCTCGACATCGAGAACGGCTTCGACTGGCGGACCACGGAATACTGGAGCCCGCACAACGCCTACTACATCTGGGCGCTGTCG
>JAUYBU010000397.1 GCA_030693045.1 Bryobacterales bacterium | reverse complement strand
ATCCGACCTCTCAAATTCCGCCCGGCCGGCGACGCAGCCACCGTCGTCTCCGATTTTCGACCCCTGCGGCCTTACCCCACTGCGCGCCGGCGCGCTGAGCGGCGCCCGCCAGTGTCTCTTCTCGACTTTCCGAAACCGCTGTCCCAGGTCTCTTGGTATTGACGAAGATGGTAGGAATTCATACTATTGAAGTATGAAGACGATCGTTTCGGAGAAAGGTCAAGTCACGATCCCAAAGGCGTTGCGGGAACGTCTCGGTCTCGGGCCCGGGCAGATTCTGGATTTCCGGGAGCGGAAGGGGCGGCTGATCGCGGAGAAGCTGCCTGCTCAGGATACTGTTTCGAGCGTTTACGGAATCCTCGAGCTGGGCCGCGGCACGGATAGCGCGATGAGGGAACTTCGCGGCGGGAGCGACCCGCAATGATCACGGCGGTGGACACGAATGTCCTGCTGGACGTGTTCGGGGCGGATCCCGAGTTTGGACAACGCTCGGCCGGAGCGCTTCGCGCGTGCCTGCGGGAAGGGCGTCTGGTGGCTTGCGAAGTGGTATGGGCGGAAACGGCCAGCTTCTTCGCGTCACCGGCGGCGGCACGAGGCCCGATGGAGCGGCTGGGGGTTGGATTCAGCCCGCTCGACGTGGAGGCGGCGCAGGCGGCCAGCGGGGCGTGGGGAAGGCACCGGGCCAAGGGGGGAGGCAGACAGCGAGTGGCTGCGGGTTTCCTGATTGGGGCTCACGCACGACTGCACGCCGACCGGCTGCTGACGCGGGACCGGGACTTCTACCGGGCCTGCTTCCCGGGGTTGAAGATCCTGGACCCGGGGGCGAAGGAGTAACCCCGGGCCACGGATGGACCCGGATGGACGCGAGTACTCCGTCCCCGGTTTTTTGGTAACATGCCGGTGGAGGATGCCCGATGCTGTTTGGAATTCATTCGCTCTTGTTTCGTGAGACGTTTGTCGAAAAGGACCTGCCGCTGCTCGACAAGTGCAAGGCCATGGGGTTCGACGCGGTCGAGATCATTCCCTTCGATCCCGAGAATTTCCCGGCGGCGAAAGTGAAGGCCGCGGCCCGGGATCTGGGACTGGTCATCAATACCGGTTACGGCATGCCGGCCGAATACAACATCATCTCGCCGGATGCGGGGGTAAGGCGGCGGGGCATCGACTTCTCCAAGCACCTGATCGACCTGAGCAACCAGGCCGGGGCCCGGGTGTTCGGCGGCATGATCTACTGCGGCTGGGGATACCTGAGCGGCCGCATGCGCACCGAAGAGGAGTGGAAGTGGGCGGTGGAGGGTTACCAGGAGATCGCCGGGTATGCGCTCAAGGCCGCGCCGGAGCTGATCCTGGGCATCGAGCCGGTGAATCGCTTCGAGTCCCACTTCATCAATATCGCCGCCGACGCCGTGCGCTTCATTTGGGATGTCGGACTGACCAACGTGCGGGTGCACCTGGACACGTTCCACATGATCCGGGAGGAGGACAATATCCGGCAGGCGGTGGTCGAATCCGGCCAGCACCTGGGCTACGTCCACGCCTGCGAGAACCAGCGCGGCATCCCGGGCCACGGGCTTTTCCCCTGGGTCGAGTTCTTTACGGCGCTGAAGGATGCCGGTTACGACGGCTGCGTCACGATCGAGTCTTTCGATCCCGACATGGAGAAGATCTCGAAGCTGTGCTGCATCTGGCGCAAGCTGGCCGACACCCCCGAGGAACTGGCCACCGAGGGTCTGAAGTTCCTGCGCGGCGTGCACGCGGAAGTCTTCGGCGCCGCCTAGCGGCCAAAATGCCGCTTGCCGCTTCGCGCGTTTCGAAGGACACTTGAATTTTGAGGGTGACACGTTGAACCTGAAACTGACTGAGGGCACATCTGTCCGCGAGCCCTCCGAGCGCTGGACCGTTGGCGACGCCGCCGAGTTGTACGACGTCGCCAGTTGGGGTAAAGGCTATTTCTCGGTCGGCGAGAACGGGCACCTGATGGTGCACCCCACCAAAGACCCGAACCGGCGGATCGACCTGAAAGGGCTTGTCGATACGCTGATCCTGCGCGGCATCAACCTGCCGATTCTCATCCGCTTCGCGGAAATCCTGAAGCACCGCGTGGGCGAGGTCCACCAGGCGTTTCAGAGCGCCATCGCCGAGCAAGGCTATCAGGGCCGCTACTGCTGCGTGTATCCGATCAAGGTGAACCAGCAGCGGCAGGTGGTCGAGGAGGTGTTCCAGTTCGGGCGTCCCTACGGTTTCGGACTGGAGGCGGGGTCCAAGCCCGAGTTGCTGGCCGTGCTGGCGGTGGCCGACAACGAAACGCCGATCATCTGCAACGGGTTCAAAGACGACGAATTCATCGAGATGGCGATGCTGGCCAGCAAGATCGGCCGGCGCATCATCCCGGTGGTGGAGAAGTACACCGAACTCGATCTGGTGGTGAAATACGCCGGGCGCGCGGGCATTCGCCCGTCCATCGGCCTGCGCGTGAAGCTGGCCAGCCGCGGCTCGGGCCGCTGGAAGTCGTCGGCCGGCTATCGCTCCAAGTTCGGCCTCACGGTCACCGAAGCGCTGCGGGCGCTGGACTACCTGAAGTCGCTCGGCATGGAGGACTGTCTCGAACTGCTGCACTTCCACCTGGGCAGCCAGATCACCAACATCCGGCAGATCAAGGCTGCGGTGATCGAGGCGGCGCGCATCTACGTCGAACTCAAGCGCGCCGGTGCGGGACTCAACCAGATGGACGTCGGCGGCGGCCTGGGCATCGACTACGACGGCTCGCAGACCGATTTCGAGTCCAGCGTCAACTACACCTTGCAGGAGTACGCCAACGACGTCGTCTACCACATCCAGAACGTCTGCGACGAAGCCGAAGTGCCGCATCCGACCATCGTCAGCGAAAGCGGGCGCGCGATTGCGGCCTACCACAGCGCGCTGGTTTTCAACGTCCTGGGGGTCAGCGGTTTCGGCGAAGAGGACATTCCGCAGGAGTTGCCCGAAGACGCCGAGCAGCCGCTCGCCGATCTGCTGGAGACCTTCCGGGGACTGTCGGCGAAGAATCTGCTGGAAAGCTTCCACGACTCGCAGCAGGCGCTGGATTCGGCGCTGAACCTATTCAGCCTGGGCTACCTGCCGCTCAAGCAACGCAGCATGGCGGAGAACCTCTACTGGGCCATCTGCCGGCGGATTCAGCGGATGGCAAAAGACCTCGAGTACTTCCCGGAGGAACTCGAGGGCCTGGAAGGCATGCTGTCGGACACCTACTTCTGCAACTTCTCCCTGTTCCAGAGCATGCCCGACAGTTGGGCGGTGAAGCAGTTGTTTCCCATTCTGCCGATTCACCGCCTGGAGGAACCGCCGGCGCGGCACGCCGTCCTGGGCGACATCTCGTGCGACTCCGACGGCAAGGTGGACCAGTTCATCGACCGCCGGGACGTGAAGAAGACCCTGCCGCTGCACCCGTTCAACGGCGAGCCGTACTACCTGGGCGCGTTTCTGGTGGGCGCCTACCAGGAGATTCTGGGCGATCTGCACAACCTGTTCGGCGACACCAATGCCGTGCATGTCAGCCTGGGCGAGAACGGCGAGGCGATCCTGGACACGGTGATCCAGGGCGATACGGTAAGAGAGGTTCTGGAATACGTTCAGTTCAATGGCCGCGCGCTGCTCGACGAGTTCCGGCGCGACGTGGAAACCGCGGTCCGCGAAGGCAAGATCGGATATGAGGAGTCGGGGCGGCTGTTGCGCTTCTATGAGGACGGATTGAACGGCTACACGTACCTGGAAGACGCTCACATACGCTGAAGGAGGGCGCGCAATCATGTCCGCCTCGAAGGCTGAGTTCCTCGGTCCCAGCTTCAGCTTGATCGCCCGCCGCCGGAAGATCCCGCCCGCCGCATTGCGCGCCGCCGCTGTTTGGATGGTGTTCGCGGTCACGCTGGGCAGCGGTCTGGTCAACCTTTACTCGGTGATGGACGACCCGCTGCTGCCGGAGCACGCGCGGATTCTGCGCCAGGTCTTCCCGCTCGAGTTCCTGCGCTTGTCCCGTTCGTTCACGCTGTTGATCGGCTTCGCGCTGGTGATCTCGTCGATCAACATCTACAAGCGGAAACAGCGCGCCTGGAAACTGGCGCTGGCGCTGGCCGGTTTCTCGCTGGTCTTCCATCTCACCAAGGGTCTCGACTACGAGGAAGCGGCGTTTTCGGCGGTCTTGCTGGCGGTGCTGATCGCCGCCCGGCGCTCGTTCACGGTCTTGAGCGGCGGTCCGGAAATTGGATGGGCCTTCGTGCGCCTGGGGGTGGCGTTTCTGGCGGCGGTGGGCTACGGCGTGCTCGGGTTCTGGCTGCTGGATCCGAAGGAATTCGGCGTCAATTTCAGGATTGGCGACGCCATCCACCACACGCTGTTGTTCCTGAGCCTGATGGGCGACCCGCAGGTGACGCCGCTTACGCGCTATGCGCAGTGGTTTGTCGATTCGCTGTATCTGATCACCGTCGCGGCCATCGGATACTCAGGTTTCGCGCTCTTCCGTCCGGTTCTTTATGTTTTCCGCACGCATCCGCGCGAAGTCGCGCTGGCGACGCGGCTGGCCCGGGAACACGGCCGGGACAGCCAGGATTTCTTCAAGCTCTGGCCCGACAAATCCTATTTCTTCTCGCCGCGGCAGGACTGCTTTCTCGCCTATCGCGTGGGCGGGAATTTCGCGGTGGCGCTGGGCGATCCGGTCGGGCGCGAGGAGTCCATCGAGGAGACGCTCCGAGGCTTTGCCGGGATGTGCCGGAACAACGACTGGAGCTTCGGGTTCCACCAGGTGGGTCCCGATCATCTTCCCCTGTACCTGCACATGGGACTGAAAAAACTGAAGGTCGGCGACGAGGCGATCGTCGACCTGGCCCAATTCAGCCTGGAGGGCAAGACCGGGCGCGAGTTCCGCAGCCGGAACAAGCAAGTCGAGAAGCTGGGTATCCGCGCCGTGCGCCACGAACCTCCGATCCCGGAAGAAGTGATCCGGCAGGTGAAGGAAGTGTCGGACGAATGGCTTCAGATTCCGGGACGGCGGGAGCGGCGCTTCACGCTCGGCATGTTCGACCCGCATTATGTGCGCTCGACCACCGTGCTGGCGGCCTACGACGGCGAAGGCCGGATGCTGGCGTTCGTGAATATCATCCCTGCCTATCGCCGCGGCGAGACCACCTGCGACCTGATGCGACGCCGCATCGAAGCTCCCAACGGCGTGATGGACTACCTGTTCGTCAAGCTCATGCTCGAACAGAAGGAGCGCGGGATGGAACGCTTCAACATGGGAATGGCGCCCATGTCGGGCTTCCACGAGCGCGAAGAGCCGACGCCCGAGGAACGTGCCGTCCATTACTTTTTCCAGCGCATGAACTTCCTGTTCAGCTTTCGCGGACTGCGCCACTACAAGGCCAAGTTCGCCACGCGCTGGGAGCCCCGCTACACGATCTACCGCAACGTGCTCGAGCTGCCGATACTGGCGCTGGCGCTCAGCAAGGTCTCCGAGTTCGAGGATTAGTGCCTGAGCCGCTACGTCCGCTCCACGCCCAGAGGGCAGCCGGTCGCGACGCGGAAACGATTCCGAGCCGCGCGCGTCAGCAAGCGGAAGAACCAATTCATGCGGTCGGAGGATTAACGGAAATGCGGTGGCTGCTTGCGTGCCTCACCCTGCCGGCGCTTCTGGCTCAACCGCCGGCGGCCGGCCGAAACGCTTTTTCGCTGCGTGGCCAGCGTCAGGATGTCTACTCGATTCCGTCCGCGATTGCCGCGAAACGGCCGGCCGGCAAGGTGCTGTTCTTTCCGGGCGACGGCGGCTGGCGCGGCTTCGCCATCGACATCGGCCGGGCGATGGCAAGCTGGGGCTACGATGTCTACGGCGTCGACACCAAACGATACCTGGAGAGCTTCACCAGCGGCAGTGTCACACTCAAGGAGGCCGAGGTCGCGGCGGACATGCGCGAGTTCGCGGCCTGGGTGCGCCAGGGCGCAAAGGAACCGGTGCACCTGGTCGGCTGGTCGGAGGGCGCGGGACTCGGACTGCTGGGCGTCGCGGAAAAGGAGAGCGGTCAGCTCTTCACGGGCCTGATTACACTTGGGCTGCCCGAGCGTACGATCCTCGGCTGGCGCACCGCCGACAACATTACCTGGATCACGAAGAAATTTCCGAACGAGCCGGCGTTCCGTTCGCTGGATTACATGGCGAAGGTGGCGGCTCCGTTGTTGATGATCCACTCTTCCGGCGACGAATACACGCCCGTGGAGGCGGCCCGGAAGCTGTTCGCGGCCGGGGGCGAACCGAAACGCTTCGTGCTGGTCCAGGCGCGTAACCACCACTATGACGGCGGCCGCGACAATCTTTTCCGGGCGCTGAGCGAGGGCTTGAAATGGTTGGAGACGCGGTCGAAGTGACGGCGGCTTCCCCGACCAGGCGCTGGCAGGGCTGGCTGGGCTATCTGGTGGGCGCGGTGTGCCTGGTCTGGGTTCTGCACGACATCCAGCCGGCCGAACTTGCGCGCGATTGGAAGACCATTCAATGGGGCTGGATCTGGCTGGCCGTGGCCTTCGACATCCTGAGCTACCTGAGCCAGGGATGGCGCTGGGAATTGCTGCTGCGTCCGCTGGGGCGAATCTCGGTGCTGAAGACCACGCAGGCCATCTATGCGGGGCTGTTCACCAACGAAGTGCTCCCGCTGCGCTTTGG
>JAUYBU010000389.1 GCA_030693045.1 Bryobacterales bacterium | reverse complement strand
GGCCGCGCGTTTCAGGAGTTTCTCAATCGGCTGGAATCGGAGCAGGTGGAATACGATCTCGGCTCGGAGAACATCCTGCGCGACCGCGCCAGGGTCTCGGGCGCAAACCTGGTCGTCGGCCAGAGGTCGTACGGCGTCGTGGTGCAGCCTCCGGGGGCCGTCGTCGGCCAGAGGCCGCCCGGCGTCGTGGTGCTGCCTCCGGGGACCGAAAATCTCGACGCGGCGACGGTGAAGCTGCTCGCCGCCTTTCTGAAGGGTGGCGGGAAAGTGCTCTCTTTTGTCGATCCGCCGCGCTATGGGACCGGGGCCGAATGCGATTGGGGCCGGGAGCTTGCCGCGCAGTACCAATTATCGTGGTTGAAGGCGGAATCGAAGGTCCTTGGGTCCCCGGATTTCGAGATCGCGCGCGCTTCGACGGCCATGGGAAAGCTGTTCCACCAGCGCCGGACGCTCGACGGCGGCCAACTCGTGTTCCTGGTGAATTCGAGCCTCGAAGAGCGGGCGGCCGGCTCGCTTAAAGCCGTCGGTCGGTCCGTCACAAGACTGGATCCGTTCACCGGGAACATCGAGCCGTACCCGGCCCGGATCAGCGGCTCGATGGTCGAGTCCGATTTCGAGCTGCCGCCGGCGGGCAGCCTGCTTTTGCTCGTGTCCAATACCGGCCAACCGGCCCCCAAACCCGCCGTTCAGGCCGCCGGGCGCGCCGTGGCCGCCGCCAGCGAGATCTCGGTGAAGCGTGTGACGCCGAACACGCTGGCGCTGGATTACTGCGACCTCAAACTCGGCGCCGAAATCGAGCGCGGGCTGTACTACTACGTTGCGCAGGAGAAGATCTTCAAGCACCACGGCCTGGGGACCAATCCGTGGAACACGGCGGTGCAGTACAAAACCTCGATCCTGGACCAGGACAAGTTCGCGCCGGATTCGGGCTTCGAAGCGACGTTCCACTTCGAGGTCGCCGGGCTGGCGGACAAGTCCACGCTACGCGCGGTGGTCGAGCGGCCCCAGTTGTGGAAGGTTGCCATCAACGGCCGGACGATCGAGCCGCGCAAAGGGGAATGGTGGCTGGACCGCGCCTTCGCCGTCTTCGACATCGCCGCGCACGTGGTCGAGGGCCCGAACGCGCTGACGCTCACCGCGCGGCCCATGTCGATCCACGCGGAACTCGAGCCGGTCTACATCCTGGGCGAGTTCGGCCTGGTCTCGCAGCCGGCCGGCTGGCGCATCACCGCGGCGCCGGCTCTCAAGACGGGCGCATGGAAAGAGCAGGGACTGCCGATGTACCCGGACGCCGTGTCTTACTCCAGGACCTATCAGTTGAAGCGCGGTCCTGGGCGATTCAAAGTGCGCCTGGGAGCGTGGCACGGCACTCTGGCGGAAGTGCGCGTCAACGGCAAGCCGGCGGGCGTTATTGGATGGCAACCCTATGAACTCGACATCACCGGCCTGGTAGCCGACGGATCCAACCGGATCGACGTGGTGGTCTATGGCTCGCTCAAGAACCTGCTGGGGCCGCACCACGGCAAGATTAGCAAGGGGTTGGTGTCGCCCCAGAGTTTCCGTTCCGCGCCCGCTCAGCCGCCGGCCGGCGCGGCGTATGATCTGGAGGGTTACGGCCTCATGGACGAGTTTCAGGTGGTGGCAACCGCCGGACGGTAGAGGAGAATAAAGATGGGCAACCAGGCAGAGACAGATCGCAGGAGCTTCTTCCGGGGAATCGCCGGCGCCGGAATGTTGGGCGTTGCCGCGACGCCCGCCCAGGGGCAAAAGATCCCGCGCATGAAGATCACCAGCGTCGAGCCGATTCTGACCGGCAGAGACGTGTTCCTCAAAATCGAGACCGACGCGGGCATTGTGGGCTACGGCGAGGCGACCAACAACTTCATCCCGTACTCGTCGGAGGGGATGCTGAAGGACCTGATCCCTTACCTGATCGGGGAAGACCCGGAGAGGATCGAGTACCTGTGGCAGGCCTCGTTCCGCCGCCGGTTTTACCGTGGCGGTCCGGCCACCGGGGCGGCCATCAGCGCCATCGACATGGCGCTCTGGGACATCAAGGGCAAAGCTTACGGCGCGCCGGTCTACCAGTTGCTTGGGGGGCTGGCCCGAACCAAGGTTCGTGTGTACGGGCATGTCGATGGGAAGACCGCCGAAGAGGCCGCCCGGCAGGCGCAGCAGCGCGCCGCCAAGGGCATCACCGCCATTCGCTTTCGCGCCTTCCACAGCTATGACGCCATCGACCTGCACGACCACAAGCTGGCGGTTCAGCAGCAGATCGAGTACCTGGCGGCGATCCGCAAGGCGGTCGGCGACGACGTCGACCTGATCCTGGAATGCCACGGGCGTTACGACCCGGAATGGGCCATCGAGCTGGCCCGGCGGGCCGAGCCGTACCGGCCGTTCCTGATCGAAGACCCGATTCGCCACGAGAACCCGGGGGCGCTGGCGCAGGTTCGGGCGCAAACGCGCCTGCCGCTGGCCATCGGCGAGCGCTACCACAGCAAGTGGGACTTTCGCGAGACCATCGTGAACGGCTACGTGAACTACCTTCGTCCGGACGTCTGCCACTGCGGCGGCATCAGCGAGATGAAGAAGATCGCCGCATTAGGGGAAGCGTTCTACATGAGCCTGATCCCCCACAACAACGCCGGTCCGCTGGGCACGGCGGCGACGCTGCATGCCGCGCTGGCGATCCCGAATGTCGCATTGATGGAAGCGCCGTTTGTGAACTCAACGGGCAGCAGGCCGGACGTGGTATCGCCCTATCCGAAGTTGGAAGCCGGCTTCGCCCTGCCGCTGGAGGGCCCAGGGCTCGGCATCACGTTTGACGAGAAACTGGCCCGTTCCAGGCCGTTCCGGAAACCCGGACTCCAGCCGCGCCTGAACGCGCCCGACGGTTCGGTTCGGGACTTTTAGCCGCTGCATGCGGCAACTCCGACAGTAGCCTGAGCTCGCCCGGCCCCTTGAGTGCTCTGGGCGGGCTCAGGCCAGCCACCGGCGGCCCCGACGCGACCCATTGATTTGTCGAGGTTCCGACGCTCCCGCAGTTTCCGAATTCCAGGGTCGGCCGGAGAAGGCCCTTGACATTGCGCACGAACGGTGATACCCATATATATACTTCAAGACCGAAGCGGGCTGAAGGTACATCTCACACTTTGAACTGGGGGAGAAACAAGATGAGACGATTGAACCGGGCGGTTGTGTTTTGGGCGTTAGTCGCGCTGGCAGTTCCCGGCGCGCTCTATGGGCAGTCGGGTATGGCCACCATCACTGGGGTGGTTACCGATCCGACCGGCGCATCCATACTTGGCGTTACGATCACCCTGCAAGATCCCGCCACTGGATTCAGCCGGACCACGACCACGAATGTAGCCGGCAACTACAATCTGCCGGGCCTCCGCCCCGCAACCTACGACATTGAGGCCGTGGCGCAGGGTTTCCAGAAATACAGCCTGAAGGGATTTCGGGTTGAAGTCAGCCAGGTTGCGCGACTCGACCTTCAGCTTAGTATCGGCGCCCTCGCCGAGCAGATCGAGGTGCGGGGGATCGCTCAACTGATGCAGACGGAAAATTCCTCCATTGGCGCCGTCATCGACAGGCAACAGGTCTTGGATCTCCCCTTGAACGGCCGGAACTTCGCGCAACTGGCCCTTTTGGTGCCGGGAGTGAACACCGGCCAGCCGGGCGCCGGGCAAGGCGGCGGAGTCAGTATTGGCGGAACGCGCTCCGAACAGAATGCGTTCCAGATGGACGGCGTATCCAACTCCGATAGTTGGGACAACAACATTGTGTACCGTCCCAATGTCGAATCCATTCAGGAGTTCAAGATCGAAACCAGCAACTACTCGGCCGAATTCGGCAAGGGCGCCGGAGGGCAGATCAGCGTCGTCACCAAGTCGGGAACGAACGAGCTTCATGGATCCCTCTATGAGTTCCTTCGAAACGATGCGACTCAGGCGCGGAACCTGTTTCAACGAGATCCGAACTTCAGGAATTCGAAAGGCGAATTCATCGCTCCCGCCTACATTCAGAACCAATTCGGCGCCTCGGCGGGAGGCCCCATCATCAGGAACAAAACCTTGTTTTTCGCGGATTATGAAGGCTTCCGGCGCGTACAGGGCACGACGGGCCTGCGATCGGTGCCCGACGCGGCATTGAGGGCCGGCAATTTCTCGTCCAACCTGGGCAGGCAACTCGGAACCGATGCGCTGGGCCGGGCGGTTTTTGCGAATCAGGTTTTCGATCCAACCACAACCCGGACCGTAGCTCGCCCGACGGGAGGGACCGTGGCCGTCCGCGACCCGTTTGCCGGCAACCAGATTCCCCGTGCCCGCATCGATCCGATAGCGCTCGCCATTATGCAAAAAGGGCTGTGGCCCGACCCGAACATTCCGGGCTCCAAGGACGCGGGAACGGGCGACCCCCGTCAGAACTACGCCGACGGGCGGAGCCAGAGAGACAGAAACAACCAGTACTCCGCGCGCGTGGATCACCGCCTCTCCTCGAGTGACACCGTTTTCGCGCGCTATGGCCTCATGGATTCGGCCAACACCAGTCCGGGATCGTTCCCGGGTCAGGAAAGGCAGGGCTCCGGGCGGCAACAGTTGCTCGCCTCCAGCTATACGAAGATTCTCACTCCGACAATTGTGAATGAAGTGCGATTCGGGTTTCAGCGGGCGTACTCTGAAGCCGCCTCAACCAGGTTTCTGGCAGGGACTCATCTGGTCAAGGAGTTGGGGATTAAAGGGTTGCCACTGGCGCCTGCCGGCGCCCCAATTGTGAGTGTGAGCGGATTTACTACCATCGACGATGGCGGGGCGAACGTGCGAAACAACAAGACGTTCCAGCTCATCGACCAGCTTTCGTTCGGCAAGGGGCGTCACTTCTTCAAGATGGGATTTGAGGTTCGCCGGGTCCACCTGGACGTACGAAACAACCCAGCGCGAGAGCGTGGCGAGTTCATCTTCGGGAACCGTGAGTGGACCGCCCTGGAAGGGTTCTCCGGCACTGGCAACATTTTTGCAACCTTCCTGCTCGGGTTGCCCGAGCGGAAGATACGCAACCCGGGCGATCACTCGAGCCTCCTCCGCGCGACCGAATACTCCGCATATTTCCAGGACGACTTCAAGGTCACCCCGAAACTGACGATTAACTATGGAGTGCGCTATCAACTCTACATTCCCCCCAAGGAAACACGCAATCACGTCTCATCGGTGCTGGCGACGCAGTGGCCGGGGAGTTGGGCTGAAAAGAACCACGGCATCTACCTCTGCAAGGACCCGGCAAAGTGCGCCGCCATTAACCCGCTCCTGGACGCGACTAAATTGGGGCTGACGCTGAACGACCTGTACGCCGACCGGCTTCCCCGGGTTGTGATCGGGGGCCGCGAAGTGCCGCGATCCATCGTCGACGTTGACCGGACCGATTTTGGCCCGCGCATCGGCCTGGCCTATCGGCTCACGTCGCGGACGACGGTTCGGTCGGGCTACGGTATATTCTTCGATACGGTGGGGATGAATATCTTCCAGGACGGGGTGGAGAACATGCCGTGGACCCTGGAGGACCAGATCAAACTGGCGCCCTTCCAGTTCGGCGTTCCGCCTGTGATGGCAGGCATAGGTTTTGACAAGGACACTCCGCTCCTCACCGAAACCACGCCCGGGCCGAATTCGTATTCGACCGATTTCAGGAATTCTTACGTGCAGCATTGGAACTTTGGCGTCCAGCAGCAGTTTGGCAACAGTCTGGTAGCCGAGGTCGCCTATGCGGGCAATAAGGGAACCAAGCTCAATCGCAGGGAGTGCTATACCATGGAGCCCAGGCTTCCCAACGCTATCCCCGCGACCGTCCATCCCACGCTGCGAATGCTATTTCCGTTCGTGGTCTTCGATAATCAAATGGTCACGCTTGCCGATTGGTGCGTCACCTCCAGCCGCGCCAATTCCAATTACCATTCACTCACCAGCCGGTTCGAAAAACGCTATTCCGGCGGGCTGACTTTCCTGGCGGGGTTCACCTTCTCGAAAGCCATGAGTGACGCTCAAGGATTCGCCGGCGGCAGCAACGATACCGGGAATCGCATTCAGGATATCTTCAACGCAAGGGGTGAGCGGGGACTGGCGCCTTTCAACCATCAGTTTCGCCTTGTTACCTCATTCCTCTATGAGCTGCCCTTTGGCAAAGGCAAGCGCTTTGGCGGCGGGTTGGGGGCCGGGGCGAACCACGTGATCGGCGGATGGTCGGTGAACGGCATCGCGAGTTTCCAGTCGGGTTACCCGTTGACGATCCTGCGTTCCGGGGATCCGCTGGGCATCGGATTGGAGAACTCAGTCAGGCCGAATCTGACGTGTAATCCGAACCTGCCCAAAGGAGAAAGGACTTTGGATAGGTTCTACGCAACCAGTTGCTTCGCGGCTCCCGCGGCGGGCCTTTTCGGCAGCGCCGGGCGAGGCGTGGTAACCGGTCCGGGCACCAACTCGTGGGATCTGGTGCTCATGAAGAACACTTCGCTCTACGGGGAGCGCCTCAGGCTGCAATTCCGGAGCGAGTTCTTCAATGCGTTCAATCATCCGGAATGGGGAATGCCCGGCCGCTCCTTCGGCGCCGGAGGCTTGGGTGTGGTTTCTTCCGCTGGCGCCCCACGCGTTATTCAGTTCGGACTGAAGATGATGTTTTAGGCCGGCCGCGGAGCCAAAGCGGATCCGCCCGGCGGAATTCGACATAACGAGAGGAAGGGCCTCAATGCAACACATTCCACGGCGGGAGTTTCTCACCCGCGCGGCCGGGCTTGGCGCCGCGGGCTGGGCGCTCGAGCATTCTCATGTTCTCAAGGCCATGCCGGCCGCCGAATCGATGCTCGGCAAGGTCAAGATCCGGGATGTCCAAACCGCGACCATCCAGACCAATAACGCGGCTCACCTGGTCAAGATCACGACCGACCAGGGGCTGTTCGGTCTCGGCGAGGCATACGTCGGCGCGGGGGTCCTCGACAACATTGCGGTCTTGAAGCGATTCGTTGTGGGCGAGGACCCGCTCCAGGTGGATTATCTCCTCAGCCGTATGCTGGAAGGGTCTTCGGGGCATATGGGAGCGCGGGCCAGCGCCATCTCGGGGATCGAGACGGCGCTCTGGGACCTGGCCGGAAAGGTCCTGAACGTGCCGGCCTACGTGCTTCTGGGCGGTAAGTTCCGCCCGAAGATCCGGGTGTACCACGATACCGGCGCGCCCCGCACGGCCGATCCGGCGCCGTGGGTCGAGGAGGCCCTGAGATCGAAGGAATACGGCTTCACGGCGATGAAGTTCGATATCAACTGGGAGAGCCGGGGCGCGGGCTTGATGGGCAGGCCTTACAAGTACCGCCGGGAAGCCTGGAACCGGAGCATCAGCGCCCTGGAGCAGTCCCAGTGGGTGCGCATCGTCGAGGCCATCGTCAAGGCGCTCGGCCCGGGCTACGATCTGGCGATCGATTGCCACTGGGAGTACAACCTGCGGGATGCGCTGCGGTTCGCGCAGGCGCTGGAGCCGCTGAACATCTGGTTCCTGGAGGATCCGATCCCGCCCGAGAACGCGGAGGCGCTGGCCCGCCTTACCGCCGCGACCAAGACGCCGATCGCCACCGGCGAGAACCTCGATTCGCGGCATCAGTTCCGGCCGTTCATCGAGAAGCAGGCCTGCGACATCATCCAGCCGGACCCGCACAGATGCGGAGGCCTGCTGGAAACCAAACGCATCGCCGATATGGCCGATCTCTACTACATCGCGTGCGCCTGCCATAACATGTGCACGCCGGTGGGAACCTATGCGATCGCCCATGCGTGCATGTCGATCCGGTCGTTTGTGGCTCTGGAAAGCGACAGCCTCGAGATCCCCTGGTGGAAAGACGTGGTTGTCAACAACGGCGGGAAGTTTTACGAAGGCGGCTACTTGACGTTGTCGGAGAAGCCCGGCTTCGGCATCGAGTTGAACGAAGCGGTCTGCAAGCAGCACCTCGCCGCGGGCTCCAGGTGGTTCGGCGCCTGAGCGAAGACGCCGATCGCGTCCTTGGCGTTACAGTCGCGCCCGGTTACTGCCTGGAGGAATGCGGCAACCTCCGCCGCCGGCAACCGTAACCTCGGCCCACGGGCCGTTAGCTCCAGTTCGTCATTTGCGGCGAAGCCGCAGTGTGCTGCCGTCAGAAATCGAAGCGCACCGCAAACTGCGCCTGGCGCATGGGCCGGTTGACGCGGTTGATGCTGCCCACCGTGTTGGTATTCGAGATATTGGAATCCGGGAAATCGAAGTTGGGGTGGTTGAAGGCGTTAAACGCCTCCAGCCGGAAGGTGATTCGACGGCCTTCCTTCCATACGCGAATGCTCTTGGAGAGATTCACGTCCACCACGTTCAGCCCCGGGCCTCTCAGAATATTGCGCCCGGAGTTGCCGTAGCGCGGCTGGCCGGTGACCGGATCGGTCGCGGGCACCGCGCGAAACGCCGCCGGATTGAACCAGCGCGAGGCGGTGCGCTGGCCGCGCGGCAGGTTGCCCTGGACGCCGTAGACTACATCCGGACGGCTGTTGCTGAGACCGCCGGTGGAGCTGAAGCTCGGGGTGAAGGGCATGCCGGTGGTGTATTGCCAGATTCCACTGAGCTGCCAGCCGCCCAGGAAGCGGTTGCGGCCCAGCGGCAGGTTGTAGGTAGTGTTGAACTTGACGACGTGACGCCGCACGTAGTCGCTGTCGGCGCGGTCGCGGCCGAGATTCTGCACGTCCAGCATCGCCGCGTTGACGTTGTTGCCCACGTCGTCCAATCCCTTGGCCCAGGTCCAATTGCCCTGGAACAGCACGCCCTTGCGGGCCCGGCGGCGCACTTCCAGCACCATGGCGTTGTAGATCGAGTTGCCGTTGGTGAGCCGGACGTTGATGGTGGTGGTGCCGTAAGTGCTCGCGAACCGGCGCTGGATCACGCCGTTCTGGTCGAGATAAGCGGCGTTGGCATTGACCGAACGGAACAAGTGCGTGCCCTTGTTGCCGACATAGCCCAGACTGACGGCGGTGTCCCATCCAATAAGGCGCTCCACGGTGAGATTCCACTGCTGGTTACTCGGAAGGCTGAAATCCTTCTGCAAGCCGTTCGGCGATACGCTGGCGCTTCCGCCGGCGCCGGGATAGGGCGCGTCGATGGTCAACAGCGGCTGGCCGTCGGTAATCGAGTTACTGTAAGTGAACAGGCCCGCGAACGGCGGATTTACAGCCACCGTCTGGAGCAGATACTGGATCGGGTAGCGCGTGTAGAAAATGCCATAGCCGCCCTTGATCACCATCCGGCCCCGGCGGTCCAGTTGATTGACGAACCCGAAGCGCGGGCCCAGGTGGCGCCACTGCGTGTCGACCAGGCGGCGCGGGTTGAAGCCGGCCTGCTTGTCGCTCATCAGAGGGAATTTCCAGTTGCCCTGCGCATCGGTGAGCTTGGCGACGACGCTGGGCAGAAACTGGTCCGTGGGAAGCTTGCCGTCGTCGGAGGCGACCACCATCGCTCCGTTGATGTAGTCGAACATGGCCAGGCGGTTGCTCCGCTCGTAGGGATTGAGAAACAGTTCGTGCCGCAGCCCCAGAGTTAGAGTGAGGCGCGAGGTCAGGCGCCAGTCGTCCTGGAAGTAGGCTGCGGTTTCGGTCTGGTTGAACAGCACGTTCTGTTTCACCGGAACCTCTTGAGTGCTGGCCGGCAGACCCATCAGGAAATCGGCGAAGGTGTAACCGGTGGATGCGCCGCTGGTGGCGGAGCGGAAAGTGAGTTGGCCGCGCGCGTTGGTCTGTTGCAGCGAATTCATGGGCAGGCGGCGGACTTCGAAGCCGGCCTTGATGTTATGCCGGCCGCGCGAGTGACTGATGGCTTCGGAAAAATTGTAGATCTTACTGTCCTTGGTCAGAGCCGCCATGCCGTAGCTTTCGCTGGAGCCGTAGTTAAGCTGAGTGAAGGCATCGTTGCCGGTGAAGTTGATGCGCACCATCGGCGGAATGCCGGGGTTGCCCGGCTCGAATCCCTTCAGCTTCAGCGATTCCACCGTGGGCAGGCCGCCGTCGTCGTAGGTAGTGATGGATAGGAAGCTGGCGTACCCGACGCGCAGTTCGCTGACGGTGCGGGCGCTGATGGTCGCGGTCCAGGTGGCGGCGACGTTGTTGGTATCCACGGGATTGCTGAGGCCGGAATTGTTGGCCAGGATGCTGGGCGTGAACCCGCCCACCGCGGAATGCGTGTAGCGCAGCGCCAGCATCTGGTTGTGCGGCAGCACCTGGTCGCCGCGCAGCGTGAACTGATTGGCGTTGGAGACCTCCTGCGAGTACCGCACCAGGTTGTTGGCCAGGCCCGAGCTGGTGGGGCTGCCCCAGAAGGGCTTCAGCGCCTGCGCGGTTTTGGAAATGAAAGCGCCGCCGGCGTACTGATCCAGGCGGTTATTCGGAATCACCGGACGGCCGGCTGCCAGCGGGTCGCGCAACTGGATGCCGCGGGCGAGCAACGAGGAAAAGTCCCCCTTCCAGAAATCGTCGGGCGGCACGGTGGCCACGCGGGTGACGTTCTGGCTCTGGCGGTTGCCTTCATAATTGAAATAGAAAAACGTGCGGTTGACGCCGTTGTAGCGGGGCAGGCGCACCGGGCCGCCCACGGACCCGCCGAACTGGTTGCGCCGGAACGGCTGCTGCGCGCCGGTGTTGAACGGGTTGCGCGCCTCCAGCGCATTACCGCGGTAATATTCGAAAACGCTGCCGTGAACCTGGTTCGTGCCGCCGCGCGTGACCACGCTGATCTGCGTGCCGGCCTGTCCGTATTCGGCCGGAGCGACGCCGGAAGTGACCTTGAAGTCGCGGATCAGGTCCACCGACACCGGCGCGGCGGACTTGCCCTGGTACACGTCGTTGTTCGGCGTGCCGTCCAGCAGGTAGTCGTTCGAAAACGAGCGGTTGCCGTTGACGGCCACACCGCCGAAGTCGTGGTTTCCGCCGTTGTTGGTGTCGACGGCGCCCGCGGCGAGCAGCACGAGTTGATTGAAGTCGCGGCCGTTGAGCGGGAGGCTGTCGATCTGCTCGCGCACAATGGTGCTCTCGACCGAGGCGGTCTGCGTGAGCGTCGGCGTGGTCTCGGCCGAGACCGTGACCTGCTGCTCGATCTGCCCGATCTGGAGCGTGATGTTGCGCAGGACGGTGTCGGCCACGTCGATGCGAATGCCGTCGACGCGTTCGGTCTGAAAGCCCGTGACGCCGGCGGTGAGCTGGTAGATGCCCGGCGGCAGCGGATAGACCATGTATTGCCCCTCTTGATTCGAAGTCGTGGAGCGTTGCGCGCCGGTCTCCGTGTTGGTGGCGGTGATCTTGACGCTGGGGATTACCGCGCCGGAGTGGTCCTGCACGGTGCCCCGGATGCGGCCCGACGTGGTCTGCGCCAGCGACGGGGACGCCAGCGCCGCGGCGAGCGCCAGAAGCCAAAGCCGGCGCCAGAGTCTACGTTCTGCAAATTCCATAGAGTCATTCTCGCGCACTCGGCCCGTCCATGCATCCGTCGGTTCGCATATACTCGAACAGAGATTCGACACCCTCGTATGAAACTCGCCACCGCTGTCTTAGTTTGTTTGCTGGCCGTCATCCCGGCGCTCGCGCAGAGCGACGCCCACTTCGCTCGCGCCCGCGAAAACGGCAAACGCTTCGAAGCGGCGGTTGCCGCCTCGCAACGCGTACTCAAGGTCTGGCTCACGCACGCCGACCCGAAGACGCTCCT
>JAUYBU010000385.1 GCA_030693045.1 Bryobacterales bacterium | reverse complement strand
CCCCTTGCACTTGCGGTCGATCAGCAAATGCACTTCCTCGCCCGCCGATCGCAGCTTGGCGTTCACCAGCATCACCCGGTCCCGCACCGGCGGGTTCGCATTCGGCACCTTGTACTCCCAGCGCGGATAGCCCGCCTGCCGGAAATACGCCTGCATGATCTGGTAGTCGGAACTGCCCGTCGTCTGCTGCCGCGCCCCCGACGCATCGCCGTAGATCACCACTCCGCCGGAGTGGTTCCGATACCGCGCGTGAAACTCGTCGCACGCCTGCCGCGTCGTCGCCCGGCCCAGCACGATCTCATCCAGCACCCGCACCGTCTTTCCGGATATCTGCGCAACCACCGAACACATCGGATCGACGTTGAAGTCCAGCGCCCATAGCAGCGGCGCCGCGCCGTCCACGCTCAACTCCCGCATGTGCGTCTTGCGGTCGAACTGCGCATACACCCGCCCGCCGCTCGAATTCACGTACTCGCCCAGCACTTCCTGCCGGAAGAAGTTCTCGTCGTAGCTGTGCCTCAGCCGCTCGTAAAAGTCCGGAATCCTACCCAGCACGTGACAATTCTCGAACGCCTTCGCGATAACCGCCTCGTAGCCTTCCACCGGCTGCTCCAGAAATCGCTTGTAGACCCAGTCGAAGCCCTTCGGCGTCCATACCGCGAAACCGCACAGCCGGTTCGCCTTCGGATCCCGAAGCCGCCCCTCCAGAACTAGCCATGCGTCCTCCGGCGTGTAGGTCAGCTCGTCCAGCCCGAACCATGCCAGGTTCGTGCCCCTCAATCGGTCGAACTCGTCCACCGCTCGGAACAGAATCCTCGACCGTGTGTCCCGCATCATCAGCACGTTCTCCGCTTTGTTGAAATCGTGCGGAATCCGGTTGCGGTCCAGAATCTCGAATAGCGTGTTCTGTGTCGCGTCCCGCAGCATCGGGTATGTCGGCGCTCCCACCAGCCCCAGTCGCCCCGCGTTGATGTAACTCATCCGGATCGCTTCCTGGCACAGTGCCTGGCTCTTGCCCGACCCGATCGGGCCCGAGAACCCCTTGAATCGCGCCGTCGATGCGTGGAATCTCGCCTGCGACGGCAGCGATCGGTACCCTATTCCCCGTTCGCACTTCCCGGCTCGGACGGTTCCACCCATCGGACTTCGATCTCCTTCGGCTGCTCGTCTTCCAGTTCCTTCTCCAGTTGCAGTAACCGGATGAAATCACCCAGCGTCCCCTTCAGTTCCTTCTTTTCCAGCTTCTCCTCGAAGGACTGAATCATCTTGTTCACCAGCGCGGCTTTGTCGATCGCCCGCCTGGATCGGATCGCGCTTCCCCTCTTCGCGCCGACCACGCCGCTTTTCTTCGACGTTCCTTTGCGAGTTGTCGATCCCATCCCGGCTCCTCCGCTACTCCCCGGTGCACCCAGTCCGTTCCGCGCTGGACGCCATGGCCGCCCCTCACTGGCCAAAGAGTAGCATCCTGACCCCAGCGGCGCGCCCGGAGAATATAGTTAAGTGATTGATAATACATTACTTATCAATTTCACTTCGCGTGTGAACGGGGTTTTTCAACCGCCACAAAAATACTCGTATTTATTCCTTTTATAGTGAAGCCCCCTTGCATTTCCTCTTCTTTTCCGCTATTCTCGTTACGTGGAGCTTGCGGGAACCATAGCGGGTGAGGTGTACGGTCGGATCTCCCGGTCCATCCCTTCCCACTCCCGGAAGTTCAAAATCGCCATTATCGTCGTCGTAATTATCGGGGTCATCGTAGCCGGCCCCGCCTGAGCGACTTCGGCAGAAAGATCCGAAGGCCATCGGCGGGGCGAAAAGCCCGGCGCGATGGCCTTTTTTGCTATGGGCCGGCCTTGCTGCGGCCCCGCCGGCCCGTGGCGGCCAGCCAATGAACGTGGAAAGGCCGGCCCGCCACGGCCAGCCAACGAGTGTGGAAAGGTGAGTCTATGTCGTCCAACCTGATGAGTGGCGCGAGGATGTTACTCGAATGCCTGACCCGTGAAGGAGTCGAGTGCCTGTTCGGTTACCCGGGCGGCGTAACTCTTCCCTTTTACGACGCGCTGTATGAACACCCCATCCGTCACGTGCTCGTGCGCCACGAGGAAAACGCCGTCTTTGCCGCCTCCGGCTACGCCATGTCCACCGGAAAGGTCGGCGTCTGTTGCGCCACCTCCGGCCCCGGGGCCACTAACCTCGTCACCGGCTTGGTCAACGCCATGATGGACTCCACCCCCGTCGTCGCACTCACCGGCCAGGTTTCCACCAAGCTCATCGGCAGCGATGCCTTCCAGGAGGCCGACACCTTCGGCATCACCCGCTCCTGCACCAAGCACAACTACCTCGTCATGAGCGTCGCCGACCTGCCTCGCGTTATTCATGAGGCTTTCCATCTGGCTAAGTCCGGCCGCCCCGGCCCGGTCCTGGTCGACATTCCCAAGGACGTCTTCGCCGCCCAGACCCATTACACCCCGGTCGGTTCCATTCACCTGCCCGGTTACAAAATCTACACCGAGGGCCACACCGGCCAGATCCGTCGCGCCGCCCAGATGATGTGGGAATCCAGCCGGCCCATGGTCTACGCGGGCGGCGGCATCGTCGCGGCCGAAGCCTCCGGCGAACTTCGCGAGCTTGTCGAAACCCTCGACGCCCCCGCCGTCTGCACCCTCATGGCCCTCGGCGCCATGCCTTCCTCCCACCGCAATTTCATCAGTATGCCCGGCATGCACGGCAGTTATGCCGCCAACATGGCCATGACCGGCTGCGACCTGTTGATCGCTCTCGGCACCCGCTTCGACGACCGCGTCACCGGCCGCCTGGCTGCCTTCGCCCCGCATGCCAGAATCATCCACCTCGACATCGACCCCTCCGAAATCGGGAAGAACCGCAACGCCGACCTCCCCATCGTCGGCGATGCCAAGCGCGTCCTCTCCAAGCTCAACAAGGTGCTCGCCGAATTGCAGCCCTCCCTGGCTCAACAGAACTCCGACGCCCGCCGCGCCTGGTGGAAACAGATCCGCGACTGGCAGGACCAGAACCCTCTTCAGCCCGTCATCTCCGCCAGCGAAATCAAGCCCCAGCACCTCATGCTCGAAATCGACCGCATCTCCAACGGCGAAGCCATCGTTTGCTCCGACGTCGGCCAGCACCAGATGTGGGCCGCTCAGTTCATCCGCTTCAACCGGCCCCGCCATTGGGTCTGTTCGGGCGGCCTTGGCTCCATGGGCTTCGGCGTGCCCTCGGCCATGGGCGCGGCCTTCGCCAACCCCGACAAACTCATCTTCGCCATCTGCGGCGACGGCGGCTTCCAGATGTCCATCCCCGAACTGGCGACCATCGCCAACCACGGCCTGCCCGTCAAAATCATCGTCATGAACAACGGCCACCTCGGCATGGTCCGCCAGTGGCAGGACCTGTTCTACAACAATCGCCTCTCCGCCGTTCAACTCGACACTTTCCCCGACGCTCAGAAGCTCGCTTCCGCTTACGGCATCAAAGGCCGCACCGTCGAGAGCCCCATCGAACTCGCTCCCGCCCTCCAGCAAGCTGTCGATGAACCCGGCCCTTACTTGCTCAACGTCAAGGTGTCGCCGTTTGAAAACGTCTACCCCATGGTGCCCGCCGGCGCCGCCATCAATGAGATGGTGCTCGGGCCGCCCCAGCCCGTCGCCGTGCCGAAATAGTTCGCTTGGAGAAACCCCATGTTACAGGTGATATCTCTGTTGGTTGAAAATAAGCCCGGCGCGCTCATGCGCGTCACCGGCGTCCTCAGCGCCCGCGGCTACAACATCGAGAGCTTGACCGTCGCGCGCACCCTCGACCCCGGCCTGTCTCGCATGACCATCGTCGTCGACGTCGACCCCAGCCTTCGCCGCCAGGTCATCAAACAGATGAATAAGCTGGTCAACGTCTTGCAGGTGTCCGACTTGAGCGAATCGCCCGCCGTCGCCCGCGAAATGGTCCTGCTGCGCGTCCGCACCAACCTCGACAACCGCACCGCCATTCTCAAGGAGGCCGAGATCTTCTCGGCCCGCGTCGTCGACTCCTCGGTCGAGGGCTTCGCCCTGGAAGCCACCGGCGCTCCCGAAAAGCTCGATGAGTTCATCGACGTCATGCGCAGCTATGGCGAGATCGAGGTAACTCGATCCGGCATGGTCGCCGTGTCGCTCGAATCCAAGAAACTGCGCCTGGCTCCGCCCATCCTGGCCGGCGCCGAAAGTTCTAGAATCGATTCCAGAAACGGAGTTTTCAATGGCTAAAAGCTACTACGAACAAGACGGAGATATCTCCTTCCTCAAGGGCCGCACCGTCGCCATTGTCGGCTACGGCAGCCAGGGCCACGCCCACGCGCTTAACCTGCGCGACTCCGGCGTCAAGGTCATCGTCGCCGACCAGCCCGGCAGCCCCAATTGGGCCAAAGCCGAGGCCGCCGGCCTCCCCGTCATGACCGCCTCCGAGGCCGTCAAGGCCGGCGACGTCGTCATGATCCTGGTCCCCGACCACATTCAGGCCTCTCTTTACAACCAGGAGATCGCTCCCCAGATGACGCCCGGCAAGACCCTCATGTTTGCCCACGGCTTCAACATCCACTTCAATCAGATCGTGCCGCCCCCCGGCATCGACGTCACTATGATCGCTCCCAAGGCCCCCGGTCACCGCGTCCGTGAGCTGTTTGTCGAAAACGTCGGCGTCCCCGCCCTCGTCGCCGTCCATCAGGACGCCTCCGGCAAGGCCCTCCAGCGCGCTCTCGCCTACGGCCTCGCCCTCGGCTGCCTCAAGGCCGGCATCATCGAAACCACATTCAAGGAAGAGACCGAAAGCGATCTGTTCGGCGAGCAGGTGGTCCTGTGCGGCGGCGTCAGCGAACTCATCAAGGCCGGCTTTGAAACCTTGGTCGAGGCCGGCTACGACCCTGAAATCGCTTACTTCGAGTGCCTCCACGAACTCAAGCTCATCGTCGACCTGATCTACGAGGGCGGTCTCGGCTACATGCGCTTCTCGGTCTCCGACACCGCCGAGTACGGCGATTACTCCCGCGGCCCCCGCATCATCAATGAGCAGACCCGCGCCGAAATGCGCAAGATCCTCGCCGAAATCCAGTCCGGCCAGTTCGCCAAGGAGTGGATCGAAGAGAACCAGACCGGCAGAAAGAAATTCCTCGCCATGCGCGAGGTCGACAAGAATCACAAAATCGAGGTGGTCGGCCGCAAACTCCGCGGCATGATGACCTTCCTCAAGAAGCGCAAGGAAGCAGGCGTTCCCCAAGAGTAGCCGCGACCGCTACCGAGCCGCGACCGTTACCGAGCCGCGACCGTCAGGGAGCGGTCAATGAGGCCAGCCATGAAAATCTCCGTATTCGACACCACGCTCCGGGACGGCACGCAAGGTGAAGCCGTCTCCCTTACCGTCGCCGACAAACTCGTCATCGCCCAGAAGCTCGACGAACTCGGCATCGATTACATCGAAGGCGGCTGGCCCGGCTCCAACCCCAAGGACAAGGAGTTCTTCGCCCGCGCGCGAGACCTCCGCCTCAAACACGCCCGCCTCACCGCCTTCGGTTCCACGCGCTTCGCCCGCAACCCCGTCGACCGCGACCCCAACGTCCGCCATCTCATCGAAGCCGCAACCCCGGCGGTCGCCATCTTCGGCAAGACCTGGGATCTCCATGTCCACCGCGCCCTCGGCATCACCGAGGAAGAAAACCTCAAGCTCATCTCCGAAACCGTCGCTTATCTCAAGGCCCACGGCAAGGAAGTGATCTACGACGCCGAGCACTTCTTCGACGGTCACCGCGCCAACCCAGCCTATGCCTTTCAGACCCTCCAGGCGGCCCAGGACGCCGGCGCCGACGTGCTCTGCCTCTGCGACACCAACGGCGGCACTCTCACCGGCATGCTCGGCGAAATCGTCGCCGAGGTGCGCCAGCGCTTCGCCGGCGTCATCGGCATCCATACCCACAACGATTCCGGCTGCGCGGTGGCCAATACCCTCGCCGCCGTCGAAGCCGGCGCGACGCATGTGCAGGGGTGCATGAACGGCTACGGCGAACGCTGCGGCAACGCCAACCTTTGCTCCGTGCTCGCCAACCTCGAGCTCAAACTCGGCCACGAAACCATCGGCCCCGAGCGGCTCCAGAACCTCACCAGCGTCGCGCGCTTCATCGCCGAGCTGGCCAACCTCCCGCTGCGCAACGATCAGCCCTACGTCGGCCACTCCGCCTTCGCCCACAAGGGCGGCGTCCACGTCGCCGCCGTGCTCAAGGACTCGGCGACTTACGAGCACATCAAACCCGAATTGGTCGGGAACCGCCAGCGCGTCTTACTAAGTGACTTATCCGGCCGCGGTAACATCCTTTACAAGCTGAAACAGCACGGCCTCGCCGACCGTCTCGGAGAAGACGCCCGCCGCGAGTTACTCGAACGCATCAAGCACATGGAGTATCAAGGCTACGAGCTCGAAGCCGCCGAGGGGACTTTCGAGTTACTGGTCCGCGAAACCATCCACCCCGGCGTGCATTTTTTCGACGTCATCGGCTTTGAAGTCACCACCCGTATGACCGGCGACAAGGAGTCCCAGACCACGGCCTCGGTTACGCTCAAGGCCCAGGACGGCGTCCACTCGGCCAGCGCCTCCGGCCACGGCCCGGTCCACGCCCTCGACGTGTGCCTGCGCCAGTGCCTGTCGAAACTCTATCCGACCATCGCCAACGTCCGTCTGACCGATTACAAGGTGCGCGTGCTGGACACCAAGAAAGGCACCGCCGCCAAGGTCCGCGTCCTGGTCGAATGGACCGACCACAAGCGCTCCTGGACCACCGTCGGCGTCTCCGAGAACGTCATCGAAGCAAGCTGGCGCGCCCTGGTCGACGCCCTCCGCCTCGAACTCATGCGCCTCACCGAACAAGACGACTCCGTCGAAAAAGCCGTCGAGGATTACTGCTGGGGCGTGTAGTGGGGCAGGCGCTTTCGCCTGCCTCACTCACCACGCGTGATAATACCCGTCGCGCCGGACCACGTGCACACGTGTGCGGAATAACTCGCTCAGCAGCGGCTCGGTGAGCACGTCTTGTTTCGCGCCGTCGCGAAACACTCGGCCCTCCCGGATGAGAATCACCCGTTCGATCTCCGGGATGATGTCCGCCAGGTGATGTGTCACCAGGATGATGCTGGTGCCCTCCCGCGCCAGCTTGCGCAGCATTTGGTTCAAACTGTGCGCGGCGTGAAGGTCCAGGCTCGCCGACGGCTCGTCCAGCACCAGCGCCTTCGGGCCGTGGACCAGCGCTCGCGCTATCAGCACGCGCCGCGCCTCGCCCGACGACATCTCATCCACCCAACGCTCCGCCAGGTGCGATATCTCCAGCCGCTCCAGCGCCTCCCCCGCCCGCGCCCGCATCTCCTCGGTTACGCGCAGGTGCGGCCAGATGCCGACGCTCGAGAAAAACCCGCTCAGCACCACCTCCAGGCCCTGGAAACCCCGCATGCACGCCTGCGCCAGCTCGGCCGTCACAATCCCCATCCGCGCGCGCAACTCAAATACGTTCCAGATCCTCTCGCCCATCACCCGAACCGCGGAATGGTCCGGATCCACCGGGTAACACTCGCGCGTGATGGTCTTGATCAGCGACGACTTGCCCGAGCCGTTCGGGCCCAGCACCGCGACGTGTTCGCCGGCGCCGATTTTCAGCGAGATCTCGCGCAACGCAATCCGCCCTTCGCGCGAAATAGTAACATTTTCGAATTCAACCAGGGGATGGGACATACCTAAGTCAATTCTATCCGTGTTCATCCGTGGCTTCTATTCGTACCGCAGCGCCACCGCCGGATCCACCCGCTTCGCCGGGCCTCCGATCCCGCTATATTGGATGTTTGCGCTACTTTTTCTCCAAGCGGGTCCCTCCCTTCACCCGGCTGCTCATGGTCGAGAGCGGCTCCCGCTACCTGCTCGACAATCTCCTTCCGGACCTGCCCGGAATCCACGGCGACCACCTCCAGGTCGACCTGGTCACCTGTTTCGCCGGGCTGCCCGAAGGTTTTCGCCCGGACCACGGCACGGTCTACCGCGTCGCCGCCTATCCCGGCCGCGCCAACCGCAAGCGCCTCTACCGCGAACTCCGCGCCAACCGCTACACCGTCCTGGGCATCCTCTGCTCGGGCGAGCCCATCATGACCAAGTGGAAATGGACCCTGGCGCTGCGCATCCCGGCCAAAGTTTTCATTCTGAATGAAAACGGCGATTATTTCTGGCTCGACCGCGGCCAACTGAGCGAGATCCGGCAGTTCGTCCTGTTTCGCGCCGGTCTGGCCGGCGCTGGAGCCGTGCGGACCCTGGCCCGCTTCGCCGCATTCCCCTTCTCGCTCCTGTATCTGCTGCTCTACGCAGCCGCGGTTCATCTCCGCAGAAAGGCACGCACATGAAAGCCATCCGCGTTCACACGTTCGGCGGACCCGAGGTCCTCACCCTCGACGAAATCCCCGTCCCTCAACCCGGTCCCGGCGAGGTGCTGGTCCGCATCCAGGCCATCGGCGTCAATTTCATCGACATCTACTTCCGCACCGGCCTTTACAAAGCCGACCCACCCATCACGCTCGGCATGGAGGCCTCTGGCGTCGTCGAGGCCGTGGGCGAAGGATTCACGCAGCTTGTCCCAGGCGACCGCGTCGCCTATTGCATGACCCGCGGCTCCTACGCCGAGTACGCCGTCATCCCCGCCTGGCAGGCCATCCAAATTCCAGACTCGCTGGACTTCGAGTCGGCCGCCGCCGCGCTGCTCCAGGGCATGACCGCCCACTACCTGACCCATTCGACATTCGAGCTGAAGCCCGGCCACACGGCGCTGGTTCACGCCGCCGCCGGCGGCACCGGCCGCCTCATCGTGCAGATGGCCAAAATGCGCGGCGCGCGCGTCATCGCCACCACCTCGTCCGCCGCCAAAGCCGAAATCGTCCGCCGCACCGGCGCCGACGAGATCATTCTTTACACTCAGCAGGATTTCCAGCCCGAGGTGAAGCGCCTCACCGACGGCCGCGGCGTCGACGTGGTTTACGACTCGGTCGGCGCATCCACATTCGACGGCAGCCTCAACTCCCTGCGCCCGCGCGGCATGATGGTCACCTTTGGAAATGCCAGCGGCCCCGTGCCGCCCATCGAGCCGCTCCTCCTTTCGCAGAAGGGCTCGCTGTTCCTGACCCGCCCGACCCTGTTCACCTACTGCGCCACGCCCGAGGAACTCCGCTGGCGCGCCACGGACGTGTTGAATTGGATTGCCCAGGGCAAACTTACGCTGCACATCGAGAAGGTTTACCCGCTGGCCCAGGCGGCCCAGGCCCACATCGACCTGGCCGGCCGCAAAACCACTGGCAAATTGCTGCTAAAATAACGCGAACCTCACCCGTGCTCGAAACCGAATACACACTCCGCCGGCGCGCCATCTGCGCCGGCTTCCGGGATCACAAGTTCGACGCGCTGATCGTGTCGGCGCCGGTCAACGTCCGCTATCTCGCCGGCTTCACGGGCAGCCACGCGGCGCTGGTCCTCGAGCCGGACCGGGAAGCGGTCCTGTTCACCGACCCTCGCTACCAGATCCAGGCATCCCAGGAAACCGCCTGCCGTGTCCGGGTGGTCCGCGGCCCGCTGATGCCGGCCGTCTCGCGGCACCTCGCCCGCCGGCGTCTCCTGCACATCGGCTTCGAAAACCACCGGATCTCGCTTGAGGAGCATCAGTTGCTGGAAAAGGATCTGCCGCTGGGCGCATCGCTGGAAGCCGCCGGATCCCTGATCGAGCAGCGCCGGATGATCAAATCGCCGGCCGAGATCGAACTGATCCGCCGGTCGATGCTCACCGCCTCGCGCGCTTTTCAGGCGGCCATTCGTAGAATCCGCCCCGGAACCACCGAGGCCGGCCTGGCCGCGGAGATCGACCACCTCATGCGGCGTTACGGCGCCGAGAAGCCGGCCTTTGAAACCATTGTCGCCTCGGGCCCGCGCTCGGCCCTTCCGCACGCCAGCCCCGGACCCGTCGCCCTGGGTCTCAATCAGTTACTATTAATAGACATGGGCGCGTGCCAGGAGGGCTACGCGAGCGACATGACCCGTACGCTTTTTCTGGGACGGCCCACGCCAAGAGCCAAACGAATGTACCACGCAGTGCTTGAGGCCCAATTAGCGGCGATTGCCGCCGTGCGTGACGGCGTCGCCACCGGCGAAGTGGATCGCGCCGCGCGCCGCCGCTTGCGCGCCGACGGCCTGGACCAGGCATTCGTTCATTCCACCGGCCACGGGCTGGGGCTCGAAATCCACGAAGCCCCGCGCCTTGGCCGCCGCGAGAAGACATTGCTGCGCGCCGGGATGGTAGTGACCATCGAACCCGGCGTATATTTGGAGGGTTTCGGAGGCATTCGGATCGAAGATACCGTAGCCGTTACCGCGGCTGGGTGCGAGATTCTAACGCCGGTCTCCAAGGAGTTCACGGCGCTCTGAAACCTATTGGAAGAGTTACCAACCACCAATGACATTCGACGAAATCAAAGAACTGATACAGGTAGTCAAAGACAGCGGCGTCGCCGAACTGGAAGTGCAGCGCGGCGAGAATCGAGTCTGGATCAAGCGCGCCGCCGGCCTGACCCAGGAGGTCGTTGTGCCGGCCGCTTCCGCGGCTCCGGCCGTTTTCGGGCCCGCCGCGCCCTTCGCACCCGCTCCCGGCCCGCATGCGGCGCCAGCCCCGGCGCCAGCCGCCGGCGGCCAGCCCATCGACGTCACCAGCGATCCTTCGCTGGAACTCGTCAAGTCCCCCATCGTCGGGACTTTCTATGACGCCTCGGCGCCCGCCGCCCCGCCGTTTGTCAAGATCGGCGACACCATCCAGCCCGGCCAGATCCTGTGCGTCATCGAGTCGATGAAACTCATGAACGAAATCGAAGCCGAGGTCTCCGGCGTCATCGTGGCAAAGCTGGTTGACAATGCCAAACCGGTCGAATACGGCCAGGCGCTGTTCGCCGTCAGGCCCTCCTAGCGCGGCGTCGCCATGTTTCAGAAAATCCTGATTGCCAACCGCGGAGAAATCGCCCTCCGCATCATTTGCGCCTGCAAGGACCTGGGCATCAAGACCGTCGCGGTCTACTCGGAAGCGGACCGCCACAGCCTGCACGTGCGCTTCGCCGACGAGGCCATTTGCATTGGGCCCGCCCGAAGCGCGCTCAGCTACCTGCACATTCCCTCCGTCATCAGCGCCGCCGAGTTGACCGACGCCGACGCCATCCACCCCGGCTACGGCTTCCTCAGCGAGAACGCCGACTTCGCCGAGGTTTGCGAGGTTTCGGGCATCCGCTTTATCGGACCGCGTCCTGACGTCATCCGTTCCATGGGCTTCAAACAACGCGCCCGTGAGGTGATGGAGAAGGCCGGTGTGCCGGTGTTGCCCGGCTCCGTCGGGATTCTGAAGGATGCGGACGAAGCCGCCGGAATCGCCGCCCAGGTCGGTTATCCGGTCATGCTCAAAGCCGCTGCCGGCGGCGGCGGGCGAGGCATGCGCGTGGTCCACGAACCCGCCGAAATGCTCGCTCAGTTCCACCAGGCCCAGCAGGAAGCCGCCGGCGCGTTTACCTGCCCCGACATGTACCTGGAAAAGTTCATCGAGCGGCCGCGGCACATCGAGTTCCAGGTTCTGGCCGACGAGCATGGCGACCTGGAAGTCCTCGGCGAGCGCGAGTGTTCCATCCAGCGCCGCCATCAGAAACTCCTCGAAGAGGCGCCCTCGCCGGCCATTAAGCCGGAATTGCGCGAGCAAATCTTCGACCATTTGCGCCAGGCCATGCGCACGGTCGGCTACACCAGCGCCGGAACCGTCGAGTTCCTGATGGATGAGCAGGGCCGGCTTCACTTCATCGAGGTCAACGCCCGCATCCAGGTCGAGCACACCATCACCGAAGCCACCACCGGACTGGACCTGGTCGCCGCCCAGATCCTGCTTGCCGACGGCGCACGCTTGTCCGACATCATCCCGTCCCCGGTCCGCATCCGCGGCCACGCCATCGAATGCCGCATCAACGCCGAGAATCCGGACACCTTCGCGCCATCGGCCGGCCGCATCACCGGCTTGAACCTGCCGGGCGGAATCGGCGTCCGCGTCGACACCGCCGCCTATACCGACGGCAGCATTTCGCCCTACTACGACTCGCTGATCGCCAAACTCATCGCTCACGGACGCGACCGCCGCGAAGCCATCGCGCGCATGCGCCGCGCGCTCGACATGTTCGTCGTCGAAGGCGTGCAAACCACCATCCCGCTCCAGCAGCGCATCCTGACCGACGCCGACTTCCTCGCCGGCAACTACGACACCCGCTTCCTGGAACGCTTCAAACCGGCCTAGGTAGTACAGCCTTCAGGCTGTGTAGTAACAGCGCGCCTGACGTCCTTTCATCAGAACGAAAGCCGCAGCGCGAACTGCATGATCCGCGGAGTCCTCGCCGCCGTATACTGCCCCAGCCGCGAATTCAACTGTTCTCCCGTGTTCGAATCGAACCGTGCCGTGGCGTCCACGCCGGAAAACTGCGTGTGGTTGAACGCGTTGTACAACTCCCACCGGAACTGCAGCTTCAGCCGTTCATACAGCGGGAAATTCTTGAACGCCGCAAGATCCCAGTTGTTCATTCCCGGCCCGCGGAAGTTCGTAATCGCCGCGTTGCCGATGGTCCCCACCGCCGGCAGCCGCACCACATCCGTCCGGAACGCGCGGTCGAAGGTGCGCTGCGATCTCGGCAGCACCGGATTCCCCGTCAGCACCACGCGCGCGCCCTGCGACCCCGACCCCGTGATGTCCAGCGCCGTGGTCGTCGAAAAGCCGATTCCCACTGGCGCGCCGCTCATGAACGAGGTAATGCCCGACAGGGACCAGTTCCCCAACACATGCCGCTGGAGGGGGTTCCGCCCCGCGAACTTCGGCCCGTCCCACACGTAATTGATCTTCAGGTTGTGCGTCCGGTCGTAGTCGGCCAGCCCGTAGGACCAAACCCGCGGGTTGATCAGGGAACTGATCGCCTCGGTGTCGCTGTCGTTGTACGCCAGCGCCTTGGACCAGGTGTAGGCAAGCCCGAACTGAAGCCCCTTGATGAAGCGGCGCCGCAGGGTCGCCTGCAGGGAATGGTAGTTGGAACTGGCCGCCCCTTCGATCGACGTAATCGCGTTGTAGCCGATGATCGGACGCAGGAAGGCAGGCGGCAGCGGTCGTCCGCCGGTCAGCGTCGAGTCGAAATTGCGCGGGTTGAAATTCGCGCCCATCGGGATCGAGTTGATGTCGCGCCTCCACTGCAGGTGCCGGCCGAGCGACCCGGCGTAGCCGACGTCCACCATCGTTCCCCATCCGATGTCGCGCTGCACGGAGAGGCTGAAATTCATGAGGGTTGGCAGTTTGCCGGCGCGGTCGGCCGAGAACACCGCCTGCGGATACAGCAGTCCCGTGCTCGAAAGGAACGTGTTCATCTCGCCGAAGTTGATCACCGGTTCGTTCAGCAGCGGCGGCTGCCCCACCAGCGTGTTGGAGAACAACTCGGTGAAGAACCGGTTGTAGAACATGCCGAACCCGCCGCGGACCGCCATCTTCCCGTTCCCGGTCAGGTCATAGGCAAACCCGATTCGCGGACCCCACTGGATGCCGCGGTTGTCGATCAGCGCGCGCGGGTAACTCTTGTCCGCTCCCGCCGCCAGCATCCCGTTCGACGGATCCCCCGCGCCCGGCGCGATCGCCCCGATCTGCGCCGCCGAGTAGATCTGTCCGTTGACCGGGTTGACGCCCACCCGGCGCCGCTGCGCGTCGAAGCCCGGTTCGATCAGCCGCATCGCTTTCTTCGGATCGTAGCGGTCCTGCACAAACCCCGCCATGAAATCGTCCATCTCCCAGATCGGCAGGAGAACATACAGGCGCAGGCCGTAATCCAGCGTCAGTTTGCGCGTCACCTTCCAGTTGTCCTGCGCGAAGAACTCATAGCCGCCGGTGCGCACCTTCATCCAGGCTTCGCCGCTGATCTCGCTGTAGGTGTTGAACACTCCCAGCGCGGCGTTTGCGTACGCGTAACCGGTGTCCAGAGGGTTCGTCGAACTCTGCGCGAAATTGAACGTCCCGACAAAATTCACCGATTTCTTCTGGTTCCGGTAGAAGGTCTCGATGTAGGTTCCGATTTTCAGGTTGTGCCCGCCCCGCGTCAGCGTCAGGTTATCCGAGAAGTTCACCAAGTGGTAACGGTTGTACAGCGGAAAGCGGCCTTCGGTCTGGATGTTTGCCGCGCCCGGCACGCCGCCGAACGTCGCGTTCGGAATGATGTTGAGCGGGTTTGCCTTGGGTGTGAACTGGCCGATGCGGAAGCCCACCGTGTCCCGCTGCATCTTCTTCAACTCCGACTCGGCATAGAAGTTGTCCGCCGGCTGATTGAGCCAGCCGAAGCTGAACTCGTTCAGCATCGACGGCGAAATGATCCTGGTGTACCGCAGGGTGGTGCTCTTCCCCGTGCTGGTCCAGTTCTTGCGCATGATCGGCCAGTTTCCGCTGGCCGTCGTCGTCCCAAAGGCCCCCTCCGAGACGTCCTTGAAGACCGAGTACCCGAAGACCACGATGTTGTTCGGGTTGATGTTGTAGTCCAGCTTCAGCGTGGTGGCCCGCTTGGGCGTACTGTTGGGGTCCTGGAACACGTAGTTGTACTGTCCGCGCGAAATCCCGCGGTCCAGGAAGTTGGGCGCGGGAAAGAACTTCAACAGAGCCAGTCCGCTCTGATTCGCACGGCTCGCCGGAACGATGTTGCCGGCGAACGGGGTATTGTTGTTGTACGGGTCCCGGACCACGATCGCACGGTTGTTCACGTCCACCGTCTGCGAGAAGTTCCCCTGCGCTTCCAGCGCCATCGGCACCGTAACTTGCCCCTTCGACACACTTTCGGTCGGCCAGAACTCCTGATGAAAGAAGAAGAAGAGTTTGTCGCGGTCCTTGTTGAACTTCAGCCCGGGAAACAGCACCGGCCCGCCGACATTGTAAGTATACGTGTTGTACCGGTACTTCCCTTTCCGAACTCCCTGCTGGTTGTTGAAGAACGAGTTCGCATTAAACTGCTCGTGCCGCTTGAACCAACTCAACAGCCCGTGAAAATCGCGCGTGCCGCTCTTGGTGACGATCTGGATATTGGAGCCCGCCATGCGCCCGTACTCGGCCTGGTAGTTGCTCACCAGCATCTTCACCTCGGCTACCGCGTCCTGGCTCACGGTCACCTTGAGTTGCGACCCGTTGCCCATGTCCGTCGCGGGCACGCCGTCCACGGAGATGTTGTTCATGGTGGCGCGCGCGCCCTGCACGTTGATGGTACTGGTCGAGGAGAGACCCTCCTGCGGGTTGCTGGTGACCACGCCCGGCAGCAGGCTCATGAGATCCTGCACGTTGCGCCCGCGGATGGCCAGGTTCTCCACCTGCGTGCTGGTGATGACGTCGGCGCGCTCGGCGCTCTGCGTCTGCACCACTGCGCCGCGCTCCGTCACAGACACCGTCTCGGTCAACTGCCCGATTTCCATGTTGAGGTCGCCCAGCGGCAGGCGTTCGCCGGTCGCCAGGTTGACGTCGCGCAGTTCCAGCTTCTTGAAGCCCGCGGCGGTGACCGTCAGCGTGTAGCGTCCGGCGTCCAGGCCGCTGATCACGAAGTCGCCGCGCTCGCTGGTTTCCAGGCGCCGTTCGCGCCCGGTCTCGGGTTGCCGCAGGACCACCTTCGCCGCGGGCACTGCCAGTCCGGAAGGGTCCCTGACGGTTCCCGCGATGGAGCCGGTGACAATTTGCGCCGCCAAGGGCCAAGCGGCGGCCAGGACGAGCAAGATTGACCGAAGCATGGACATAATCATACCCCTTTCTCGCGTCGCCGGCTTTAATGGTCGGCGATGCCGCCGTCCGGGAAGCGCAATTGCTGCCGCGTGTGCGGCTGGTAGGGGCGCTTGGCCGCCACCTTCTCGTCCAGGTTGACGCCCAACCCGGGATTCTCCGGCGGCAGGGCGTAGCCTTGCCGGTAGTCGGGGCCGCCGCCGTAGAACAAGTCCTTCCAATACTGCTCGTTTCCGCGATGGGTGATTTCCTGAATGGCGAAGTTCGGCGTCGAAAAGTCCACGTGCAGTGATGCCAGCGTGCTGACGTCGCTTTGCGGATTGTGCGGCGTGATTTCGATGCGATACGCCTCGGCGAGGGTGGCGATCTTTTTCATCTCCATGATTCCGCCGCAGTGCACCACGTCGGGCTGAACGTAGTCCACCAGGTGCCGGGCGCAGATCTGGCTGAAGCCGTACTTGGTGAACAGCCGCTCGCCGGTGGCCAGCGGAATGCTGGTCTTGCCGCGCAAGTGTGCCAGTTCGTCGAGGTCCTCGATTTGCGTCGCCTCCTCGACGAAGAACGGCCGGTACTGCTCGGCGCGGCGGCAGAAATCCACCGCCATCGTGGGCGTGGCCTTGCCGTGCAGGTCGATGCAGATGCGGAAGTCCTCGCCCACCGCCTCGCGCACGGCCTTGAGATTCGCGATGCCTTCGCGCACCGAGCGAACCGGGTCGATCACGTCGCCCTGGGTGGTGATGAAGCCGCCCTTGCACCCGGTCCAGCCCTCTTCTTTCGCCTGCAGCCAGGTCCGCGCATACTCCTCGGGCGAATTCCCGCCGGCGTGCACGTACATCTGCACCCGCTCGCGCGCCTTGCCGCCCAACAGCTTCCAGATTGGCTGGCCCAGCGCCTGGCCCAGGATGTCCCACAAAGCGATCTCGACCGCGCTGATGGCGGAGTTCAGAATCGGTCCGCCGCGCCAGCGCGGCCAACGGTACATCGCCTGCCAGTGCATTTCGATGTCCGCCGGGTCGCGGCCCACCAGGTACCGCTTGTGCTCCTCGATGGCCGCAGCCATGGTCGCCTCTTTGCTGGTGACCGAGCCTTCCCCCAACCCCGTGATCCCCTGGTTGGTATAGATCTTCACGAACACATAGTTGATTGCGTTCGTGCCGCCGCGGTTGACGATGAAGGTCTTCAGATCGGTGACTTTCAGGTTCAGCGGTTTGGCCTTCTCGCGCGCCTGCGCCAGCAAACCTCCCGGCCCGGTCAAGGCGACGGCGCTGGAATAGAGGAACTCCCGACGTGTCATAACAGGCCTCCTTAACGTTCAGCCAGCATACCAAACAATTTCGGGGACACTCTCGAAAATCCAGAGACCCGGGGACACTCCGGGCTAATCTTACGCAACCCGTCGCCCGTCCAGAGACACAGGCGTGTCCCCCTTTTTCATCACCTTCGGTGAGCGCGACGCGATCATGACCACAGGCTACGAAATCCCGAAATACCGTCGAAATCCACCTAGACTGAGTTTCGGGATTTCGTAGCCTGTCCCCGAAATTGCCTGCCGCACCTCGCCAAATTGCGCCATTGACCGCCATATCGTCGATGGCAACGGATTGCGCTTGAGCGCGGAAAGAAATCCGGAGATCATGGGTGCACACCCTTACCCTTTCCCCAGGGTTGCATTTGCGGGCGGCGCGCGTGCCGAGAACCCGGCGCCGCCCGTGCTATACACCTCCCCAGAAAATCCCAGCGGCCCTCTCCTATTTCGGGGACAGGCTCCGAACTCCCGAAACTCCGGAGTTTCGGGATTTCGTAGCCTGTCCCCGA
>JAUYBU010000288.1 GCA_030693045.1 Bryobacterales bacterium | reverse complement strand
TAGCCCTGCGGGATGCGCTCTTTCGCGCAATACTTCTCGAAAGCCCGGGCCAGCGCCGTCAGGGAATCTTCCCGCGGACGCCGCATCAATTCCGCCAACGCTTCATGCAGGATCCGGCCTTGCAGCGGGAGATCGAGCCGGTCTTCAGGCCGGCCCGGCGCTGGCTCGACTTCGAGCGTCTTGCGGGCGAAAAATTGGAAAGGGCACTGCAAGAACGATTCGATGGACGTCGGCGCAAGCGTCGAGTGTTTGCGCGCCATCCAGGCCCGCAACTCGCCGTCCAGGATCGGCGATAGCGCCGGAAGTCGCGCCGGATTCCGCGCCGCCGGCCGCGCGGGGCGCGCCGGTTCGGTCTTGATTCCGGGCCGCCTCGCGAACTCGTCCAGAAAAAACGACCGCAGGTTCTCGTCGCCCTTGTCGTTGGAGCGCGGCGCGCTCAGCACTAGCGCCGACGTCGAGCGCGAGGTGGCGATGTCGAACAAGAACCGCTCTTCTTGTTGCCGCTCTTCCGAGGTTCGCACGCGCACGCCCGCCGCCGTCAGCAGACGGCGTGCGTCGTCGTCGAAGACCGCATCCTGCGAGTGGTAACGCGGAAACTCTTTTTCGAGAAGCCCGCAGACGAACACCACCGGCAATTCCCATTGCCGCGCTTCGTAAACGTCGATCACGTGAACCACGTCGCGGCGTCCATCGGGCACGCGCACGTCGGCCATGCGCAGCGCGGCGGCCGCCGAATGCCAGAAATCGGCGAACGATACGGCCGTCCCCGTTGCCATCCAATCCGCCGCTTCGCCAACCGCCGCCTCGAATGCCTTCCACGCCATCGCCGCCGAACGCGCCAGCAAGACCGCCTGGTGCGTGAAGGGCTCGGCCGGTGCGGGCAGCGCGAGCAGAGAGCGAAGCGAGACCGCGCGCCGCGCCCATTCGGCGGGTGTTCGCCGCTCGCCCAGCCACGTGTCCAGGCGCTCGAGCGCATCCATTGGCCCCAGCGGCCGCAGGGCGGCCAGCCCGCGCCCCGGCAGGCTCTCGCGGAAATGAAACTCGAAGCGAGGGTCCCGGCCGGAGACCGCCATCGAGAGCGGCCCCAGCAGCGCCTGGTGGTCCCAGCCGCCGAGCGCGGCCTCGACAATGCCAGTGAGATATCGGATGACCTCATGTTCGGCGGCGGGCTGTGCGAAGTAAAACCGCGCCGGAACGCCGAATCGTTCGAAGCTCGATCGCAGCGCCGGCGCATAGGTCTCCGGACCGCGCAGAATCACGCCCATCTCGCGCCAGGGCCGGCCGGTGGAATGCTCGGCCAGTATCCGGCGCGCGATCTCGTCAACCTCTTCGGTCTGCGAACGCGCCTCGACAACGATCTCGGCCGGGCGCGCGCGCCGCCGCTCAGTAAGCGGTTCCTCGCGAAAACCGATCTTCAGCAGGGATTCCCGCGCCGCCTTTGCGCCGCTCCAGCATGGCAGCGTGACGGTAACATCGGCGTGCGCGGCCAGCGCGCCGGCGACCTCCAATTCCGGATCGGTCATCGACAGAAATCCATCGAAAAAGACCCGCGAAACACCGGCGACGGCGCCCGATTGAATACGCGACGCCAGGCGTGAAAGCAGTTCTCCGCGGAGCAGCCAGCCGCGCTCCCGCAACTCCGACTCAGCCGCGCGATAGACGTCGAGGAAGCCGGAAACGATGGGACCGGCAAGACCCAGACGCGCGGCCAGGCCGGACAGGCGCTCGACGCCGCACCCGACCGAAGCGAAGTCGTCGATCAACCGCGCCAGGTACGTCGAGAAGCCGGCAAACCCGGCGACCTTGGCAAACGCGGCGGGCGCGCGCCGCGAGAGCGCCGTCTCGACAATCAGCGGCAGCGCCGCGGGCGGCGCCTGTTCGAGGCCCTTGGAATAGCCGGCCAGGAAGCGCGTCAGTGTCGAAACCAGTTCGGGCGGAAAGGCGAATCCCTCGCGCGCCAACTGGTTCCGCAAGTGCTCCGCCATGGTGGCCGTGGGGACCAGCAGGCGGAAGTCGCGCGCGCCCGCACCCAGCAGGCGGCGCACTTCCCCCATCACGGCGTGAGTTTTGCCCGAGCCCGGCGGACCGGAGATAAGTACCCGCCCGCTCAATGAAACACCTGCGCGCGGAAGCGATAGATCCGCGTCTCGGGCGCGTCGAAGATCTCCGGCCGCACTCCGATCTTGGCGGCCAGGGCCGCCAGGAACTGCCCGGTGTCCCAGCCGCGCTCGCTGGCCACCTGCGGCAGAAGCAGGCCCCGATGCCAGCCGGATTCGACGAGGACGCCGTGCGTGCCGGCCCGGATCTTCTCCTTCGAGGCCACGCGCTTCATCGGCGACAGCACCGAGATCTCGATTTGAATGCCGGTCTCGGCGGCGCCGACGGGCGGGAAGCGGCTGTCCTCGGAGGCCGCCGCCAGGGTCATTTCCGGCACGCTGGCCGCGATGGAATCTTCCGCCGTCACGCGGCCCACGCAGCCGCGCAGATCGCGGCCCTTGTGCAGCGACACGAACAGACCGGCGCGGCGCGCTAGCGCCGGCGTCACACGCTCGGGAGGCACGGCGTCGCGGCGGCCGGTTCGCTGATAGCCTTCCAGCGTCTTTCGCGCGCTCTTCAGCAGCAGCGCCTGGTCCTGTTGGGTCAGCGCCAGCGACGAGTGCCGGAAGTAGCCCAGCGCCGCGTAGCTCACCGAGTGCTCGAAGTCGTCGGTGATCTCTCCCGAGGTCTGGTAGTCGAGCTTCTCCTGAAAAACTTCGTCGGAATCCCCGAGCGCCGCCAGCGTCGCCAGCAGTAGCGCGATCGGCTCGGCGCCGCAAACCGTGGCCCCCGATTCGCGCAGCCAAGCCAGGAAGATCTCCTCGTCCAGGCTGGCGGCGGCTTCGATTGCACCCGCGTCGAGCGAGCGAAGCCGCTCGCCGGTTTTCGAATCCACCGGAAACGGCAGGAAGCCGAACGCGCGTCCGTAGTGCGTGAAATCGGAACTGGCGATGAGGACGTCGCCGGGGCCCAGCATGGCGGCCAGCCGGCGCGCGGCCGCGCGGCGCAATTCGGCCCCGGGGCGGGTGACATAGATCGGAACCAGCCGCGCCCCGGGCGCGCAGCGCTGAAGGAACGGCAACTGGATTTCGACCGAATGGTCGCAAACCCGGTCCTCCGGCGTGAGCCGGAATTCGCCGCCTTCGGCCAGGCTGCGCACCGCGTCGAGGTCCACCCGGGTTGTGCCCAGCGGGGTTTGGTAGGCTTCGGCATCGGGCAGCCAAATGCCCGGTGCGCCGCCGCGGTGCGGAAATCCGAGCAGAAACACGCGCTCCGGCGGCTTGCGCAGAAGATAGCGGTAGGCGGCGGCCGCGACCGTTCCGGAATAAGCTATGCCGGCGTGGGGAACCACAAAGCCGGCCGGGTCCGCCAGGAGCGCCTCGCCGGTGCGCTTCGCCGATGCCTCGAGGCAGGAATCGGCCAGCCGCTCCAGCGAGGCGGCGTCGGCGGGGTACCACTGGCCGCTGTAGGGCGAGGCGTGGGTTCCAAGAGCGGGCATTATGGGCGTCCCACCGCTATTGTAGTTGGGAACCGCGCTGAATTTCTTCCAGCATGTTCATGACGCGCGCCGCCCCCGGATCGAAACCGCGCCGCCGCAGCGCTTCGCGGATCTCCTCCATGCGGTTCTCGTAAGCCGGGAACTCGACCACGGTCGGGAGGCGATGCCCGGCCAGCGCGGGCGCGGGGTGGTGGATCTCCGGATTGACGGGAAAGGAAACTTCCGCCAGCGTCTCGAGCAGGTCCTCGAGCAGGCGCGGTTCGACGGAGATACGGACGGAAAGCAGAATGCCTTCGGCGCCCCGAAGGCTTGGGGAATACTCGGCAGTGGGCCAGACGCTCATGCTCTTCTCCTTCGCGATGCGGAGCGAGCGGCCCAAAAATAAAAAACCCCACGGCTAAAGACCGTAGGGCGGCACTTGGTAAGACCGGCTCGCCTTTAGCACTTTTTATCGTGGTTGCAAGTAACCAGACCCGCCTGCGCGGGACTTAAATCAATCCACGTCAATTACAGAATACCACCAGCGGAGCGCCGAAGCAACCAAAAAAATGCGTCAGCCTGGTATGGCCCCTTTTCTCCGCGGGGGGACACGCCTGTGTCCCGGGCCGGGCGATGGTTTGCGTAAGATTAGCCCGGAGTGTCCCCAGGGGCTGGCTTGGGGACACGCCTGTGTCCGAGGTCAGACGATGGGTTGCGTAAGATTAGCCCGGAGTGTCCCCGAGGCTGGTCGCCAGGCTGACGCATTTTTCAGCGGAGGCGCCGCGCTTGAAGGTCGGACATGGTCTTTTCGAATTTCTTGCGCTGCTCGGCGTTCAGAATCCGCAGGATGCGCTCTTTGCCGCTGGCCCGCACTTCGTCCATTTGCGTCTGGAGGGTCTGGTAGTAAAGGACGAAATCGTCGAGCACGGTCTCCATCTGCTCGGCCTGCTCGGGCGACAGGTCCAGTTCGCGTTTGAAGCGCTGGAGCGAGATATCCTTGCCGCCTTCCTTCCAGTAGGGTCCCGGCTTCTGAGGGATTGCGTGCAGGCCGTAGCGCATGCCGAGCGCGCCGGCCGCGGCGCCGGCGAGGAACACCGACAGCAATGTCAGCAGTATGCGGGGATTGCAACAGGAGACGTTCGTGCCGCCGGTCATTGCGCTATTCGTTGTACGTCGCAAGCCCGACCAGCACGACGTCCCGATCCTGCTGCGGGTTTGCCCCCATCGCGGGGTTTTCTTCGACCAGGTACTGTTCGGCCGTCGTGGAAACGGCCAAGGGTTCGCTCGATTCGCTCGAAATCAGATAAGTGCCCAGAAGAACGACCAGCGTCGCCGACGCGTACATCAGGCGGCGGCCGAAAGCGGGCTCCAGGAAAACGCTCCAGAACGACGGACCGCTTTGCGCTTCGATCCGCGCCGCCACGCGCGCATAGAAGCCCGTCGGGGGATCCATCTCCTTATCCGCGCGCAGTACGCGCAGGGCCAGAGCCAGTTCCCTCATCCGTTCCACCTCGCCGCGGCACTCGCGGCAGACTTCCAGATGGGCGGCAAACTCGGGGCTGCCGTTTTCCCTCAGGAAATCCTCTAGGCCTTCCTTAACGGGCTCGTGCATCACTTCTTCCCTCAAAGACTGCAGTTCTCAACCGCGCCGGCGGATCTTCATGCCCGCTCGACGGATGTTCGCGCCTTCCACCACGCCCCTCACGCCGGCGCGGCGCCCGGCAATCGGCTCAGCCGCTGCGCGGCCTTGAGCAACTTCTGGCGGGCCCGGAACAGTTTCACTTTTATTGTATTCTCGTTCATTCCGGTCATCCGCGCCAGTTCATCGACCGAGTGGCCCTCAACCTCTTTCAGCAACATCAGGTTGCGGTCTTCCTCGGAAACCTTGGCCAATAGTTTCAGGACGAAATCCCTTTGCGCCAACTGCGTATCGACCGCCGGCCGGTGGTCCATGGCGGCCTCGGAGTTCTGCATCAGCAGCGATTCTTCCTCGGAGAAATCGCTCTCATAGACCAGCTTCCGCACGCGCTTCTTGCGAAGATAATCGTAGCATTCATTGACCGTGATTTTGTAGATCCAGGTCAAGAGCGAACTCCGGAAGTCGAAGTTGCCCATCGAAAAGTAGACCTTGGCAAACACCTGCTGCGCAATGTCCTCGGCGTCGTTCCGGTTGCGAAGGATGCCGAAGATGATCGAATACACCTTGGCCTGATACCGCTCGACGATTTCGCGAAAGGCCATTTCGTCCCTGGCCTGCGCTCGGCGAACGAGTTCAGCTTCCTCGCTGGCTCGGTAATCCACTCTGATTCTGGTCCGAGGGGTCTCGCCTGTCGCCGGAAACGGTAATGTCGCGGTGAATCCAGCCATCCCACCGTGTGCGACGCAGGCCGGTCAAGATTGGTTTCAAGTTCCCGAAACCACGTGCGGCTTAGCGGCCGCATTCAGCCTAAAGATACCAGATTCCCGCAACCCGCGGAACGCCGCGGCATCCCTATAAGGTGAGGACCGCTCCCTTTTACGGTCGCGGCTCAGTAACGCATCCCTGCTGAGCCGCGACCGGGGTGCCCTCCGGGCCGGGAGCGGACGAGACCGCGCTACAATAAAAGGAATACCGTTATGATCCAACTCAGCGAAAAAGCGATATCCAAAGTGAAAGAGATCCTGGACACCCAGGACCCCAAACCCGCCGGGTTGCGCATCGCCGTCGTCGGCGGCGGGTGCTCCGGCTTCAGCTACTCGATGGCCTTCGAGACCAGCCCCAGCCTGCTCGACAAGACCTACGCCTTCGACGGGCTTCAGATCTTCATCGACCAGGCCAGCATGCTGTACCTCGACGGCGCCAGCGTGGATTATGTCGAGACCTTGGAAGGGCAGGGTTTCAAGTTCGACAACCCGAACGTCAGGTCTACCTGCGGCTGCGGCAGCTCGTTCAACGCGTGACGTAAGGGCCGGATACATCCGGCCCTTACAAAATGGAAAACGCCGGGCACACACCCGGCGTTTCCAGAGAAATCCGACAACGACTCGACGCTTATGAACGGCGGAAGCGGCGAACGAAACCTAGAGCCAGCAACCCCGAGCCGAACAGCGCCATGGTCACCGGCTCGGGAACGCCCGAGAGATCCACGGCGTAATTCGTTGTACGACCGCTAAAGCTGGGCGTGCCGGCACCCGTAGGAAAGAAGTTCCCGGTCGGGAAGTTGTTAAATACCGACAGCACAACGCCGTAGTTGCCCGCCGCCAGGTAAGTGTGAATAAACGCATCCCAACAAAGTCCGGCGCTCGACCCGACATTGGCACAACCTCCATCGTCGTTCTGGGCTATCTGGGCATTCGTGTCGAGCCTGTAGAGCGACAGGATCGGGTCGAACCCCCCCGCTGGAATGACGACGCCGTTCAGATTCGTCCCCCCAGCCCAACCCCAAGTGCGCATTATAACGTCCGAGGGGGCCGCCAATGTAAACGTATACGACCTCATGTCAGTCGCACTCGAGAACGTACCGACGTCCGACACCAGGATTACGGCGGCAGACCCCTGAATCGAAAGCAGAACTACACCCGCGAGAACAAGTAGCACTTTCTTCATCGAATTTCCCTCCGAAGGAAATTATCTCCGAATACACTCACCTTGGGTGGCGAATGCATTACTCCTTCACTATAGGGCCGCCGTAGGGTTTAAGTCAAGGGGATTCTCGACTGAGAACGAAGGTGTTAGTACTATCACCGGGGAGGGATCTGCTGTCTGAGTTTTTTGGCATCCTCGACAATAAATATCAAGTGTATTATTATCAGCAAGTTACCGTCAGAAGATCGCGCATCGGCCAGCGGCCCATGATACTCGGGTTCCAAAGTACGGTTTCGGCCTCCAAAACACGCTCGCGACCGGCGCCAATCACCTGACCGTTCTTCGCCTGGACGCGCTCGTCCGGGCCTTCCAGATCCCAATCGAGTCCGGAGCCCGGAAATGCCGTGGCAGAATCGTTGCCCCCCACAGGCCGCACCGGAATGTCTCCCCAAGACGCCACTGGTCGCGATCGTATTCGAAGTTCGTCCGCGGCGGTGAGAGGCTTCTTTTTGCGGTTTCGTGGACTTTGTTTGGACCGTGATTGGAATCGACCGCAGCCACGGTCGCCGAAGGCCAAGTATCGATGGCGTGGAAGTGCTGGATGCCGCCCGCCCGGTTCAACTTGACGTTTTCTTCGCCGCTGGTGGCCCACAAGACCACCCAAGGGTGGTTGCGGGCGTGACGGATATGGGCGTCGCAAGACTGCGCCGCGCGGAGCAGACAGACGCGGTCGTGCGGATACCGGACATCGAGGCAGTCCCGCCAGACCGGCACGCAACTTTCGTCCGCCAAGGTCGTAGAACTCGGAGTTGGTCCAGTGGCGGTGCGGGCGGATCATGCTGACGTTCATGCCTGGCATCAGTTGGAAATCGCGCCGGCAGGCCGCCGCCAAAGGCGGGCACGGGTCCCATCGCATGGCAGACTCCTATAAGATATAAGACGAATGAGCCAGCTTGCGCTTCTGGGCGGAGAAAAGGTTCGCCGGACTCCGTTCAGCCCTTGGCCGCAGTTCACCGGCACCGACGGGCAGAGGCTCCTGGAGGTCCTCGAGAGCCGCAATTGGGGAGGTTTTCCCTTCCCCAACCGGCTGGCGGACGAGTTCGGCGCGAAGTTCGCCGCCCATCACGGCGCCAGGTATGGGTGCGCGCTGGCCAACGGCACCATTGCCATCGTCGTCGCGCTCAAAGCCGCCGGCATTCGTTTTGGCGACGAGGTGATCGTCCCGGCCTACACTTGGGACGGCACCGCGACGGCGGTGCTGGACGCGGGCGCCGTGCCGGTGTTCGCGGATGTCGATCCGGACACGTATTGCCTGGACCTGGCCGCGGCGCGCGCGGCCATCACGCCGCGCACGCGCGCGCTGCTGCCCGTACACCTGGCGATGCGCTTCGCGGATATGGACGGCCTGGTCGACATCGCGGCCGAGCGCGATTTGCTTGTGATCGAAGACTGCGCGCACATGCACGGCGGCCGGTACCGGGGGCGCGGCGCGGGCTCGATGGGCGATCTGGGCTGCTTCAGCTTCCAGTCGAGCAAGCTCATGACCGCAGGCGAGGGCGGCGCCGTGATCACCTCGCGCCTGGAGTATTTCGAACTGGTCCAGACCATTGTCAACAGCGGGCGCGCCAGCGTCACCGACCAGTTCGGCAAGCGCGTGACGGGGTCCAATTATCGCATCACCGAGTTTCAGGCGGCGCTGCTTGTGGGCCAACTCGAGAGGCTGGAGGAACTGGGGGAGCGGCGCGCGCGCAATGCCGCCTCGCTCAGCCAGGCGCTGGGGGCCATTCCCGGCGTCCGGCCGCTGCCGCCGCAGCCCGCCCTCACGCGCGAGGCGATTTACTGCTGCGTGTTTCAATATCGCCCGGCCCAGCCGGGCGTCTCGCGCGACCTGTTCGCGGCGGCGCTGGACGCCGAGGGCATTCCCTGCGACGGACGCTTTTACGAACCGGTGTATCGCAGCGACCTGTTCCGTCCGACGCCCGAAGAGTATCCGCAATTGAAGATCGGCCGCGATGCGCCGGTGGACTATGGCTCGTTCCACTGCCCGGTGGCCGAGCGCGCGGCTTATGAGGAAGCCCTGTGGCTGCCGCAGTTCCTGCTGCTGGGCGGCGAGCGGGACATCGAAGACATCGCGCGCGCGGTGGAGAAGGTGGCCGCCAACCTGGACGAACTGTCGAAAGCGGACCCGGCGCTGGCCGGGATCAAGGCCATGAGCCGCGCCGAGCGGCCCGGGATCGAAAAGAAGAACTACTAAGAGGAGACTCCCATGTACGTTTCCCTCAACGGCGCGCTGGTGGCCGGCGGAAAGGTGGGCTGGCCCGATTTCGCGCGGCTGGCCGCGCGCTTCGGCTATCCCGGCGTGGATGTCAACCTTGGTCCGGCGATGCGGGACGGCGCGCCCGAGACGCGCGCCTTGCTCGAGCATCTGCGGCTGAAGCCCGCCGTCATCGGCTTCCCGGTCGAGTTTCGTAAGGACCAGGCGGCCTTCGAGGACGGCCTCAAGAAGCTCGGCGAGGCCGCGCATTTTGCCGCTGCTATTGGCTGTCCGCGCATGGCCACCTGGATCATGTCGTCGAGCCAGACGCCCAAGGACGAACTGCGCGCGCTGTTCAAGAAACGCTTCAGCGCCGCGGCGCGCGTTCTGGCGGAGCACGAGGTCCGGTTGGGCCTGGAATTCCTGGGCCCGCTGCACATCCGCAAGCGCTTCCCGCACGAGTTTATCTGGCGCATGGACGAGATGCTGGAATTCGCGCGCGAGTGCGGGCCCAACGTCGGGCTGCTGCTGGACGCCTGGCACTGGCACCATGCGCGCGCCAGCGCCGCCGACATCCTCGCGGCCGGCAAGGCCGGCGTGGTGACGGTGCACGTGGCGGACGCGCCCGACCTTCCGCCCGAGAAGATCGTCGACGGCCAACGGCTCATGCCGGGCGAGGGAGTGATCGACTTCAACGCCTTTTTTGGGGCGCTGAAAAAGATCGGCTACGAAGACGGCATCAGCCCCGAGGTGCTCGGCCCCCGGGCCCGCAACCTGGCGCCGGAAGAGGGCGCGAAGATCGGTCTGGAGACCACGCTTGGGGTGATGAAGAAAGCGGGGGTGGCCTGATTGCTGGAGCAACTTCTGACTGAGCAGGTGAATCCCGCCTCGGAGAACATCGACGCGCTGCCCACCGAACAGGTGCTGCGCATCATTAATGCCGAGGACCAGAGGGTGGCCGGGGCCGTGGCTAAGGAGATTTCCCACATCGCCATGGCCGTGGATGTCATCGTCGACCGCATGACCAAAGGCGGCCGGCTGTTCTATGTGGGCGCGGGTACCAGCGGCCGGCTGGGGGTTCTGGACGCCGTGGAATGTCCCCCCACCTTCAACGTCGCGCCGGACCTGGTGCAGGGCCTGATCGCGGGCGGCGAAGGCGCGCTGCACAGCGCCGGCGAGGCCAGCGAAGACGACGCCGGCCTGGGCGCGGCCGATCTGGCCGGGCGCGGCTTCACCTCGAAGGACGTGCTGGTGGGCATTGCCGCCAGCGGACGCACGCCCTACGTGCTGGGCGCGGTGGAGGCCGCGCGCAAGCTCGGCGCGGTGACCGTGGGCGTCAGTTGCACGCCCGATTCGGAGTTGGCGCGGGCGGTCGAGATTCCCATTACGCCGCTTCCGGGACCCGAAATCCTGGCCGGCTCGACCCGCATGAAAGCCGGCACCGCCACCAAGCTGGTGCTGAACATGCTAAGCACGGCGGCGATGATCCGGCTCGGGCTGGTCTTCGGCAACCTCATGGTGAACGTGCAGCCGCGCAACACGAAACTCGAGGACCGCGCCCGGCGCATCGTCGCGCAGGCCACCGGCGTGGATCGCGACATCGCCGGCGCGCTGCTCAAACAGGCCGGCAACGACGTCAAGACCGCCATCGTCATGGGGCGTCTGGGCATCTCGAAGGAGAACGCCGAGAGGCGTCTGCGCGAGGCCGCCGGGCGCGTATCGCGCGCGCTGAAGGGCTGATCCGCCGGATAATCGAGATATGGAAAAGTTTCTGATTCGCGGCGGCGCGCCGCTGGAGGGTGAAATCGCGGCCGGCGGCGCGAAGAATTCCGCCTTGCCGGCGCTGGCCGCTTGTTTGCTCACCGCGGAGCCGGTCACGCTTCGCCGCATCCCGCGCGTGCGCGACGTGCGCACCATGGAGCGGCTGCTGGAGCACGCCGGGGCGGCGGTCGAACACGGCGAAGCCGGCGTGGTGCGCGTCCGGGCGGAGGCGCTCGGCACGCCCGAAGCCCCCTACGACCTGGTGAAGACCATGCGCGCGTCGAGTCTGGTGCTGGGCCCGCTGCTGGCGCGCGCGGGCCGCGCCAGAGTGTCGCTGCCGGGTGGCTGCGCCATCGGCGCCCGGCCCATCAACCTGCACATCCAGGGCCTGGAGCAACTGGGCGCGCGGATCGAGCAGACCCACGGATACATCGAAGCCACCGCGCCGGACGGCCTTCGCGGCGGGCCGGTTCATTTCGACCGGATCACGGTGACGGGCACCGAGGACCTGCTGATGGCGGCCGTGCTGGCGCGCGGGGAAACCGTGCTCGACAACGCGGCGCGCGAGCCGGAAGTGAGCGACCTGGCGGCGCTGCTCATCCGCATGGGCGCGCGCATCCAGGGCGCCGGCACTTCCACCATCCGCATCCAGGGCGTCGAACGTCTGGCCGGCGCCGACCACACCATCATCGCCGACCGCATCGAAGCGGGCACCTTCCTGATTGCCGGGGCCATCACCGGCGGCGACCTGATCGTCGGCGGCTGCCAGCCGGAGCACCTGGCCGCCCTCGCCGCCGGGCTGCGCCAAGCCGGATGCGACATCCGGGAGGCGGCCCCGGACAGCCTTCACGTCCGCCGCCTGGGGCGCCTGCGCGCCATCGACGTCACTACCGCCGAGTACCCGGGCTTCGCCACCGATCTTCAGGCCCAGTACATGGCGCTGATGACGCAGGCCGAAGGCATTTCGTTCGTCACCGAGACGATCTTCGAAAACCGCTTCATGCACGCGCCCGAGCTAATGCGCATGGGCGCCAACATCCGCATCGAAGGCCGCCAGGCGATTGTGGCCGGGCCGACGGCGCTGTCCGGCGCGCAGGTCATCGCCTCGGACCTGCGCGCCAGCGCCTCGCTGGTGCTGGCCGCCCTGGTGGCGCGCGGGGAGACGATCGTCGACCGGGTCTATCACATCGACCGCGGCTACGAGAGGATCGAGGAAAAACTGTCCCGCGTGGGAGCCCAGATCCGCCGCGTCGACTAAACCGGGGACGGAGTACTCTTTCCCCATTTATTTGGCGGGGCGGCCTTCTGGCCGTGGGAAGAATTAAGTAATCCGGCTTCGGAATTAAATGGGGAAAGAGTGCTCCGTCCCCGGTTTTACAGCATTAGGATCAGGGCCAGGCACCGGTAGATTACGTAGGCCAGGATGAACAGCTCGGTTCCGCGCACGAACTTCAGAAACCAGCCGCCGATGAATTCGAAGCGCAGGAACAGGGCCGAGACCACGCCGACGTAAACCATGTAGGGGTCCAGGCTGCCTTCGAAAACCTTGAGATAGCCGACCAGAAACACGTAGTAGAACAAGGGCCAATTGGTCCCCAGCTTCGTGTTTTGGCGCGACACGCCCAACCAGACGGTCAGCCCCATCAGCACCAGGGTGACGAAGTTGAACATCGTGAAAAGGTACATTCCCGGCTCCGGATGTGAACGTCTAAAAAGACCATAGCACGCTGGTGTAGCCCGTGTGCGCCCGATAGTTCTGCTGGCGGAAAAACTCTTCTCCGTAACGGTAATGCTGGTAGCCCGCGTTCCAGCGCAGCTTGCCGCGAAGGCGCATCGAGAATCGCGCCATCGGCGACTCGAAGCTGAGCGGGAAGACCTGCGCGATCCGAAACGCGAGGATATCGGGGCCGCGCGAGGAGGCGGCCGCCGCAGGGCGCCCGTCGCCGGTGTCCTGGACCCTGGTGTAGCCGAGCCACAGGTCGGCGCGGCTCCGGATCGCCACCCGCACTCCGCCGTGCGCCGCGTGCAGGTTGCTCACGTAATAAGACCGCTGGCCTTCCACCAGGCCGGCTGCAAAGAAGGCCATGCCGGAGACCGTGTCCAGATGCAGCTTCGAGTATCCGGCGTCGAGCGAAAGCCAGTCCCGCGGCGTCCAACTGCCACTCAGGGAGTGGTTGCGCGCGCGCGAACTGTGGACCGCCAGCGCCACCGAGTTGGTGTTGTAGTTGGCACGGCTGGCGGCGGCCAGTTCCAGGGTTTTGGTCTTGTACTGGAGGCGCCCGCCGAGGGCGTGGTAGTTCTTCTCGCTCACCGGATAGAAAGGCCGGTCGGCGCGGCCGATTTCGGCGTCCAGGCTGACGCGTACGGGCTTGGCCGGATTCAGCCGCAGCCCCGCCAGCCCGGCGTGGAGACGATTGTTCTGCTCGGCGGCTCTCAGATCGGAAAACTCGCCGACCGTCTCACTCTCGCGCGAGCGGACGCGCCGCGCCGAGAAATGGTAACCGCCGTACAGCGTGGCCCATTTGGCGGCGCGGAAGCTGGCGTCGGTGAGATTGGAAATCGCGCGGATGCCGAGAAACCGGAACTCGAGCAGGTTGTCGAAGGCCGTCGCGTTGTTCACTTCGCGGTACACCGAGTCGCCTTCCATGCGGGCGTGATGGAACGCCGTGTGATTGGTCAGCGTAAGGCGCGAAGCGGGAAACAGGCTGATGGTCAAATTGCCCGCCGCGACCGGCCGGCGGCCGTCTCCGGCCACCAGGATCTGCCGGTTCTGCGCCGCGCCGAACCGTCCGGTTCCGCTCGCCAGTTCGTCGAAGTAGAAGCGGCGAAAGCCGTCCGTGTAGCTGAAGCGTCCGCTGGCGGCCCACAGCTTGTGGTCCGCCCCGAGCGTAGCCCGCCAGTACGGAGAACTGCCGCCGTAGGGCTCGGCGCGGCGCAAGGATGCCAGCGTCACCAGGTCGCCGGCGTTGTTGCCCGCCGAGGCCGCGCCGAGCGTGGCGCCGGTGGTATCGGAAAAGCGATCCCAGCCCCGAAGAATGTTCAATCGGACGCCCATGACCAGGACCTCCGCTCCGAGACGGTACTCGTTGCGCAGACGGCGAACATCGGCGAACAGCGGAAACTCGTCGTTGCCCGAGCCGAACTGCTGGACGGTGGTGAGCGCCGGCCCGTTCTGCGAGTTGCGCGAGTAACCGGCAAACAGGCGCAGGCTGGATTGCGGAAACAGCACGAAGTCGTGGTCCTGGAGGCGCCGGATGGTGTTTGCCGCGTGCTCGCCGAAAGAGATCGGGAGGGCCGGGTTGTAGTATTCGTTGAGCCTCCACGCAAAATCGTAGCGATACAGCCGGTTCTTTTGGACGCGGAGATTCGAGGACTGGTACGGATCGTTTCCCAGACCCAGAGTCGAAAGAACGATTTCGTCGAAGAGCCCGCCGCGGCCTTCCCGGGAGTGCACGGTGAGCGACCCCGAGAGCAGCCGCAGGCCGTTGCCGTAGTTGACGTCGCTGCGGTACTTGCCGTAGTTGCCGTCCACGGCGCGGAACCGGTAACCGGTTTCAAACGCAGTCGTCAGGTTGTAGCCGCCCACGTTTTCCCCGCGCGCCGTGCCGACCGCGGCCGGCGTCGGCGCCGCCGGCGGCTGCCCGGCCAGCGTGGCCGCCGCCGAGATCAGGATCGCTATTGGATTCACTCTCATGGCGGCCTCCTATCGCAGAAAAAACGGGTCGGCATTGGAGCCGTGGATGCGCGCGTGACAGGTGGTGCAGTTCTGGTAGCGCGGCTGGGCCATGTTGTGAGACGGCGACTGGACGGTGATGCCGTCCGCCTCCCGGCCGAACGAATCCGCGCCGTTGTGGCATTCCAGGCAGAGCGTGAAAACCACCGGCCGGCGCAGCAGCCGCGGGTTCGCCGATCCGTGCGGGCTGTGGCAGGTCTCGCAGCCGTCCACCCGCACCGCCGGGTGCTCGAAAGCGAACGGCCCGCGCTTGTCCGAGTGGCATTTCAGGCACGCCTCTTCGTTGGCCGCCGCCAACTCCCCCATGCGCGGGCGGCTGGCCATGCGCCAGGTCGGCGCCGGCGCGCCGTGCGGATTGTGGCAGTCCGTGCAGTTCATGAATCCTTCGTTCACGCGGTGTTTGAACGGCATCGCGAACTGCGCGCGGACGCTCGAGTGGCAGCCGTAGCAAAGCCCGGTCTGCTTCTGGGCCAGCAGGAACTTCGGCACGGGCGACTTGTGGATGGAGTGGCAGCTCGTGCAGGCCACCTCCGCCAGCGTGTGGGACGACCGCCGGATGTTGGCGCGCGAGAGGTCCTTGGCGTGGCAGGCCAGGCACCCGTCGAGCACCTGTTTGGGAGCCATGACGGAGAACGCGCGGATGGTCGCCTTGCCGCCGCGAGCTTCCACGTGCGCCTTCCCCGGGCCGTGGCAGCCCTCGCATCCGCTTCGCTCCACCGGCGCTTTGCCCGAGGCGAGGTTCCGGTAATGGGGATTCTTGTAGAAGTTCAGCCACACGTCGGGATGGCAGGTCTTGCAGACGGCGCTGCCGGCGTAGCCGGTGGCCTGCGCATGCGCGACGGGGCACGCGGCCCAGAAAAGGACCAACCCGATCAGCAATTTCACTCTATTCCAATATAGGCGAAAACGGTGCGCAACGACTGTAACAACCGCTCCCAGCCGCTCCCGGCACCCGGTTGGGGCTCGGAATACGATTCCGAACCGCGGGCGGGTGGGCCCGGGGCGGGGTGCGGTTGCATGGATCGTCGAAGCCCCGAACGCGGGCGGCGGGCCCGGCGCTCGGGGCGTTCGCAAATCGCCGGTGGCGCTTTGTTAGAGCAGGAAGGTCAGACCGGCCATGGCCACGAAGTTGTGGAGCCAACCGCCGATCTTCGAGCCGCGATTCGGCTCGATGACCCGCGTGGGGAACTGGGTGAAGTAGTCGCGAACTTCGACGCGCAACAGAGCGCGTTTGGAGACTCGATACTTCACGCCGCCGCCGAAGGTCAGCAGGCCTTTCCACTCCTGGGTTTTGGTGAGAAGCGCCAGGTAGCTCAGGTTCTGATAGGTGGTTTCGGTTCCGGTCCCCTGGTACATTTTGAAGCCGCCGCCGGCCGCCACATAAGGCCGGACCTTGACCGCGACGGGCGCCGAATGGACCAGGAACTCGTAGCACAGGGCGTGCGACTGTCCGGCGAAGCTGACTTTGGCGCCGCCGGAGGCGAGCGTAAGATCGTTCCGGCCGTAGGTGTACCGGATCTCGCCGCTGAGGTGACGGTATAGATTCTGACCGAGAATTGCCGTCGCCACGAAGCCGTTGGAAAAGCCCGCCGAGCCGCTCGCCGACCCGTTGGTCACGGTTTGAGACTTGTAGAAGCTGCCGCCGCCCCCGGCGCCCAGCTCCCATTTCTGCGCCCATCCGGGTTCGGCCGTCAGCAGGACGGCGAGCGCGGACACAACTATCGCACTGCATGTCGAGACTCGCATCTTTTCTCCTCTCGCTGCCTGGCCGGCGTCGCGCTACTGGACGACCCGGACCTCCAACGTGGTCGAGCCGGCGCCCTGGGTAATCGTCAGCGGCTGCGCCAGCCCGATGGGCACCAGGTCCGGCACCCGGACGTTGATCTGATAGACGCCTATCTGGCCCGGCGACAGACCCGCAAAGTACACCGGCAGACCGACACCCCCGAGGGTGACTTCGGGCGCGATCAAGACCGAGGCCGGCGGGTCTCCCGGCGCGGGTTTCCCGGCTTCCACGGCCGGCGACGTGCGCCCCATGCCGGTCAGGTAAATCACCAGGGAGTCGCCTCGGTGCACCGGGTTGGAAGCCGTAACCAGCAGGTTGTTGCTGGCGCGGATCACGGCCGGGACACTCGTATCCGGCCCCGCTACGCCGTTGCGGAATACGCTGGGCGCGGCGGGCAGAATAATCATGTTGAAGCTGTCGCTGACGCCGCCCGGCGTGCGAAGAATCAGCGTCACGTTGCCGTCGGTCTGGAACGGCAGTTGGGCGTTGATCTGGGACGGCGAGACGAACAACATCGGAACCGCCATGCCGTTCGCCGTCAGACAGCTCTCGCCCAGCGCCGTCGGCAGCGGCATTTCCCGGGTAGCCAGGTTGGTGACGCTCAGGTCGCGGCCGAAGACCGTGATCAGACTGCCCGGCGCGACCGGGGCGGTAAGATCGGCGGCGTTGACGATGCGCTCGATGCGCGGCGGCGCGACCGAAGCGTCGTAGTTCCAGGCCAGCGCCGTGAAACCGCTGGTGGTCAGATTCAGAATGGCGCTGCGGCTGTACAGCGGCGCCAGCGTGCGCGTGAAGACGGCGCCGGTCTCGGGCAAAAGCGGCGCTTCCACCATGCGGGTGGCGCGCTGGCCCGCTCCGCTGGCCAGATCCACTCGCTGGATGACGCCCGGCGCCGAAGCCGACGCCGCGGTGGTGCGGAACCCGGACTGATCGACGAAGGCGAATCCGGACGGGCTCCCGGTGGCGCTCTCGAACTGTTTGGTCGGAACCAGCGAGGAGTTCAGCAGGCTGTTGCCAACCACGAACTGATCGAAGCTGGAGGCCGCATAGGCGCCCGCCAGCGAGGAGAAGTCCTTGCGCGAAAGGCTGAACGTGTCGGCGTTGGCGTTGTAAAGCAGAACGTTGCCGTCGGACTGAGCCACCAGGATCGAGCTTCCGTTGGGCGAGGCCACCAGCACCGTGTTGAGGTGGATCGAATTGTCGTAGACGCCCAGCGTCGGCAACTCGCTCGCCGTGCGCATGTTGAAGTCGATCCGGTCGATGGTGTGCTTGGCCCCCGTCACGCGGGTGGCGGCCAGCATGGCCTTGCCGGAACTGGCGATGGACCGGGGATAGTGGCCTCCCGGGAACCGGATCGGCGTGGACGGTTCCAGCGTTTCCAGATCGAAGACATTGGCGATCTGCGAGTTGTCGTTGCCGACCACCAGGTAGCGCCGGTCGAATGTAATGGCCATTTGCATCGGCGTGTTGCCGGTTCGCAGCGTGGCCACCAGGCTGTAGGTTGCGCCGTCGTAAACCAGCACCCGGTTCTTGTCCTGGCGCAGCACGAAAAAGCGGTCGCGCGCCGGATCCGCCAGAATGTCCACCAGCTTGCCGGGCACGCTGAACATCGAGCCCCGCTGATCGGGCTCGTGCAGGTTCACCAGCACGCGCACATCCAGCGGCAGATTGACCGCCAGCGCGGATTGGATCTTGAGGTATCCGACCCCCGTGCCGGTCTGATTCTGGAACGCCGCCGGATCGACCGACACGCGCACGGTCGCCGGCGTCACGCCCGAAGACGGCGAGACGCTAATGCCGGCCAGCGTCGAAGCGATCGTGAAATCCGCGTTCCCGCCGCCGGGATCGACAATGGCCACCTCCTGCGTCGCCACGCGGCGGTCGCAGTAGCCGCCCCGGAACACCAGGTCCTCCTGAGTTGCCACGACGCGGCGCGCCGATTTCAGGGAGCCCACCGGAAGCACGGTAACGCCACTGTCGGAGAGGGCGTACATCACGGCGCCGTCGGC
>JAUYBU010000195.1 GCA_030693045.1 Bryobacterales bacterium | reverse complement strand
GACCATTCGGGCCCTGCGCAAGGAGATCCCGGACATTGGAATCATCGCCATCTCGGGGAAACTCGAGGGGCCCTACCTGAAGATGGCCACCGTGCTGGGGGCCGACGCGGCGCTGGCCAAGCCGCTGGCCGTCGAACTGCTCCTGGCCAGGGTTGCCGAGGTTCTGAAGTCGCGGCGGTGAGAAGCGCAGGCGACAGATCGGCGTGTCCGGCCGGCCAGCCGCCCCCGCGCGCGCACCGGCCCTCTCACGGCTGCGTGTCCGATTTCAGGTGCTGTTCGAAGAAGGCCGCGATGGCTTCGAGCATATGCTTGCGTTCCGGGCCCGTGACACCGTGGGTCTTTTGCGGATAGAGGCGCAACTCGAACTGCTTGCCCGCCCTGGTGAGCGCGTTCAGCATGCGAAACGTGTTCTGGAACAGCACGTTGTCGTCGTCCAGGTTGTGGGCCAGCATGAGCTTGCCCTTGAGGCTGGCGGCCTGGTTCACGGGTGAGCTGAGCCGGTAGCCCTCTTCGTTTTCCGACGGCAGTCCCAGGTAACGCTCGGTGTAGATGGTGTCGTAGAGATGCCAGTCGGTGACTGGCGCGCCGGCCACTCCGGCGCGGAACAGGTCCGGGGCGTTGAGCAGCGCATAGAGGGTCATGAAACCGCCGTAGCTCCAGCCGTGGATGCCCAGACGCCGTGCATCCACGAAGCCGAGCGAGATCAGATGGCGGACGCCGGCTTCCTGGTCCTCCAGTTCCTGCTTGCCGAACCGCCGGTAGAGCTTGGCTTCCCACGCCAGGCCGCGGCCGGAGGAGCCGCGGTTGTCCAGTTGCCAGATGAGGAAGCCGCGATGGGCCAGGGCCTGGTCGAACGTCGCCCCGGCCCAACTGTTGCGCACCGACTGCGAACGAGGGCCGCCGTAAACCATGACAATGGCCGGGTATTTCTTGGCCGCATCGAAGCCGGCGGGCTTGATCAGCCGGGCGTAGAGCAGCGCCCCGTCGGCGGCTTTCACTTTGACGATCTCCGCCGGCAGAATCTCGTATTCCGCGGCAACCTTGCCGTCGCCTTCGCGCAAGACGGCCCACTGGCTGCCGTCGCTCGAACAGATTTTGCGCGAAGGGGGTTCGGTGAGCGATGAGAAGGTGTCGATGTAATAGCGCGCGTCGGGGCTCATCGAGACCGAATGAACGCCCGCGCCGCGGGTCAGCTTCTCGCGCCGCTTGCCGTTGAAATCGACGCGGTAGAGATGCCGCTCGAGCGGGCTTTCTTCGGTCGAGACGTAGTAGACCAGGCGCGCCTGCTCGTCGACGCCGGCCAGGCTTTCCACTATCCACTCCCCGCGCGTGAGCTGCTTCACGCTCTTGCCGTCGAGCGTGTAAAGGTACAGATGATTCCAGCCGTCGCGCTCGCTCGGCCACACCAGGCGCCGCCCGTCCTTGAGCAACGCCATATCGTCGGAGACGTTGACCCAGGCGCGGCCGGTCTCGCGCAGCATCGGGTGCGCCGCGCCGGTGGCCGGGTCCCCCAGCAGAAGTTCGAGCCGGTTCTGCACGCGGTTGGTTCGCTGAAGGGCGAGCGCGCTGGAATCCGGAAGCCAGGCCACGCGCGCCAGCAACTGATCGCGCGGATCTCCCAGATCCATCCAGCGCGCCGCCCCTCCGGTGGCCGCCACCACGCCCAAGCGCACGTCCGCGTTCGGCGTGCCGGCCTTCGGATAGCGCTCGGGTTCGAAGATCGCGCGAACGCCCGTCAAATCGGCGTGCGGATAGATGTGCTGGCGGCTGACGTCGAATTGCAGCCAGGCGATCCTGGAAGAATCGGGCGACCACCAGTGCGCGGTGCCCAGGTCGAGTTCTTCCGGATAGACCCAGTCCAGGCGTCCGTTCCAGACCGTGTCCGTCGCGTCGTAGGTAAGCCGCGTGACCTTCTTCGACCCGCGCTCCAGGACGTAGAGTTCGTTGCCGCGCCGGAACGAGACGCGGCGCGCGTCCGGCGATAGCTTCGGATCGCGCTCGGGCGTGTCGGTCGCGGTCAACTGCTCCCACTGGAGCGAGCCGCGATCCAGCCAGAACAGGTCTCCGTTTACCAGCAGCAGAAGCCCCTTGCCGTCCCCGGCCCACTGGATCTTCCGGTCTCTGACACGGCGGTTCTCCCAATCGAAGGCCTCGGGGGGCGGCGGTTTCAGGGCGGCCTTTTCGAGAGCGTCGAACGAGATTAGTTCTTTCTTGCTCTTCGACGCCATCTCGAACAGCCAGAGCTTGCCGCTCTCCTGCCAGACGAAGCTCTTTGAATCGGGCGCCCATTGGACTTCGCCCGCGCCGCCGGGACGACGCTCTTCGGCGGCCGCCTCGATGGTGACCGGCTTCCTGGCGGCGGAAAGCGCGGCCGCGGCAAAGCACACCAGAGCCGTGACAGTCGAAACAAAGTGCATTACTAGTGATTCTACCGTCTAACGGAGGCCAGAACCACGCCCGCGCAAATCAGCGACACCCACAGTGTCGGATAGCGGAAGTAGGGCAGAGAGACGTGCATGTAGTAAATCGCCGGGTACAGGACCCACGCCGCGGCGACGAACAGCGCCGCCGGCGCGCGCCGCCACGCCAGCCACGCGAAACCGGCAAAGGAGAGCGCGGTGACAATCCACAGCGAATACGCGTACCAGCCGAAGCCCTCCGGCAGCGGAAACCAGAATTGCGCGATGCGCGCGGCGGTAAGTCGCGCGAAGCGCCCCGGGTTGCGGCGGATCCAATCCTTGGCCCTATTGAGGCGGTCTTGGTTGTAGGCCGCCTCGCCCATCCGGCGCAGTTCGAGCGCCTCGCTCCGGCTGGTGTTGGCGTGCAGCGCATCCAGGACGCCCGCGCGGCGGCTCTCGGCAAAGCTGGGCTTCGAGAGATCGTGATTGGCGACGTACAACTCCAGCCCCAGATTGTCGCGCATCGGGAGGAGCTTCCCGAACTGCCGGTAGTTGCGAACGGTCCAGGGCGCGCACACCAATACGGCGGCCAAGACGAGACCCGAGCCGAACCGGACCAGGTGATGGATCGCGGCGCGGTCTCGCCAGGCAACATAGGCCAGCCATGGCGCCATCACCGCGATCAGCGCCGGGTTGAGCATGATCAGGAGCCCGGCCCAGAGGCCCACGCGCGCCCCGCGCCAGGCGGCACGCCGGGGCCGCTCCATTTGCCGCGCCGAGTCCAGGCAGAACAGGAGCAAACCTGTCGCCGACAGCACTGCTTCGCGGGCCGGGAAGACCTGAAACACCGGCAGAATGATCGACAGCGCCGCGCCGTAAATGCCCGGACGCGGGTCGCCCAGCAGCCGCCGCGAAACAGCGGGCAGCAGCGCGGCATTGAGCGCCTGCGCCGCGACATTGAGCACCATTGCCGCGATCGCGAAGCCCGGACCGTCTCCCAGCAGCCTCATCAGGATGGCGAGCAGAAACGGATACAGCGGCGGCAGATGGGCCGTGGGACCGGTAGGCGCCGACAAGAACGGGTCCGCGAAGGTTCCGTTGTGCGCCAGGCTCCTGGTGATCGCGAGGGTTTCAAATCCCTTGCCGAGCGCGGCGTCTCTGTTCAGCGCGAGCTGGAGCAGGGCGCCGAAAAACGCCGCTACGAACAGCGCCGCCGCCAGCGCGCGTTCATTCGACACCGGGCTCCACCTTCACAACCGTTCCCGGGGGCGAATCATGCACCGTGCGCAAGCGCGGATCACGCGCCGCGCGCCGCTGCTCGTCGGGCAGCGCGCCGCCCCTCCGGTGGCCGCCACCACGCCCAGGCGCACGTCGGCGTTTGGCGGGCCGGCTCTCGGATCGCGCTCGGGCGTCGCGGTCGCACCCAGGCACACCAGAGCCGTGACCGTCGAAACGCAGTGCATTACCTGTGATTCTACCGTCTCACCGTCTCCGGCGTAGCTCGATGGTGAGGCGCGGACGGATGCGCTGCATAGCGTGACAGTCAAAGAGACGGAGCGCCCATTTCGGGCCGGCGCGGCGGGTAGCCGGGGTGGGTTGCTTCAGGGAGTGGCCGGTTGCGGAGCCTGGAGGCCGGCGGGTTCATACACGTAAAGGCCTTCCCGGTACGGCCCGGGGACCCGGGCTCTGAGCCGGTAGCGGCTGCGGATGATTGCGGACTGGGCTTGAGTGAACTGGGGGGTTTCGAGATACAGGCCGGCGGGCTGGTTGACTTCCTCATAAAGCAGGATGCGGGAAAACGCGGAAGCTTGGAGATCGTTGGTGAGCGGAGTCGGGTCTATGCGGCCGGCTTCGACCAGTTGGCAGTAGATGATCGGCTCGACCTCGATCGCGCGGTCGGCCTGGAGAACCGCGTTGCTGTCGGCCGACAGGAGGCGCCCGTTGGCGGTCAGGTCCGGCTGCAAGGCGGCGATTTGCGCGACGAATTTTCGCTCGCGTGCGGTTCGGTCGAGCAGGGCGAAGGTGGTGGCACGCAGGCTGTAGACAGCATAGACGCCGATGGGCAAAAGGAGCAGGGTGATCCAGCTTTTGCTGTGGCGGAAATAGAGCGGGAAAAAGTGGAGGGCGTGCAGTGCCAGACAGGAACAGAGGATCACCGCGACGACGGACTCAACGCTATAGTTGGTGTCCGCCCCGACCTTGCCGCAGGTGGGGATGAAAACCAGCAGGGCGCCGGCCAGGTAGACAAAGGGTGCGCCCATTCCGGCGCGGATGGCCTTTCCGGCGCCCAACGCGGTGATCAGCAGTAGTGGCGCCAGCGCAAAGGCAGCGGATAGGAGTTGCAGTTGAAACTTCTCCCAGGCGAACGGATTCAAATTGGCGAACAGGGTATTGGCCAGGAAGCGGCCATTCAGCCAGGCGTTTAGGCCGAGCACGATTGCCCCGCCCAATCCGCCGACGACGGCGGCAAACCGGAGAGCCTTCGCCGGGCGGGAGACGATCAGCAGAAGGAAGATGGAGGCGGGGGCGGCGACGGCCGTCTGCTTGGTCAACAATCCGGCCAGCGCCCAGGCGGCGGCCAGGAGGAGGGTGTTCTCCCCCCGGATGCGGTGGCGCGAATAGAAGTAGAGAGACGCCAGGGAAAAGGCAACCGCAAGCAGATCGACCTTCGCGATGGTGCCCCACTCGTGCAGCAGTGGGGTGACGCCGGCAAGGACCAGTCCGGTCCATGCGGCGTATTTGTCGCCGGTGTAAAGTTCGACGGTGCGCCAGAGCAGCCATAGAATGACCAGCAGGGCGGCGATGCTTACCAGGCGGCCGGCCAGGAGGATGGGCAGACCGCGGTGATACAGCCCGGCCTGCAGCAGGTAGAACACCGGCATGTAGGTGCAAACGGTGTAGGGGTAGCTTTTCAGATCGTAATAGAGCGTGCCGAATCGAGCGAAAGCGCGCGACTGGGCGGCGATGATGGACTCGACCGGATTGAGTTCGTTAGCCGCGGTGAAGGCGACAAAGAAATGTCCCGCGATGGCGACGGCGGCGAGTGCGCCGAAGACCAGCAGGATGCGGCGGTAAACAACTTGGCCCGCGGGGGCCGATTCGGCGTGCGCGTCGGGACGAGCCGGTTCCCTCTCGAGCATATGGAGTTCTATCGGCAGACGGAAAGGGCCGCTGTAGGCCCGGCCCGCGGAACGGATCGAGCCGATTGTCAATTCACTTTCACGATCCGGCCCGCCGGGGAGTCGTACACGGTGCGCAATTGAGTATCGCGCGCCACGGCCTCGCGCGCCGCGCGCCGCTGCTGGTCGGGCAGCGGGCCGAATTCAAAATCGGTGGGCGTCAGCAGCAGATAGTCCAGGCGCCGGGCGCGCGCGAACTCGGCCAGTTTGGCGGACTCGGCCAGGATAGCGGCGCGGTCCACCCGGTAATAGTCGCGCATGGGGGTTCTGACGCTGGTCGCCTGCCGCCCCGTGTACAGGTAGAGGGGTGGGTCGCTGCCGGCGAAAAAGGTGGCGTCTGGCGGCGTGTGGCGCGCAATCCATTCGTACAGCGGCCGCGAACGGGCCGCCGCGGCGCGCCGTTGCCCCGCCAGCGCCGGCAGGATGTTCCAAGCCGCGTCGGCGTTTCGCGCCACCAAAGCCGCCGCCAGGCAGACCACCAGCGAGCCCGCGACCACCGCGGCCGCTTTTTGCGACCGTTCCGGCCGGCGCCACGCGTGCCGCGCGATGCGCCCGAGATGGCTCGCTTCGGTCCACAGCCCAAGAATGAGCAGCGGGAGTACGGGGATCAGGAACCGGTCGTTGGGAGGAAAATCCCACACCAGCAGCAGCGCGAATTGGCCGGCGGCAAACAGCGCATACTCCGGATGGCGGCTGGCGCGGGTCCAGCGCACCACGCCGGCCAGCGCGGCGATCATGAGCAGCCGCGCCAGGTGCTCGCCCCCGGCAACCACGCTGAGCTTGAACATCAGCAATTCGCCGCCGCCGCCGAGCAACTCGCCCAGGTTGTGGTAGACCACGGCGGGGAGCATTGCGGGCGTGATGTCCCGGGCCCAGAAACCCAGGTAGTCGGCGTAGTACAGCCAGGTCCAGTCGGTCGCCGGCGCGCGGTGTGCCGCCGACCAGGCGTGCCACGCCGCCACCGGCGGCAGAGCGCAAGCCAGGAAAAGCGCCGTGGCTACGCGCCTGCGCTTCCACATCAGGACCAGTGGAACGGCGATCAATAGCGGCGCGGTCACGGTCTTCGTCAGATACGCCGCCGCCGCGCACAACCCGCCCAGCGCCGCGGGCCACCCGGCTTTCCTCTGGCTTCCGGCCAGCGCCAGCGACGCCAACAGGAAGCACGTGGCCCAAACCTCCGACATCAGCACCGTGGCGATGTAGGCCAAGTATGGGTTCAGCGCCAGCATGGCGCAAACCAACAGCCGCGTGCTCCCACCCACCCGCCACTGCGCCATCAGCGCGTTGGTGAGCACGATCGTCAGCGGCAGCGGAAGCCAGGTGAGCCACACCGCCGTTGCCAGGTTTGACGGGAATTCGGGAGTGACTCGCCAGGCGATGGACAGCAGCGCCGGAAACACCGGCGGATACTTGGTCTGGTAAGGCGCGCCCGGCAGGCTCGGGATGCGGTAGCCGCCGCGTTCGGCGATGGACTTCGCCGTCACCCAGTAGATCCCGTCGTCGTGATAGAAACCCAGATGAGGTCCGTCGCGGCTCAGCCAGGCCAGGCGAATCGCCGGTACCAGAGCCAGCAGGACCACCGCGGCCGCGACTAATGTCCGGCGCATCATAAGATAGAATTATGCGCTGGATTGCGTTTGCGTTGCTGGTGGGGGTTGGCGTTGCGGCTCAGACGCAGCCGAAGAAGAAGGCCGCGCCCGCCCGCCCCGCCCCGCCTGCCGCGGCGCCGCGCGAGTGGCCCATCCAAAGCCTGTCGGTGGCCGGCAACCGGAATTACACGACGGAGAAGATCCTGGCGATTGCGGGTCTCAAAGCCGGTCAGCCGGCCAGCACCGGGGTGTTCGAAGCGGCGCGCGAGCGCATCCTGGCCACCGGATACTTCGCCACGGTGGGCTTCCGCTACGAACCGTCTCCGGACGGAAAAGGTTACCTGGCGACCTTCGAGGTTGCCGAAGTCGAGCCGCTGTATCCGTTCCGGTTCGAGGACCTGCCGGCGCCGGCGCCGGAGTTGCAGGCGGCGCTCGAGCGCTCGGATCCGCTGTTCGGCGCGAAGGTTCCGGTGACCGAGCCGGTGCTGAAGCGCTACTCGCAGGTATTGGAATCGTACTTGGCATCCACGGGCGCCAAGGTCCCGGTGGGGGGACGGCTGGTGGCGGACGCGCCGGATCGACTGGTGGTGGTTTTCCGCCCCGCGGCCGCGCCGCCGGTGGTCGCTTACGTCCGGTTCGTCGACTCCTCGGTGATTCCGGCGTCCACGCTGCAAAACGCCATGTCCGGCGTGGCCGTGGGCGTGCCCTTCAGCGAGCCCCGCGTGAGGCAGTTGCTGGATACCTCGATCCGTCCGCTGTACGAGGCGCGCGGCCGGCTTCGCGTCGCGTTTCCGAAGATTCAGGTGATGCCGGCGGCCGACGTCAAAGGGCTGGTGGTGACGGTGAGCGTCGAGGAAGGCGGAAGCTACAACCTTGGCGACGTGCGTATCGAAGGCGCGCCGCTCGCCTCCGACGCGCTGTTCAAGGCGGCGGATTTGAAGACCGGCGACATCGCCAACTTCCACCAGATCGAGGCGGGCCGCCAGCGCATGCACAGGCTGCTCGGCCGGAACGGATTCATGAAGGCGGATTCCACCATCGAGCGCAAGATCGACGACGGCCGCAAGGCGGTGGACCTGGTCTTTCACTTCGTCGCCGGGGCGCAGTACGTCTTCGGCAAACTGGCCATCGTGGGTCTGGATATCCTCACCGAGCCGGCCCTGCGCAAACTGTGGGCGCTCAAGGAAGGGAAGCCTTTCGACGCCGACTACCCGGACTATTTTCTCGGCCGGCTTCGCGAGGACGGCGTGTTCGACGGCCTCGGCCAGACGCGCTCGGCCGTACAGGCCGACGACCAGCGGCGCAGTGTCGACGTGACGCTCCACTTCGGTCCCGGCCCGGCGCTCAAGCCCGCCCGGAAACCGGAGACGGAGGAGCCGCCTGGCGGGGGGGCGGCTGGCCTCAGGCCACCACTCGCGGATAGACCTTCCCGGCCGGCGAAGCGGTCCAGGATGTCGAGGGCGCGCGGGCCGGCCGCGGCGCCGCAGCGAATCGCCCGGCCGCGGCCCGTAATCGAGATTCAGAACGGATCGCGGGGAGACCGCCCCGCGGACTGTCACGGACCGGAAGTTCCATCGTCTTCGCAACCACATAGAGCGCCCGGACCAGTTCCGCATCCGAGCGGCTGACCCAGACCTTGGTCGAGGACAATCCCAGCGAGTCAAGGTTCACAACGGCCCGGAAATTGGCTCGCTCTTCCTTGGTCAGTGTGCGCACGAAGAAGTCCGAACCCCGCAATCCTACCTCTTCTGCCGTAAACCCGATAAACAGAATCGTGTGTTTCCTCGGACGGCTGGCAAGACTCTGATAGAGGCTCGCCAGCAGCGAGGCTCCGCTCCAGTTGTCGATCACGCCGGCGCCACTCTGATGGTGATCATAATGCGCGCCGACAACTATTTTGGAGTCGGTCAGCCCCGGCAGCGTGCAGATTACGTTGCCGAGCCGTTCATGCTTTACGGCTTGCTCGGTCAGGTTGGGGGAGACGCAACCCGCCGCCTCGAATAGCCGGCGGAGACCGTCGCGGCGCTCTAAGGGCTGCCGCGCCCAGCGCAGCCGGCAGCGCCAGGCGCATCGGCCGGCTGCGCCGCATGGGGCTACGCCTTCACCACTCGCGGATAAACTTTCCGGACCGCAGCGACAATGTCGGCGCAATCGCGCGGCGTGAATTTCGGATCCAGGTGCGGGCCGGCGAAGCGGTTCAGGATGTCGATGGTGCGCGGGCAGGTGGCGGCGCCGTAGCGAATCGCCCGGCCGCGCTCGCTGGTGAACGACGGCCACTTGGGGTGAATCGTGCGCTTGTTCTCGATATAGGGCAACGCCGGCAGGACCACCGAGCCGCCCGGAGGCCCGGCCGGAACATTCTGCTTCCGCATTTCGGCCAGGAACAGGTCGCGCACTTCCTTGGTCTTGAATTCGATGAAGACGCCGGCGCCGAGTTCGCCCGCCGGGTCGGGCAGCTTGCGGAACTTGATGCCGGGAAGATCGCGCACGCCGTCGTAGACGCGCTTGGCATTGGCCCGCAAGGAACCGACGATCAGATCGAGCTTGCGCAGTTGCGCCAGCAGCACGCCGCCGGAAAACTCGTTCATGCGCAGGTTGCAGCCCACAAAGGGGTCGAGCTTCGGCTTGCCGACCGCGGCTTCGTGCGGCCCGCGCAAACCGCCCACGTCGTGGAACCGCGCCGCGCGCTCGAACAGCACCGGATCGCTGGTGGCCACCGCGCCGCCCTCGCCCGCCGTGATGGTCTTGTTCAATTGCAGGCTGTAGATGCCGATCTCGCCCAGCGAGCCCAAGGGGCGGCCCTTGTAACTGCCGCCCACGCTCTGCGCGCAGTCCTCCAGCACGCGGATGCCGCGCTTGCGCGCGATGGGCAGGATGCGGTCCAGATCGGCCGGATTGCCTTGCAGGTGCACCGCCATGATCAGCTTCGTCGCGGGCGTGATGCGGTGCTCGATGTCGCCGGGGTCGATGTTGAACGACTCGTCGATTTCGGCGAACACCGGCAGCGCCCCGGCCAGTACCACGGCCGAGCAGCAGGAGTGCCAGGTCCAGGCGGGCATGATCACTTCGTCGCCCGGGCCGATCTCCAGCGCCGCCACCGCCGCCTGCAGCGCCGCCGTGCCCGAGGTCACCGCCAGCGCGTACTTGGTCCGCATGCGCGCGGCGAATTCCTTCTCGAAGGTGAGCACCTTCATGGGCGGTTTCGAGCCCGAGCCGTACCAGCGGAACGGCCGGCGCGTCTCGAGCACTTCCATCAACTCGGCGCGCTCCTTTTCGTCGTAGTACTGCGTCCCGAAGTAGTCGGCGCGGAGCGGCGTTGCCCGAACCGGCTGGTCCTCGGCGGCTCCGGCTGTGCCCGCCGCCGCGGCGGCGGCGAGGAAATTTCTGCGATCGACCATGTTGGCCTCCTGATCACCAACAGCATATGCCCGTTGGCGCTCCAAAACAACTGTGTGCGGGACCCCAGGCCCCGGCCGCACCCGTTCGGCGTAAACTGGGGCCTGGCAGAATGGCTGCCTGTGGGTCGGCCACCTCGAAGAATTCCCCGACTACATGACCCAGGGCGAAAGCTTCGAGGATCTCCAGGAACATCTTCGGGACCTCTACCGCGACCTCGGCAGCGGCGAAATTCCGGGCGTTCGCCGCGTCGCCGAACTGACAGTCGGATGAAACGGACCGATCCTGCTTGGATCGGGAGTTCACGGGGCTGATGCCATTGGTATGATTGGAGGGGACACTCTTCATGCGCTTCGAGCGAATTACGGTTGACCCAGCGGTGGCGACCGGCAAGCCGTGTATCCGCAATCTGCGCTTCCCGGTCTCGCGCCTCCTCGGTCTGCTGGCGGCCCGGGAAACCAGGGAATCCATTCTGAGTGCCTATCCCTACCTTGAAGCGGCCGACATCGACGAAGCCTTGCGCTATGCGGCGCTCCTTTCCGAAGACGAGACGATTGAGCTGAGCCGGTGAAATTCTTCGTCGATATGCCCCTGTCGCCGGAACTGGCTCAGTGGCTGCGAGCGGAAGGCCATGATGCCGTGCATGGGAACGACCTCCTCATGCACCAAAGTCCCGACTCGGAGATTCTGCGTTTTGCAGCCGCCAACGGCCGGGTAATCATCACCGCGGACCTGGACTTTCCGAGACTCCTGTCGGCGCTCGGTTCCGCTGGGCCGGGACTGATCCTGCTGCGCGGCGGGAACTATAGCGAGGCGGAGAGTCTGGCCTGTCTCCGTCGCGTCCTCATTTGGATTGCGCACGATGAACTGCCGAAATCCATAGTCGTGGTCGACCGTGAAAGGATCCGGCGACGCTGGCTTCCCGTCTGAGTGCCAACTTCGTCCGACGCCTGCGCCCTTTGAGGGCTCCGGGTATTACCGATCGCCGACCAGGCGGGGACTTCGCCAGAGCGATCTCCCGGAACGCCGTTTCGGGCAAGCCGACCGGGGGGTGTTATGATTGCTCGTGAGGCAAACATCATGGCCAACCAAGTCAAGCTCCGACTGGGAAACCTGTTTGATGGTCCGTCAGATCTCATCGTGCTACCGTGCTCGACATCCGGTACGGTCACCGGATTCGTTGCGCGAAATCTGGCTCACTACGACATCCCTCATCCTCGCGAAGGTATGGAGTTGGGCGAAGTTGAGTTTATGCCTTTTGAGGGGGCAGAGAATATCGCTCAGTTCGTTGCATTCGCGGCATCAGTCGACCGCATGACATCAACTGTCGAGGCGATTTGCGCAATTGGAGGGGTGATCGGCGGTTTCACGAAGCAGCAACCTGCGGTCAGGGCGGTCGCTGCACCGCTACTCGGTGCCGGGGCGGGCGGGTTGCAGAGCGAGAAGGTAGTCTCTGCGCTGAGACAAGGATTTGAGCAAGCGGCCAGCATCGACTCATGTCTGACCATATCGGTGCTGCACCGAGACCTATACGAGCGCCTTCGCGCAAATCGTCGCAGCATCGTTGGCCGCGGCCATCCCAGTCCCCGAGTGTTCATAAGCCATACGTCGCGAACAAAGGAAGAGGAAGATTGGACCGTGCACTTAGCGCTGTATCTTGTCGAGAAAGGCATTCAGGTTCGGCTCGACAAATTCCATTTGAGACGTGGCATGGATCTTGCCCAGTGGATGTGCAACGAACTAGCTCTGGCAGGTAGGGTCGTGATCGTGAGCAACGAGGCTTACAAGGCCAAGGCGGATGGCCGGTCAGGAGGCGTCGGATGGGAGACGATGATCATCCAGGGGGATATCGCCAGACTCCCGCCGGAGAGCACAAAATACCAAGTCATCGTACGCGCGGAATGTTTAGACGATGGCTTGCCACTGTACCTCAAGACCAGATACGTCTTTCACGCGAAACCGTCGGATAGGTCCGATTCTTTTCGTGAGGAGTTAGTCAAGGAATTGTTGGACTTGCCTCTGGATGAAAGACTCGAATCCAGGGACTTCTATCTGTAACCGATCCGTGCACGGTTCCAAGGCTGTGGCGGGCTCCTCAGAAGTCTCGGTCGCGGAAGTTTTCAGCGCGGTTCGAGCCGGAATCGATTGATTCCGTGAACCGCCGGACGCGGCAGCGGAGCCAGAAGCGGGCGGCAGATGCAGGGCGCCGCACCCGCGCGGCTTTCGAATGAACCACAGTGGTTCACCTGGCGTACAATGTGAGATATGGCTAGTCGAACCAGGCCGATTTCACCAAGACCCGGAAGCAGGGCGGTTCGTCAGAGCGTTAGCATCCCGGCGCCATTGGCGGCTGAAGTGCGGCGTGTCGCCAAAGAACGCCGCCTCACGATCAGCCGCGCCCTCGTGACTTTGGCGGAGCGAGGGGTTCGAGCCGAACAGGACGCCAAAGAAAACCTCAGGTCCGCCTATCGAAAGTTTCTGAAGGAGCAAGAGCCTTCGAAAAAGGAAGAAGCCGGACGGGATCTGATTCGCGCCGTTTTTGGGAGAGACGCAATTGCCGAAGATCCGATTCTCTGATCTTCCTCGCGGCCTTTGGCAGCACCTCCTTGAATGCGTGGACCAGCGCCGGATTCCGCTTGCCGACCTTCGGCGCCTGCAGGCTTGGGTGAAGGCGGAACCGCATGCTCCGGAAGGCGACTGGTACAAGGACTTCGGGTCTTTCAAGCTGTGTGGCAGCGGCGAATACCCGAAGACGTTCCCGATCAAGGGTATGAAACCCTACGGCGAGGAGATCGCGTGAACCCGTCCGCGCACCGCGCGCCACGGCGTTCGCCGCGTCGCCGAACTGACAGTCGGATGAAACGGGCCGATCTGATCTGGCGATTGGAAAGCAGCGGGTGTGAACGGGGGACATGAATTGTGTCCGCTTTGAACTGGAATCACCTGCCCGCCTCCGAACGATGTCGTGCGGACCCGACTCGAATCCGGTAGACTTACGGTAGACGCATGGTCGAGATCCAGCCGCTGCAAATTGAGATCGAGCGGGAAGAAGACGGAAGATTCCTCGCTTCCGTCCCCGAACTGCCGGGAGTGATGGCCTACGGCGACACGGAAGAGTCGGCACTGCGAAAGGCGAAGTCAATCGCGCTTCAGGTTCTCGCCGATATGATTGAGAGCGGCGACGAGATACCGCAACCGCTGAAGGTCTTGTTCGCCGCGTGAGCACCTGGAGCGGAACGAAGGCCAGACGGGTCTACGCTGCGTTGCTCAGAATCGGCTGGACGTTGAAGAAGCAGGTGGGCTCTCACCGAAAGCTGCAACGGCCAAGCTGGCGGAACTTCACGTTCTGCTTCCACGACAGCGAGGAGATCGGGCCGGCAGCGTTGGCGAAAATCGCCAAAGATACAGGGCTCCGGCCGGAAGATCTCTGAAGCCGCGATTCCTCCGGTGACAGCACGGCTTCTCGTTACCCGAACCGGAACCTCCGAGGCATTCAGTGCGCTCACACGCAGTTGACGCGCGGCTGCCGGGCGAACGATGACGATGGCGCGGCTCTCGCCTCCCCAACCCGATTGCACCGCTTCGGCGCCTGTCTTCGGGCGCCCAGGCGTCCCCTGTTCCCAACGCCCCGGAAATCGGCGGGGCGTGAATCTCTCCCGAAAAGCCTCCGCAAATCCCACGCCGACCCACTCACGCCACCGGGTGTTGCGAAATCGCCGACTCCCGGCCGGCTTGAGTTGACGGCCGGGATGTACTATCATCTCTAAAAGGAAAGGAATTGACCGGGAAATCCCGGTTTACCTGCCCGAGTCGTTTCTCATTTCCTTTTAGAATCAATAGATTGCCCATGATTGCGCGGAGGTGTATCGATACTGGCCACTGCGCGGCGGGGCAAAGATAGCAGGAAGGAAGCCGTCGCTTATGAGTCTGAGTCAACTTGCACGCTCGATCAGCGAGTCACCGACACTCAAACTGAACGAGACCGCGGCTCGCCTTCGAGAAAAGGGCGAGCCTGTTATCCACCTGGGCGGTGGCGAGCCGAAAAGCAAAGCTCCCATCGATGCGATCCTGAATTGCACCGCCCTATTGAACACCGCCGAAGTCCGGTATTCACCGGCGGACGGAATTCCCGCGCTGAAGAAGGCCATCATCCGTTACACGGAAGAGCACTACGGGCGGCTGGTGGCGCCGGAGAACGTCATTGCCTCCAGCGGCGCCAAGCAATCCATCATGGTGGCGCTCCACGCGATCGTCGATCCGAAGGACGAGGTCATCTTCCCGGTGCCCTATTGGGTGAGCTATCCGGAGATGGTGAAGATCGCCGGCGGCGTTCCGATTGCGGTCACCGCGGCGGACGGCGGTTTTCAGCCGACGATCCAGGAGATCGCCGACGCGATTGGCTCCTATACCAAGGCCATCATCCTCAACAGCCCGAACAACCCCAGCGGCGCGATGTATTCGCGCGATTTTGTGGCCGAGATCGTCCAGATCTGCGAGAAGCGCAACATCTGGCTGCTCATGGACGACACTTATAACCGGCTGGTGTTCGACGGCCGCGCGCCGGTGAACTGCTACGACTTCACCGACCGGGACATCGAATCGTCGAAGCTGATCGTGGTCAACTGCGTTTCGAAGATGTACGCGATGACCGGGTTCCGGCTGGGCTGGGCGGTGGCGAGCCGTGAGCTGGCGAAGGCGATGACCAACATTCAGTCGCAGGAGACCTCGGGCCCGGCGACGCCGTCGCAGTGGGCGGCGGTGGGGGCGCTGAACGGCATCCAGTCCTCGATCGAAAGCCTGCGGATGACGCTCGAAAACAACCGCAACATCATGTGCGCGCGGCTGCAGGCGATCCCCGGCGTGCAGGTGACCAAGCCGGCGGGAACGTTCTACTGCTTCCCCGACTTCAGCGCCTACGAGAAGAGTTCGCAGAAGCTGGCGAGCCTGCTGCTGGAGAAGGTCCGCGTGGTGGTTGTGCCCGGTAAGGAGTTCGGAATGGAGGGCCGCGTCCGGATGAGCTACTGCGGAACCATCAAGGAGATCCGCGAAGGGATAGAGCGCATTCAATGGGCGATCGACCCGAACTCTCCGAATGAGCTATTCCTGGGCGGCCGAAAACTGGTGAGGGATTGGGTATGACCTGGTTTCTGAACATCGAGACACCCGCGACCAAAGAGGCCGGACGCCTGTCGTCTACCTTCGGCCTGGACAACCACGGCCTCACCGGGCTCAATCGCGTTTACTGGAATTTGCCCACTGGCGCGCTGTATGAAGAGGCGATTTTCCGCCGCGAGGCGCGCGTGGCGCACCTGGGTCCGCTGATCGTCAACACTGGCAAGCACACCGCGCGCGCGGCCGCCGACAAGTTCATCGTGCGCGAGAACACCACCGAAGAGCACGTCTGGTGGGGCGAGTACAACCGCCCCTTCAACCCGATGTCGTTCAACGCGCTGGTGACGCGCATGCAGGGCTACCTGCAAGGCCGCGACGTGTTCGTGCAGGACCTGTTCGCCGGCTGCGACCCCGACTACCGCCTGCCGATCCGCGTGGTCACCGAACTGGCCTGGCACAGCCTGTTCGTGCGCAACATGTTCCTGAAGCCGAAAGGGCTGGACGGCTACAAGAAACACGTGCCGGAGTTCACGATCATTTGCGCGCCGAATTTTCGGGGTTCGGCGATGATCGACGGCACCCGGTCGGAGACTTTCATCATCGCCAACTTCGCCGAGCGCCTGGCCGTCATTGGCGGCTCGGCCTACGGCGGCGAGATGAAGAAGACTATTTTCACGGTGCTCAACTTCCTGCTGCCGTTCGACGGCGTGATGCCGATGCACTGCTCGGCCAACGTCGGCGACCGCGGCGACACGGCGTTGTTCTTCGGTCTTTCGGGCACCGGCAAAACCACGCTGTCGGCCGACCCGTCGCGCGGCCTGGTCGGCGACGACGAGCACGGCTGGAGCGAAAACGGCATCTTCAACTTCGAGGACGGCTGCTACGCGAAGGTCATCCGCCTGTCGCCGGAAGCCGAGCCGCAGATTTACGAATGCACGCGGCGCTTCGGCACGGTCCTCGAGAACGTGACCATGGATCCGGTCTGGCACCGGCTCGATCTGAACGACGAGTCGGTGACCGAGAACACGCGCGGCGCCTATCCGCTGTCCTACATCGACAACGCGCTGCCGGCGGCGGTTGCCGGGCATCCCGAGAACATAATCTTCCTGACCTGCGACGCCTCGGGTGTGATGCCGCCGATTTCGAAGCTGACGCCGGACCAGGCCATCTACCACTTTATTTCCGGCTACACCAGCAAGATTGCCGGCACCGAGATCGGGCTCGGCGTGGAGCCCGAGATCACGTTTTCCACTTGCTTCGGCGGGCCGTTCATGGTGCAGCGGCCGCTGGCTTATGCCCAACTGCTGAAGTCCAAGATCATGCAGCACGGGGTGCACTGCTGGCTGGTGAACACCGGCTGGACCGGCGGGCCGTTCGGCGTCGGCAAGCGCATCTCGATCCGCCACACGCGCATCCTGCTCAACGACGCGCTCAGCGGCAAGCTGCGGGACGTGCCCTACCGCAAGGACCCGATCTTCGGTTTCGAGTGTCCGACCGAGTGCGAGGGCGTCCCGACCGAGATCCTGGACCCGGCCAACACCTGGCCGAGCCGCGAGGAGTACATGCGCAAGTACGACGCGCTGGCGGCGCGCTTCATCGAGAACTTCAAGCTGTTCAGCGAAGGGTGCCCGGACGAGGTCCGCGATGCCGGCCCCAAGCGCTTGACGTAAGTCCCCGACCTGCACGGCGCGGGAGCCCGGCTCCCGCGCCCTAATCGCCTGCTATCGCATCTTCGCGCCTTCGGTCTTCATGATGTACGCGTTGCGCCAGGCCTGCTCGGCGAACGGACCCTTGATTTTGGCCGCTTCCTCGCTGAACTTCACGGCTTCCACCACCTGCGCCTTGCGCATGAAGGTCTTGCCGAGCTGGTAGTTGGCCACGCCAAGATGGAACAGCGCCGCGCCCATCATCGCTTCGTTGCCCTTGATGAAAGGCAGCGCCGCGCGCAGATCCTTGTTGGCCTCGTAGAATTGGGATTTCTCCATGTGCACAATGCCGGCGATCCAGTGGGCCTGGCCCAGCGTCATGCCCGGTTTGCCGTGCTTGCCGATCGCGGCGATCGCACGTTCGGCGTAGGCGGAGGCGCGGTCGCTCTGCTTGCCCTTCAAGGCCACGTCGGCCAGCATCAGCAATGCGTCCTCGTTCTCGGGGAAGTTCTTGAGGGCATTTTCGGCCACGGCCGGAATCTTCGCCGACGCCCCGGACTGGCTCAGCGCCTGGAAATAGCGGGCATAGCCTTCGTCGAGGTACTTGCTCTTCGGGCTTAGCCGCTCAAGAGTGGACAACAGCTCCACCGCGGTGGCGGCCGGGGCCGAGGCGGCGGTGGCGTACAGATCGTACTCGGCGCGCACCTGGATGTCTCGCGCCCGGGCGACGCGCGCGGCCCAGTTTTCCTTGTCTTCGGCGCTCGCGGGAGCGGGCGTCGCAACCACTTGGTTCGCCAGCGTCAGGGCTTCCGTCGCCAGTTTCTTTATCTGGGCGGCGTCTTTCTTTGATTCAGCTTGTTGCAGGTTTGCGAATATGTCCTCCAGATCTTGGGCCCAGACCAGCGGCCCGGCTACGAGAAGAATCGTAAAACTCAGAATGGATAGTCTCATGACACGCTCCTAAAGTACAGCGCCAGTATTATAATGCAGGTTGCCGGTCGAGGGGAAGCCCCCCTTCGTCCAAAACCGGGGACGGAGTACTCGAGCCAATTGCAAAATTCACGCCCGGCTCCCTGACGGCCGCGGCTCGGAAGCGCGCCACTGATTCGCAACGGGTTACTGAGCCGCGACCGTCAGGGAGCGGTCGTTCGGCGAATTTTGCAATTGGCTCGGAATACTCATTCCCCATTTTCATCCTGCCGTCGCCGCCGCTGGCTGCGGCGGGGGGGCTGGCTTCCGGCTTCCCGGATGCGCGCGCAAGGCGCTTGGACGCCCGGCGAGGTTCGCAGCGCCGCTCATGAAGTCGCATAGTGGCTGGAAAGAAATGGGGAAAGAGTACTCCGTCCCCGGTTTTATGGTGGTGGCGGCGATGCTCATCTTGAGCGGCGCCGACGAGGCGCAGCTCGCGCGGGACCGGCTGCAACGGCATCGCAACCTCGGAAAAGCTTTCTATGAAAACCCCACCGGGGCGGCGGCGGCGGTGGAGGAGTTTCGCAAGGCGCTCGACATCGCGCCGGTTTCGATTCCGGACCGCTTGAACTATGGCCTGGCGCTGCTGAGAGCCGGGAAAGCCGGCGAAGGCATTGCGGAGCTGGAGCGGGTTCAGCAATTGGATCCCAGGTTTCCGCACACCTGGTTCAACCTGGGCATACAGTACAAGAAGCAGGGCCGCTATCCGGAAGCCGTGCGGCAACTGGAGCGGTTCGCGCAACTGGTCCCGGACGACGCCGTTTCCCGCTACAACCTGGGCCTGCTGCACCAACTCGATGGCAAGCCGGACCTGGCGCTGCAACAGTTTCAACTCGCAAACCGCTTGAATCCGATCCTGGTGGCTCCCTACTTCCAGATCTACAACGCCTATCGGCTGGGCGAGCGGGAGGAGCGCGCCGGGGCGGCGCTGGCCGCATTCCAGGAGGCCAAGAGCAGGCAGAAAGAAGCGGACGACTCCGAGGACATGGAGTGGAACACCTACTCGGAGATCTACGATCCGATCGAGCTTGCCCGCGCCTCGAAGGAACCGCCGGCGAGGGCGCGGTTCCAGGATCGAAAGCTCGAGGGCAACCTGGACCCGGCGACCGCCGGCGCACTGGTGACGGACATCGACGGGGATCTCAGGCCCGACCTTCTGGTCTGGTCCAAGGCCGGCGTGCGGATCTACAGGAACGGCCTGGAGCCGGTTCGGACGACGGGGCTGGAGGAGCTTCGGTCAGTAGTCTCGGTCGCGGCGGGCGACTTCGATAACGACGGCCTGGCGGACCTGTGCGTGATCGCCGAGTCCGGGCCGGCGCTGTACCGGAATGTGAAAGGGCGGTATCGAAAAGAGGCGGCGAGTCTGCCGGCGGGGCGCTTCCGCAAAGCCGTGTGGATCGACTACGACCACGACTACGATCTGGACCTGCTGCTGTTTGGCTCGAGCTCCGCGCTGCTGCGCAACCAGGGGACCAACGGATTCGTCGAGCGCAGCGCGGATTTTCAGTTCGCCGGCGGAGAGGCGACAGACGCCGTGGCGCTGTGCGCGATGTCCGACGAGAAATCGATGGATGTCGCGGTGGCTTACCGGGATCGCGCCGGGGTGCTGTATCGCGACCACTTGCGCGGGCGCTTCGAGGCCACGCTATTGGATGGCTTGCCGGCGCGATCACACGCGTTGACCGTGTCCGACGCCAACAACGATGGTTGGATGGACCTGGCGTTCTCCGGACCCGGCGGTGCGGGACTGCTGTTGAATCGCAAGGGCAGGTTCGAGACCGCTGCGATGGCCCTCGCGGGTTCCGGTGCGCCGGTGTTCGCGGATCTTGAGAATCGCGGCGCGGCCGATCCCGGAATCAGAAAAGGGGCCGTGTGGGTCGCGGCGGATTTCAATGACGATGGCAAGATCGACCTGGCGGGAGTGGCGAGCGACGGCAGTCTGCACCTGCTGCTGAATCGGACGGCGACTCGCAATGGGTGGCTCAAGGTTTCGCTCGCGGGGGTGAAGAACCGGGTACTGGCGCAAGGCGCCGAAGTCGAGGTGAAGGCCGGCGCGGCGTATCAGAAGAAACCGTACGACGGGCTTCCGCTGCTGTTCGGACTGGGAGCGTACCGCGAGGCGGACACGGTGCGCATCACCTGGCCGAACGGCATGATCCAGAACGAAACCGGAGTGGCCGCGGGGAAGGTGTTGCGGGCTAAGGAAGCGCCGCGGATGTCCGGTTCGTGCCCCATGGTGTTCACGTGGAACGGGAGGGAATTTCAATTCATCACCGACGTGCTGGGCGTCGCGCCGCTGGGCGCCAGTTCGGGCGACGGCGCGGTCTTCGCGCTGGACCACGATGAGTACGTGGAGATTCCGCGCGGGGCCCTGGCCGAGCGCAACGGGCGATTCGAAGTGCGGATCACCGAGGAACTGCACGAGGTTTCCTATCTCGACCAGGTGCAACTGGTGGCGCTGGATCATCCGTCGGGAACCGAGATCTTCACCAACGAAAAGTTCAAGTCGCCGCCATTTCCGGAATTCCGGCTGTTCGGCGCCGAGCGGCGGATTCATCCCGTGCGCGCAACCGACCATCACGGCCACGATGTGCTCGATCGCGTCCTGAGGAAGGACCGGCGGTATCCGGACGACTTCCGGCGCAACGCCGCCGGCGTAGCGGAAATGCACCATCTGGACCTCGACTTCGGTCCCGCCGCGGCGGCCGGCAACCGCGCCGCCCTGGTGCTCGGCGGCTGGGTGGATTGGGCGGACGGCAGCGCTTTCCTGGGCGCCTCGCAGGAAGCCGGCGGCGGGCTGAGGCTGCCGTATTTGCAGGTGAAGGACGCGCGCGGCGCCTGGCGCACGGTGATCGAAGACCTGGGAATGCCCGCGGGCAAGCCCAAGACGATGGTGGCGGACCTGGCCGGAAAATTCCTTTCGGCGTCGCGCGAGATCCGGATTGTCACCAGTTTGTGCGTGTATTGGGATGAGATTTTCCTGATCGAATCTTCGGCGACGCCCGCGGCGCGCCTGACGCCGGTCGGCGCGGCGCAAGCGGACCTGCGCTTTCGCGGTTTCTCGAAGCTGGTGATCGATCGGGCGAGCAACCAGCCCGAGGTCTTCGACTACGCGCATGTCAGCGCAACCTCGATTTGGAATCCGACGCCGGGGTTGTACACGCGCTACGGCGACGTGCGGGAGCTGGTGGAATCGGTTGACGACCGCATGGTGATCACGGGCTCCGGCGACGAGTTGCGGCTGCTGTTCGACGCCCGCGCGATGCCGCCGCTGGCGAAAGGCTGGACGCGGGACTTCCTGCTGTTCGTTGACGGATGGTCGAAGGACTCGGACGCGAATACGGCGTTCGGCGCGAGCGTCGAGCCGCTGCCGTTCCACAACATGAGCGGCTATCCGTACCGGGGGGACGAGAGGTTCCCGAACGACGCCCGGCGCCGGGAGTGGCGGCGCGCATACAATACCCGGCGGGCCACCACCGGGTTATAATTCAGCAAACGGTGAAGGGTCTATCTCTTGCTTTGACCTGCGCGGTCCTCATGCTGAACGGCCAGCGGCCGTTGTCGCCGGAGTTCTTTGCCACCGCCAACTCCCAGGTTTCCTTCGACGGGCGGCGCGTGCTGTTCGCGGGCAAGCAACGGCAGGGGGACCCGTGGCAGATATGGGAGACATCGCGCGCGGGCGGTGCGCCGCGGCGGATCACGAAGTTCGATGAAGACTGCGTTCGTCCGCTGTATCTGCCCGACGACATGCTGGTCTATGCGCGCAAACGCGCGGGCGCTTTCCAGATGGAAAGCATGCCCTTGTCGGGCGGGGAACCGCTGCGCTTGACCTACGCCCCCGGAAACTATCTGCCGCGCCAGGTGCTCGGCGACGGCCGGATTCTGTTCGAGGGCCCCGCCGGCTTGTACACCGTCTACAGCGACGGCAGCGGTGTCGAGGCCGCGCTGCGCCACGCTGACACCGCTCGTGGAACGCCGTTGAGCCACCCGTCGGGGTTGCACGGCTGGCCCGGGGCGAGAGTGCTGTGCCTGAACGCGTACGAGTCGCCGATTTCGTTTGCCGAAGGCGCGATCGCCGCGGTGCGAATCTACTCGCTGAACGCGGAAGGGCGAACGATTCGGCTGGGGCAGGCGAAGGTCGAGAGCGACGGTTCGTTCTACCTGCACGTTCCGTCGGAGCGGCCCATCCGGATCGAACTTGCGGATCGCGGGGGCCGCGTCCTGGCGGGCGAGAAGGGCTGGTTCTGGATGCGGCGCGGCGAGCAACGCGTGTGCGTGGGCTGCCACGCCGGGCCCGAGCGGGCGCCGGAGAACGTGGTTCCGATGGCGCTGCTTCGCTCGACGGTTCCGGCCGAGATTCCGGCGCCGGAGGGAGAGAGATGATGAGCGGCTTGCTTCAACTTGTCCTCGCCGCCGCGCTGGCGGCCGGCGAAGCTCCGATCCGCTTCGAGGACTCGACCTCCGCGTCCGGTATCAAGTTCACTCACAGTTTCGGCGCGCAGAAACTCGGTTCGCTTCTCGAGAGTACGGGCGCCGGATGCGCGTGGTTCGATTTTAATAACGACGGGCGTCAGGACCTCTACGTGGTCACGGGCAAGCCGCTGGCGGCGGTCATGCATCCTTTCCCGCTGCGCAAGCCGCCCGCGGAGACGCCGCGCAATCGCCTGTACCGGAATGACGGCGGCGGCAAGTTCACCGACGTAACCGCCCAGGCGGGAGTCGGCGCCGACGTGTTCGGCATGGCGGCGATTGCCGCCGATTACGACAACGACGGGTTTGTGGACCTGTTCGTCACGGGCTACGAGCGCGCCATTCTGTTTCGCAACAAGGGCGATGGGACGTTCGAGGACGTCACCGCGAAAGCCGGCCTGAAAGCGCCCGGCTGGTCGATTGGATCGGCCTGGCTGGATACCGATCGCGATGGGTGCGTGGATCTGTTTGTGGGCAGGTACGTGAAGTTCGATCCCAAGTATCGCGCCTACTACGCCGCCGACAACTATCCCGGTCCGCTGGATTACGCGGGCGAAATCAATTTGCTGTTTCGCAACAACTGCAACGGAACGTTCACCGACGTGAGCGAGAAGTCCGGGATCGCCGGCTACGTGGGGCGCACCATGGGGGCCACCGCCGGCGACTTCGACGGCGACGGCTACCCGGACATCTACGTGGCCAACGACAAGACCGAGAACTTTCTGTTTCACAACCAGCGCAACGGAACGTTCAAGGAGATTGCCGTTGCCGCCGGCGTGGCCTACGGGCAAAGCGGGGAATCGACCTCGGCCATGGGACCGGTGTTCGCGGATTTCGACAACGACGGCCGCGTGGACCTGTGGGTGAGCGATTCGAAATACAACCGCCTGTTGAAAAACGTGGGGCCGGCGAAATTCAAAGACGCGACCGAGGGCGCTGGCATCTCGCAGTTGACCGCTCAATACGTGAGTTGGGGCACGGCGGTGCAGGACCTGGACAACGACGGACTGCGCGACATCTTCATCGCGCACGGCGGGCTGATCCACATGGTTCCGCAGGAGCACTCGCTGTTTCGCAACTTGGGAGAGGGCAAGTTCGCCGATGTCTCATCGAGCGCCGGCGAGGTCTTCGACGCCAAGACGGTGGGGCGCGGCGCGTGCGCGGCCGACTACGACAACGATGGCCGGATCGACTTCTTTCTGGTGAATCTGGGGAGCGCGGGGACGCTGTTCCACAACGTTTCGCCAGCCGGAAGTCATTGGCTGTTGGTGCGGCTGATTGGAAAGAAGAGCAACCGGGACGGAATCGGCGCCAGGGTCGAAGTGACTGCCGGAGGACGCAAGCAACAAGCGGAGCGGGTCGCCGGATCGGGCTACCTCGGGCAGGACGACGGCCGCGTACACTTCGGGTTGGGCGCGGCGGCGAAGGCCGAGCGGCTCACCATCACCTGGCCCAGCGGAATTGTCCAAACGCTGAACGATGTGGCGGCGGATCGCGCGGTAACGATCGAGGAGAAGTAGCGTGCGAAGGGCTCTCACGTTCGCTGCCGTGACGGCCGCGGTGGCCGCGTTCGCGTGGTTGCTCGCGGGCGCCGGCGCCGAGCGCTATCTGAGTCCGATCGAACTTGCGTTGTCGCCCGGCGGCGAGCGGCTGTACGTGGTCTGCGAAGGCTCCGACGAACTGGCGGTGGTGGACGTCAAGTCCGGCAAGGTGCTGCGGCGCGTGCCGGTGGGACGAACGCCGAAAGGGCTGGCTCTGAGCCCGGATGCGAAGTTCGTGTATGTGGCGAACTCGTGGAGCGACACGGTTACGGAGATCGACGCCCAAACACTCGCTGTGACCAGGACGCTGCACTCGGGTTTCGAGCCGACCAGCGTGTTGGTTGACCGGGAAGGCAAGACCCTGTACGCGGCCAACCGGATCGGCGGCAACATCTCGGTCATCGACCTCGCCAGCGGCGGCGAGCCAAAGCGCCTGGCGGCGGGCCGGGGCGCGAGCTATCTGGTTGGTTCGCCCGACGGCCGGTTCATTTACGGTACGCATATCTATCCCAATCCGGGCCCGCACCGGACGCCGCCGCAGTCCGAGATCACGGTGATCGACACCGGGCGGCAGGCGGTGACCGACCGGTGGCGGATGCACAACGTCGCCGGCGTCTTTCACGCGGCGATTTCCGCCGACGGGCGGCTGGGCATCGCGTCCCAACTGCGCCCCAAGAACCTGATCCCGCTGGCGCACGTCGCGCACGGCTTTGTGATTGGAAACTCTCTCACGCTGTTCGGCCCGGACGTGGGGGATAGCGTACAAGTGCTGATCGACGAGGTCGAACGCTACTTCTCGCTGCCCTTCGGAGTGGCCATCGCGCCGGACAAGCGCGCGGCCTATGTTTCCACCAGCGGTTCGGACAGCGTCACTGTGCTGGACCTCGACAAGTTGCTGAGCATACTGCGCCGCTCCGGCGCCAGGGAGCGCGCGCGGCTGGCCAACGACTTGTCGGCGTCGGTGAAGTTCGTCGCGGCGCGCATTGCGGTGGGAAGCAATCCCAAGGGAATCGCGCTTTCCTCGGACGGCGCGCGGCTGTTTGTGGCCAATCGCCTGGACGACACGGTGTCGGTGATCGACACCGGCGCGCGGAAGGTGGCGCGGACCATTCTTCTTGGCGGGCCGGCTGGTGTGACTCCGGAGCGGCGCGGAGAACGGCTGTTTCACACCGCCCGCTTCTCGTTCCAGGGTCAGTTCGGCTGCGCGAGTTGTCACATCGAGGGCACACTCGACGGACTGGCATGGGATCTGGAACCGGACGGGTTCGGCATCGACGTCGTGGACAACCGGCTGATTGAGGACGTGTCCAATACGGGGCCGTTTAAGTGGAATGGAGCAAATCCGGATTTGGAGACGGAGTGCGGACCGCGGACCGAGAAATACTTCTTCCGTTCTCAGAGTTACTCGCCGGAGCAACTGGCGGACCTGGTCAGTTTCCTGAAGTCGATTCCCCGGCGTCCCAACCGGTTTCGCCGCGCCGACGGCGAACCGACCGCCGCCCAGGAACGCGGCAAGGCGATCTACGAGCGCACCCGGCGGAAGGACGGAACGCCGATCCCGGAAGCGTCGCAGTGCCCGGTGTGTCACTCGGGCCCGGACTACACCAACCGGCAGTTGACCGATGTGGGGACCGGCAAACCAACCGACCGTTCGCCTTTGTTCGACGTGCCGCAGTTGACTAACATCTTCCTGTCGGCGCCCTACTTGCACGACGGATCGGCTCAGAGCCTGGAAGAGATTTGGACGGTATTCAATCCGACCGACCGGCACGGAGTGAGTAACGATCTGACTAAGGACGAACTAAACGATCTGATTGAGTATCTGAAGACGCTATGAGACACGCGCTTGCGCTCCTGATTGTTTCGTCGCTCTGGGCGGCGGCCCCGCCCATGCCACGATTCCGCTGGCAGAATTTCACGACGGCGGACGGGCTGCCGGACAACAAAGTCTTCTCGGTGGCGGTGGATGGCGAGCGGGTTTGGGCGGGCACCGACAACGGTCTCGCACTGTACGAGAAAGGTAAGTGGAAGGTATTCCGGCCCCAGGACGGACTGGCGCACCGCGCCGTGCTGTATGTGGCGGTGGACAAGAGGACTCGCGACGTGTGGATCGCCACCATGGGTGGCTTGAGCCGGTACTCGGCGGGGCGCTTCGACACTTACACTCAACTTAACAGCGGACTGAGTAATGACGTGGTTTATGGCGTGGCGGTCCAGGACGATGAGGTATGGACGGCGACCGCGGCCGGGGCCAGCCGGCTTAATACGCGCACCGGCCAGTGGACGCTCTATAACGAGCGGAACACGCCGATGTACGAGATCTGGACGTATGCGGTGAGTCCCGGAAAGGACAAGGTCTACTATGCCGTCTGGGGCGGCGGCGTGCTAGAGTACGACGTCAAGAACGATCGATGGAAAGACTACAACGATCCCGACGGTGAAACCGAGATTGTACTGTTCAAGGACCAGGGACTGATTCACGAGATCACTACGTCGGTGAGTTATGTAGAGAAGGATAAGATCGTCTGGGTGGCGACTTACTTCGGCGCCAGCCGCTACGATGGACGTAACTGGCGTAACTTTCTGGATCAAGACAGCGGTTTGCCGAGTAACTTCCTCAACCAGGTGAAAGCGGTGGATGGTAACCGAGCGTGGTTCTCGACCGACAAGGGTCTGGCTTACTTCGACGGCAGGAACTGGTCGGTGTACCGGCCGTCGCTGGAGACCGGCCGGCCGGAGATGCTGATTCGCGACCAGGCGGGGAGCGTCACGCGAATCGATGTTCCAAGCGCGCCGGCCCACCATTACGTGTACGGCGTCGATTTTCAGGGCGACGACATCTGGGTGGCGACGGCCAAGGGCTTGAGCCACGGGATCGCGGTGAAGGCGGAGTGACAATGTCACGACTAAGCCGGTATCTCTGTTTTTCGTTCGCATTGGCTGGCGCGCTGGCGGCGCAGACCGCCGTGCCTTGTTCCTGCGGAAGCCAGCCGCCGGGTCCGCCGGCGCCGCGCGTGATGGATCCGTATGCGGGGACGCCGGAGGACCTGCGGCCATTTTCGAAGTTCACGAAACCCTATTTTCAGCACTACACCAAGCTGGTGGAGTACAACGGCGCGGCGCGCGACGTCCCCGAACCGGCGCTCGCCGGGGTCGACGAAGTCCGCATCGGCTTTCTTGGGCCGATAGAAGACCATCCGGACGAAGCGCTCGGGAAAATGATGCTGAACGGCGCGATGCTAGCCATCGAGGAGGCGAACGCCGCCGGAGGTTACTGCGGGAAGCCGTTCCGTCTGATGGTCCACAACGATCAGGCGATTTGGGGCGCGGCGAGCAATGAAATCGTGAAGATGACTTACGACGACAAGGTCTGGGCCATGCTGGGATCTATCAGTGGCGACTCGACTCACATCGCTCTTCGCGTGACGCTCAAGACGGAAGTGCCGATAGTCAACAGCGCGGCCACCGATCCGACCATTCCGGAAACCATCATTCCGTGGTATCTGACGGTGCTACAAGACGACCGCGTGCAGTGCTACACGCTGGCGCGGCGCATTTACACGGATTTGGGTTTGAAGCGGGTGGCGCTGCTCCGGGTGAACGACCGGTATGGCCGGTTCGGCGTGATCAAGTTTCGCGATGCTTCGCGCCGCCTCGGCCGCCCCGTGGTGATCGAACAGAAATACATGCCCGGGGATACCGATTTCGAGCGGCAGCTTCGGGTGATCAACGACTCGCGCGCCGACGCGATCGTGCTGTGGGGCGACGCGGGGCCGGCGGGAGCGATCCTGAAACAACTGCGCGCGATGGGAATGAAGCAGCGCGTCTTCGGGAGTTTCCGCGTGTTCGGCGACGCGCTGTTCCGGAATGCGGGGCCGGCGGCGGACGGGCTGGAGGTGGTGTTCCCCTACGACCCCGCGCGCCTGGATTCCGGCTTCAAGCAACGCTTCCAGGGCCGATTCACGGCGTCGCCGGAGGCGTTCTCCTCGCTGGCTTACGACGCCATGAAGGTCCTATTGGACGCTGTCTGCCGCGCGGGATTGAACCGGGGCCGAATCCGCGACGCGCTGACCGGGGTGGAGCGCTACAAGGGTGTGACCGGGCAGATGGTCTTCGATCCGAACGCGAAGAACGTCGCCCCCATGTATCTCGGGACCATCGAGGGCGGCAAAGCGCAATTTCGCCTGTACCCGATGGAGAAACCCTACGCGCGGGTGGGCGAGAACGGCGTGAGTTACACCGGCCCGGCGCTGGCCGACCTTCCCGCCGGCCCGGCGGTGATCGCGGTCTTTGGCCCGGGCGCCGACAGACTGGCGAACGCCCTGAACGTCCCGGCGCGCTTTCGCGTGGTGGGCGTGGATTCCGACGTCCCCTGGGGGAAGGCGGTCAACGAACTGGTCCGGCTGCTCCAGGACCAGCGCACGCTGGGTGTGATCGCGACCGAACGCAAGGCGGCCCATCTGGCCTTGCAGTTGGCCAACAAATTTTACCTTCCGGTGCTCGCGCTGGCCGACGACCGCACCTTGACCAGCGCCAACATCCCCTGGATCTTCCGCATGCCGGCCCAAACGCCGCTATCCGGCGCGATGAAACACTTCATCGACGCCGCCGACCAATCGGGACCCAACCGGCAGCGCCTCCGCGACGTGCTGGTAAACCAGTGAACGTCCCGTCTGTCCCCGCGTTCACCGGGAACAGGGCGCCGATTGGCGGGAAAATAATCGTCAGAGACTAAGCAGGACGCCGTTGGCCGTGCCAGAAGTGAAGAATTTCGACGACCTTGCGCCGTTCATGGATCCGATAGTAAATCAGAATCGGTGTGTGGACCAATTGGCGGACGTGGGGACGTCCGGAAATGGGGCTTCCGATGTAAGGAAACCTTCCCAGCAACTCCACGTGATTGAGAATTGCAGATGCAAATCGTTCCGCGCTGGCCGGGAAGTTAGCCCAGGAGTACTCGATGATCTGCTCGAGATCCGCTAACGCCGGTTCTGAGATTCGAATTCTGAAATCCACTTCGGGATCATCTTGCGGACTTCGTCGAGGGGAACCGTCCGACCTTCATCGGCGGCTCTTGTGCCATTATCAATGGCGGCCAGAGTCTCGGTATCTACCTCAATTTCCTTCGAGACCAGCGTTTCCAGTTTGAGGTCGATCATACTCTTTGACCTCATGATAGCCGTTCTAGAGGCGCACTGCAATCACCGGCTGCATAAGGGCTGTCGTGGAAAACCAGAAACGCCTTGAGAGCCTTTTCGATGGCCTGCTGCGCGTGGAAAAGAGCCTGTTTTGGCTTGGGGGAGGCCGGGGAGCCAGCAGGATTTCCGCGGTTTCCAGATCTTCGGTCGCGTATCTCAGCCACTCCTCGGCTTCTTCACGCCGCCTTGGGATTGGCATCATAGACCAGTTGCCCCTCTCGGATGGCGAGCGCCGGAATCGACATCAGCCAGTGCTTCCGGACCTCGAACGTGCTTCGTCGCATCGGCACAATGTCCGCGGCGACAGGTATGCCGATGAGATGCTCATATTCTCTGCCGGATAGCAGCAATGCTCGCGGAGCGTCGTCCGACAGCACCACGAGGAAGTCCAGATCGCTGTCTGGGCCAGCCTCTCCTCGAGCGGTGGACCCGAAGAGATAGATTTGCTCCGGCCGAAAGTAACCCACCAGGCGGCGGATCGTTTCCCGGATTGCCAGTTCTCGATCCATGGACTGTCACCGTCATTGTAACCGGCTGGGGCGCGATCTTGCGCGGCTCGCCGCAACGGGTGCGGCCCCTACCGGATCTCGGCGTGGTACTGCTGGAGCGACTTGACCGCGCCGGTTCCGGATTGGCGGTAAGCCGCAATGCCTTTGCCGGCGGCCAGCGCCCCGGCCAGCGTGGTGATGTAGGGCACCTTGTATTTCACCGCGTTCTTGCGAATGTAGGAATCGTCGTACTTACTCTGCTTGCCCGCCGGGGTGTTGACGATCAGATGGATTTCGCGGTTTTTGATGAAATCCACGATGTGCGGACGCCCCTCATGGGTCTTGTTCACGACTTGCGAGGAAATGCCGTGCTGGGCCAGGCAGGCCGCCGTCCCGGCGGTGGCCAGGACCCGGAAGCCCAGTTCGGCGAACTGGCGGGCGACCTCGATCACCCCGGCACGGTCGCGCTCGGCCACCGTGATCAACACCGTTCCTTCCAGCGGCAAGGTTTGCTGGGTGGCTTCCTGGGCTTTGAAAAACGCCTCGCCGAATGTGCCCGCCATGCCCAGCACTTCGCCGGTCGAGCGCATCTCGGGGCCCAGCAGCGGGTCCACTTCCGGCAGCATGTTGAAGGGGAAGACGGCTTCTTTCACCCCGTAATGCGAAATCGCGGCGCGTTTGAGTCCCAGGCTGGCCAGCTTGCTTCCCAGCATCAACTGGGTGGCGATCCGGGCCATCGGTATGTTGCAGACCTTGGAAACCAGCGGGACGGTGCGCGAAGCGCGCGGATTGGCCTCCAGCACGTAAACCGTGTCGTTGGCGATCGCGTATTGCATGTTCATCAGGCCGACCACGCCCAGTTGGAGAGCGATCCGGCGCGTGTAGTCCTCGATCGTGTCCAGGTGCCTGGCAGGAATGGTCACCGGCGGGATGACACAAGCCGAGTCGCCCGAGTGTATGCCCGCCAGCTCGATGTGTTCCATCACCACGGGCACGAAAACGTTCGCGCCGTCCGAGAGCGCGTCGGCCTCGGCCTCGGTGGCGTTTTCCAGGAATTTGTCGATGAGAATCGGCCGCTCCGGAGTGACGTCCACGGCGGCGGTCATGTAGCGGCGCAGCATTTCCTCGTCGTGCACCACCTCCATCCCGCGGCCGCCCAGCACATAGGAGGGGCGCACCATCAGCGGATACCCGATGCGGCCGGCGATCTCGACGGCCTCGGCCACGCTGACGGCCATGTCGGAGGCCGGCATCGGAATGCCCATCCGGTCCATCATCTTGCGGAACCGGTCGCGGTCCTCGGCCAGGTCGATGACTTCGACCGGAGTGCCCAGGATTTTGACGCCGGCCGCGGCCAGTTCTCCGGCGATGTTGAGCGGCGTCTGGCCGCCGAACTGCACCACCACCCCTTCGGGCTTCTCCTTCTCGTAAATGCTCAGCACGTCTTCGACGGTGAGCGGCTCGAAGTACAGCTTGTCCGAGGTATCGTAGTCGGTCGAAACCGTCTCCGGATTGCAGTTGACCATGATCGACTCGTAGCCCGCATCGCGCAGCGCGAAGGCCGCGTGCACGCAGCAATAATCGAACTCGATTCCCTGTCCGATGCGGTTGGGACCGCCGCCCAACACCATCACCTTTCGCTGGTTCGTGGTGGCCGTGGACCGGTCGGGCGCGTTGTAGGTCGAGTAGTAGTAGGCCGCGTTTTCGACGCCGCTCACAGGCACTGCCTCCCATGCCTCGACCAGGCCCAGCCGGATTCGATGCCGGCGGATCTCCCCCTCCTGGCAGCCCAGCAACTTGGCCAGGTAACGATCGGCAAAACCGTCTTTCTTGGCGCGAATCAGCAACTCGTCCGGCAGCGGCTGGCCGCCCAATCGCAGGATCTCCTTTTCCAGCTCCACCAGTTCCTTCATCTGCTCGATGAACCAGCGTTTGATGTAAGTCTTCTCGGCCAACAGGGACACGTCGGCGCCCTTGCGCAGCGCCTCGTACATAACGAACTGCCGCTCGCTGGTCGGCTGCGCCAACAGGCCGAGCAATTCATCGAGCGTTTTGCGATTGAAGTCCTTGGCGAATCCAAGCCCGTAGCGCCCGTTCTCCAGCGACCGGATGGATTTCTGGAACGCCTCCTTGTAAGTCTTGCCGATGCTCATGACTTCGCCGACTGCGCGCATCTGCGTCCCCAGCTTATCTTCCGAGCCGGGAAATTTCTCGAAGGCCCAGCGGGCGAATTTCACGACCACGTACTCGCCCCACGGCTCGTACTTCTCAAGCGTTCCCAGGCGCCAGTAGGGAATTTCGTCCAGCGTCAACCCGGCCGCCAGTTTCGACGAGACCAGCGCAATCGGGAATCCCGTCGCCTTGGAAGCCAAAGCCGAAGAGCGGGATGTGCGCGGATTGATCTCGATGACCACCACGCGGCCGGTCTTGGGATCGTGCGCGAATTGGATGTTGGTTCCGCCGATCACCTGGATGGCTTCCACGATGCTGTAGGAATACGCCTGCAGCCGCTTCTGCAATTCCGGATCGATGGTCAGCATGGGCGCCGTGCAATAGGAATCCCCGGTGTGAACCCCCATCGCGTCCACGTTCTCGATGAAGCACACCGTGATCATCTGGTTCTTGGCGTCGCGGACGACCTCCAATTCCAGCTCCTCCCAGCCGAGCACGGACTCCTCCACCAGGATCTGCCCCACCAGGCTGGCCGCAATGCCCCGGCTTGCGATCACCCGCAGTTCTTCGACGTTATAGACCAGGCCGCCCCCGGTGCCGCCCATGGTGTAAGCCGGCCGGATCACCACCGGGTATCCCAGCTTCCCCGCCACGCTCTCGGCCTCTTCCACCGAATAGGCCGGCTCGCTGAGCGGCATGTCGATCCCCAGCCGGTTCATGGTCTCTTTGAAGGCGATGCGGTCCTCGCCGCGCTCGATCGCGTCGATCTGCACGCCGATCACTTTGACGCCGTACTTCTCCAGAACCCCGGCCTTGGCCAGTTCGGAGCTGAGGTTCAGCCCCGACTGCCCGCCCAGGTTGGGCAGCAGCGCG
>JAUYBU010000193.1 GCA_030693045.1 Bryobacterales bacterium | reverse complement strand
CGCGATGCGATCATGACCACAGGCTACGAAATCCCGAAATTAATTTCGGGATTTCGTAGCCTGTCCCCGAATTAGGCGCGCGGTTTGCGGAGCGTGCCCCTGATTCACGCCAGCGTGAATCCGCCGCCCAGGTAGTGTCGCGAACCCTCTGCTATCGCTAGACTTGTGTTTGGCAGCCGAGTTGCCTTCGCGACGGTATATGAGACCCGTGATCTACCTGCTCCTGGCGGCCGCCGTTACCCTCGCGGCCCAGGAGCAACCCTCCGAAGTCAACGTCAACGCAAAGTACAAAGTCTCCAGCGTCGATATCGTCCCCGCCAAACGCTACCGGTTGAGCGCAAAGCTGGCCGGCGAAGTCAAACGGCTGGTTGGGGAGAACTTCAACCAGGACACGGTCGACCGGCTGACGCGCCGCATCCGAAATGAATTGCAGGTGCACACGGTGCGGCAGCAGGTGGTCAAAGGCGCCGAACCCGAAACCGTGAAGGTGGTTTTCGAGATCCAACGCTGGAAGCATGATTTCGACATCGCAATCCCGAAGTTCATTTACCACTCCAAACAAGGCTGGACCGGAGCTGTGGATGCCACCAAAGTCATCGGCGCGACGCGCCTGGGCGTGGGCCTGGTGAGCGACGGCGACGAACTGGTCGAGCGCTACGCGGGCGTGCGCGCGCGCGTCGAGCGGCTGTCGGTCTTCACCGAGCGTGTGCGCCTGGGCTTCCAGTTCGACTCCTATCACCAGCAGTGGAGCCGCTCGACGCTGGTGGCGCTCGACCAGCGCGCCGCTCTGCCGGGTGTCTATCGCACGCGGCAGAACTTCCAGCCCACGGTGACCATCCAACTGGCCCAACCGCTCACCTTAAGCGCGGGTGTGAGTTTCGAGCGTTTCCAGACCCAGTTTCCGGCCGCGAAAACCGAGGCCGCCAACGCCGCTACAGCAACTCTACGCCTGCATGAGCGGTGGGAGCGGGCCGGCGCCAGGCACGGCCTGGACGCAGGTTACAGCCTGCGCGCGGCCACTCGTGAATTCAAATCGGACTTCGCCTATAGCCGCCATCAGTGGGATGCCACTTACGTCTGCGAGTTCAACCGCCAGCGCGTCGTGGCGGACTTCGCCGCGGGCGAGTTGAACGGGCGCGCGCCACTGTTCGAGCGCTTCGTCGCGGGCAATTCGCGCTTCCTGCGCGGCTGGAACCGGTGGGACCTGGCTCCGCTGGGCGGCGACCGCCTGGCGCACGGCACGCTCGAATACCAGTACCGCATCCTGCGAGTTTTCTATGACACCGGCTCGGTCTGGGATCGCGGCCGGGACGCGGTGATCCGCCATTCCCTCGGCCTCGGGCTGCAGCTTGATAACTCGTGGCACAAGGAGAGCAACCGCTCCTACCGGAAAGGCTTCACCCTCGCCGTGGCCTTCCCGGTGAAAGACGGACGCGCCGAACCGGTGGTTCTAGTGGGGATGAACTTCTGATGGAACCGCCGGCCCTCTTCCCCACCCGGCGCGCCTGGCTGGTTGCGGCGCTCGCGGCGCCGCTCCAGCCCGGGGCGCGCGAGCCGAGACTGGTTCCACGATGGAAAGGCGATGCCCTGCTGGTTTCGGCGGCGGACCTGCACTTTCTGGATGGCAAGCCGCTGGAGCGCCTCAAGAACGGCGCGCCCGTGTCGTTCGACTTCCAGCTCAGCCTGCTCGCCGTCGCGGACCGGTCCAACTTGCGGCGCACCTTCGAGCGCTTTACTTTCAGCTACGATTTGTGGGAGGAGAAGTTCTCGGTGGTGCGCCGCGGCGTGATGCGCCAGGCCTCGCGTCTGGGCGCGGAAGCGGCCCAGGCCTGGTGCCTGGAGAACCTGGCGGTGCCGGTCGCGGGACTTGCGCCGGATCGAAAGTTTATCGTGCGGCTGGAAGTGCGCCTCGCCGATTCGCGCGACGCACGGCCCGTGCTCGGCGAACCGGGCCTCAGTCTGACGGGTCTGGTAGAGATCTTCAGCCGCCCCTCGCGCGGGCGCGAGCCGAACTGGGCGCTGGAAACCGGGCCCCTGCGGCTGGACGAAATCGGCGGCCAAACGGGAGGCAAGTGAACCGCCTGCGCAACCGGCTGATCGTGGTCTTCGCGGCGGCGACGCTCGGGCCGCTGGCGGTCACGCTCTGGATCACCGACGCGCTGTTCGAGCACAGCCTGCGCTACGCCAACACGAAAGAGCTGGACGAGTTGTCGCGCGCCCTCGAGAGAACCGGCCGCGAGTACTACCAGCACGTCCGCGAATCGTTGAAATCCGACGCCGCTTCCGGCAAGCTCCAGCCGGAACGGCTTTCGCCGGAGGCGGCCGGCGAGTTCTGGCACAGCGGCGAGACGGAGCGCTTTGTGCTCTCGGTACCCGCCGGAGAGCGCCTGGATCTGCTGGTCCGCCGCCCCGATGGAGTGCTGGTCTATTCGCGCCGCCTCGGCGGCGTCGGTATGACGCGCCTCTCGGAGCAGTACGCGCGCGCCCGCGCCTTGGTCGAGGCCGCATCGACTCGCGACCTGCGACGGGGGCTCAGCTACACCTCCGGCATCCTGGCGGCGGCGATGTGGCTCACGGCGCTGGGAGTCCTCATCTATTCGGCGCACCGCATCAGCGGGCCGATTCAGCGCCTGACCGACGGCCTGCGGCAACTGGCCTCGGGCAACCTGGCCGTGCGCCTGGCCAGCGCGGGCGACGACGAGGCCGGCCAGGCCATCGCGGCATTCAACCGCACCGCGCGCGAACTGGAGGAAAGCCGCGAGCGGCTGGTGTGGATCACACGCCTGGAGAGTTGGCAGGCGCTGGCGCGCAAGATGGCGCACGAAGTGAAGAACTCGCTGACGCCGATCCGGCTCACCATGGAGGAGGTGGTCGCCCGGCGCGACGCGGGCGATGCGGCGTTCCTGGAACAGGCCGCGCAGATCGTCATCGACGAGGTTGCCACGCTCGAGCGGCGTGTGCGGGCGTTCTCCGATCTCGCCGCCGAGCCGCCGGTTCACCCCACCACCCTCGACCTCAACGCGCTGGTGGAGGACCGCATCGCGCTGCTGAAGACGGCCAATCCGGATTGCATCTACACCGTGCGCCTGGCGCCGGAGCGCCCCATCGCGCGCGCCGATGGGGACCTGCTGAAGGGCGTGCTCACCAACCTGCTCGAAAACGCGGCGCAGGCGGCGGGAGCGGGTGGCGTCGTGCTTGCCGCCACCTCGCGCGCGGAGGGCAAAGTCGCCGTCGAGATCCACGATTCGGGACCTGGACTGAATATGCAGACGCGCCAAACGCTGTTCGAGCCGGCGATTTCGTTCAAGAAGGGAGGCATGGGACTGGGACTTTCGATCGCCCGCAAAAGCGCGCTGCTCATGGGTGGTGATATCTTGCTGGTGGAAGGAGAACTGGGCGGGGCGGCGTTCCGCGTCGTGCTGCCCGCATCGGATGGCAAAACGCCGGATCCTGATCGTTGACGACGAAGAGAACATCGGACGGTCGCTCAAGCTGATCCTCGAGCACGCCGGTTACGAGACCACTGTGTGCCGGTCGGTGGCGGAGTTCCGCACCTGGACCGGGCGCGCCGACGCCTGCCTCATCGACATGAAGCTGCCGGACGGCAACGGAATCGACCTGCTGCGCGCGCTGCGCCAGGCCGACGACCAGACTCCGGTGGTCATGATTTCCGGACACGGCGCCATCGCCGACGCGGTCGAGGCCACCCGCGCCGGAGCGTACGACTTCCTCGAGAAGCCGCTCGGCCGAGACCGCGTCCTGTTGGCGCTCAAGAACGCTCTCGAGCAGGCCAGCCTGCGCGACGAAAATCAGCGGCTGCGCGAGATGGCCGGCGCCGGCGCCAGGATGATCGGATCCAGCCCGGCGTTCCAGCAGGTGGTCGAGCAGGCGACGATGGCCGCGCGGTCGGACGCCCGAGTGCTCCTGGCCGGCGAATCCGGCACGGGCAAAGAACTCCTGGCGGCTCACATTCACAACTCGAGTCCGTTCGCCTCGGGCGCGTTTGTCAAAGTGAATTGCGCCGCCATTCCGACCGAGTTGATCGAGAGCGAACTGTTCGGCCACGACAAGGGCGCGTTCACCGGCGCGGTGGCGGCGCGTCGCGGCAAGTTCGAACTCGCCGACGGCGGAACCATCTTCCTGGACGAGGTCGGCGACCTGCACGCCGCGTCGCAGGCCAAGCTGCTGCGCGTCTTGCAGGAGGGCGAGTTCCACCGCGTTGGCGGCGAGCGGCCAATTCGCGTCTCGGTCCGCGTCATCTCGGCCACCAATCGCGATCTGGGCGAGCTGGTCCGGATCGGGAAATTCCGCGAAGACCTCTACTACCGGCTGTGCGTCGTGCCCATTCGCGTGCCGCCGCTGCGGGAACGCCCGCCGGATTTGAAGCCGCTGGCCGAGTACTTCCTCGAGGACTTCTGCGCGCGCAACAATTTCAGGCGCAAGGAGCTGGATGCGGCGGTGTACCCCGTGTTCGAGAACTACGCCTGGCCGGGCAACGTCCGCGAGTTGCGCAACATTGTCGAGCGCATGGCCATCCTGACGCCGGGCGACCGGCTCAGCGTCGAATCGGCGCCGGTCGAGATCCGGCTCCCGCGCGAGGCGTCGCCCCGCTCGAGCCTGCAAGAAGCGCGCGACGCCGCCGAGCGCGAACATCTCGTCCGCGCGCTCGAACAATCCAACTGGAACGTCACCGCCGCCGCGCGCCTGGTGGGCATGGAACGCACCAACCTCCACAAGCGCATCCGCGCGCTGGGGCTGAGCCGCGGCGGCAACCCGTAGTGGCGCGCCACGCGCCGCTTCCTCCTGCCAGGTGGCTCGGCCTTCGGGGTGTGCCCCAAAGGGGCAGATTACCAGTGGGGGAAGGACCCACTCGAATAGTTGATGGTTAGATTCGATAGCTGGCGAGCGGAACGGTCGGGAAACTGGCCGGGCCGGAACCTCGCGACAAAGTCCACGGAAAGGTGGGCGAGCAACTTGGCAGGCCGTAACGCGTGTAAAGCTCGAGCAGGCCTCGAAAGGTGCAATGTGGATGCCGACCCGGCCCTGAAGCGGGGAAGGCCGAGCCGATCCGGAAGAACCCGGCGCGGAAGCGCGTTCATACCGATAACCATCGGCACGGATCGGGCCACCGGGGTAGTGAGCACTGCCCAGAGGGCACCCGCATGCCAGGAAGGCGGGTGCCCTCTGGGCGCTGCATCAGTGGGGGAGGCCCGGGGTGGTCGCAGGGGTCGCGTCCTGCGAACGTGGTCGGAAGGGATCACGGACCATCTGGGCGTCGGAGAGGGTCAGATGTACCGAGGAAGCCGGGTAACGCCGGTGGAGGGAAGGACCCTTGCTTCTGGTGTGCTTGCGAAGGAGGGAAGGGGCGGTGATTGGCGATGAGCCTGGCAACGCCGAGTAAGATTCGGGACCTTCAGATCAAGCTGTATCGAAAGGCGAAGAACGAGCCGGGATTCCGCTTCTATCAGCTCTACGACAAGGTGTATCGAGAAGACATCCTGAACCATGCCTATGCCCTGGCGAAGGCCAATGCTGGCGCGCCGGGGGTGGATGGGGAGAGCTTCGAGGACATCGAGTCGCGGGGGCTGGCAGAGTGGCTGAACGGCCTCGGGAAAGAACTGCACGATAAGACGTACCAACCACAACCGGTGCGGCGGGTGACGATCCCAAAGCCCGGTGGCGGTGAGAGGCCGCTCGGAATTCCGACTCTACGGGATCGAGTGGCGCAAACCGCGGCGAAGCTGATTTTGGAACCGATCTTCGAGGCCGGGTGCCCTCTGGGCGCGGAGCCGAATGCCTACGGCTACCGGCCGCGGAAGAGTGCGCAGGATGCGGTCCGGAAGGTGGATGAACTGCTGCACGAGGGATATACGGATATCGTTGACGCGGATTTGTCGAAGTACTTCGACACGATTCCGCACTCCGAGCTGATGCAGTGCGTGGCGCGGAGGATCGTCGATCGGCAGATGCTGCATCTGATCAAGATGTGGTTGAAGGTGCCGGTCGAGGAGCGGGATGAGAACGGGAAACGGCGGTTAACGGGCGGCAAGGACAACGATCGTGGTACTCCGCAAGGTGGGGTGATCAGCCCAGCGCTCGCGAACCTGTACATGAACCGGATGTTGAAGGGCTGGCGGCAGGCCAAACGTGGGGAGCAGTTTCGGGCGCGAATCGTGAACTACGCGGACGACTTCGTGATCCTCAGTCGCGGAAGAGCGAAAGAGGCGTTGGCGTGGACGCGTGGAGTGGTGGAGCGGCTGGGGCTGACCCTAAACGAGAAGAAGACGAGCATTCGGAATGCCCGGCAGGAGCGATTCGATTTTCTTGGATATACATTCGGGCCGCACATCAATCCGCGGGACGGAGGCGGGTATATCGGATACAGTCCGTCGAAGAAGAGCGTGAGCCGGATCAAACAGAAAGTGGGAGATCTGCTGGAACGCCGGAACGTCGCACCCTGGAAGGAAGTCTGTCAAAAGCTGAATCGGAAGTTAGGCGGCTGGCGGCAGTACTTCAGCATGGGGAGCACGGGCCGGGCGTATCGGGCGGTCGACGAATACGTGTCCGATCGTGTGCGCAATTTCCTGAGAAAGCGGCACAAGGTGTCCTCGCAGGGCACTCGCCAGTTCCCGAGGGAACGGGTGTATGGCCTCCTGGGCGTTTTGCGGCTCCAGGGGCCACGGGCCGCGCGTACGTGAGCCTGCGATGAAGCCGGTCGGAAAGCCGGATGCTCGAAATGGGCACGTCCGGTTTGATGAGCGGGGATGGGAAACGGGGCGGCCT
>JAUYBU010000170.1 GCA_030693045.1 Bryobacterales bacterium | reverse complement strand
CTTCGGCACTCGCGAGAAGTTACCCGGGTTTGCTCGCCAAAAGTGATCCACAACTTGCCCCAACTTGCCCCGGAAGCCGGGGATGATGGCGAGGTTCCCCATATCCGGCGGAAAGGGCCTTGCCCACGTGCAAATCTCGGCGGCAACGTGCATCGTGATGAAGACAATCATTTTGCCCGACGGCAAAACCGCCGCCGGGGATGATATTGATGGCATCACCTCCTATGTCGACCACACACCCTCATCGGCGCTAAACGCCGTTCTTCGTGTGGGTCACTCTAAACGAGCACAAGTGGGTCATTCTTCGTGAGCGCCGAGGAAAGCATAACGGCGGGAACGAAGGCTACCACCGCCTGGAACGCGGCTACGGCTCGTTCGTGCGCTGCTTCAGCCTGCCCGAGACGGTCGATGCCGACAACGTCGGCGCCGCATACAAGAACGGCGTGCTGACCATCAGCATGCCGAAGAAGGAAGTCGCCAAGCCGCGTTCGATCAAAGTGGAAGTCGCCGGCTAAACCTTCGAAGCGCAACCTGGGGCGGACGGGGCCACATCCTCTGGGCGGAGTGGCACCCTCCGCCCCCTCCGTTTCCGCTGGCGGCGATCACCGTGCGAAATCGGTGATTGAGGATACTGAGCCAATTGCAGAATTCGCCGGATGACCGCTCCCTAACGGTCGCGGCTCGGTAACTCCTTGCGACTCAGCAGCGCGTTTCCGAGCCGCGACCGTCAGGGAGCGAGGGGTGATTTCTGCAAGTGGCTCGATGATACTGTCCCGGGTTTCCAGGCGAGGCTGTCGAGTTGCTCGACCAGGAAGCGGCGCATCGCTACCACGGTGGCGCCGGCGCGCATCAGGGCCACGCCGTCTTCGATCGAAGCCACGCCGCCGGAAGCCTTGATGCCGATCCCGTCGCCAACCGTCTCCTTGATCAGGCCGATGTCGTGTACGGTCGCGCGGCCAGGTCCGAACCCGGTGCAGGTCTTGACGAAATCCGCGCCGCTATCCAGAACCAGTTTGGCGGCCGTCACCTTCTCCGGCTCGGTCAGAACTCCGATTTCAATGATGACCTTGAACGGGACCTTGAACGGCCGTGCGACCCCCATCACCTCCGAGATGTCCCGAGTCACTCGCTGGTAGTCGCCGGCCTTAAAGGCGGCGATGTTCATGACCATGTCCAGGTCGGTGGCGCCGCGCCGGAGCCCTTCCTCGGCCTCCAGGCACTTGACGCGGGTGGTGACGCCGCCGCAGGGAAAGGCGACTGGGATCTGCGCCCGCACTCCCGAATCCCGCAGCTCGTCCACCAGGACGCCCAGGTGTTGAGGAAAAGCCACCACCGCGCGAAAGCGATAGTTCCTGGCCGCACGGCAGGCTGCCCGCGCATCTTCCTCGCTGGCCGTAATGGTCAGCACCTCCGAGTAATCGATGGCTGCCACAAGGTCGCGAATCTCTTCCGAAGTAACTCCGCGCATAACATCATCCTCCCGAGGACTATTGGCTGGCTTCAAACGTGGATTGCAGGGCGAACGAACCGGTCTGGCCGGAGACCATGGTAATCACATGCACGATGTAAGTCCCGGCCTCGAGGCGTTTCTCCATCCGCGCCGCGCCGTTCAACTGAGTAGTGGCGATCTGCACGGTCTTAGTTTCCGCGTCCGTCAGGACTAACGCGGTGGCCACCGTGCGCGAGGAAACCTGTAACTGAAGACGTCCGGCCTGAGTCAGTGTTACGCGGTAGCGTCTTACATAGGAGCCGCCCGTCGAGCCGACAACTGTCTCGCGGATCCGGCAATCGGTCGAGGCCAACTGACCCGACACCGTGGCCGCCGGCTCGATGGTCTCGATCGCGCAGACCGGCGGCTCGGTGAGCCGCGCACTGAGTGTGAACGAGCCCGTCCCGCCATTGGCGGAACTCGCCGCAAGCCGGTAAGTGCCCGGCCCCAGCAAAGTGGTCACACGCGAATTCTTCCCGCCGCCGCCGTTGTCGTCGAAGGACAGAAGCATCTCATTGGGACCGAATAAGTACAGCGCGGAATCCACCTGTGTTGAAGTCTGATCCGCCGTCAATATCCTGCGGTCCGAAATCGGCAGACGATAGCCGGCGGCGTAGGCCGGGTCTCCGCTGGGCGCAACCAGATCGAGAATGCGGCAACCCTGCGCCATCAAAGCTCCCTGCATCGGCTCGTCGGGCCGCGCATCGTCGATCTTGCAGGGCCGCAATTCGGAGAAATTGGACATAAGCTTGTAGGCCCCGGCGTCGTCCCAGGTATTGACTAAGATGTGGTACACGCCGGGTGGCAGACTGGTCGCCAGTTGCGCGGTGGGCCCGGGTTCCTCGTCGTCGATCGTGCTGTTCAGCTCGAGGCCCCGCTCATCCAACACGGCCAGGTATGGCGTGAAAACCGTGGACGAGAGGCTGAGCGACAGCACGCCTCGCTGAGAGATGGTCACACGGTACAGGTCAATCGGCGTCGTGTCTGCGCTCAGCCAGACAAGATCGAGATAGCGGCAGTCTTCACCCGCGGCGAGGCGGCCTTCCACGGTCTCGCCCAGCCCGATGTCGCGCCCTCCGCAGGAGCGCGGCTCCGCCAGCGCCGCCGTCAGCGTGTACGCTCCCGTCGGGCCGGTCTCGGAAGTGGTCGCCAGCAGGATGTAAGAGCCCGGCTCAAGACTGATGGCCAATTCCACCTCCGGGTCTCCCTCCGCGTCGGCGTAAGACAGGTACTCGAATCGGGAGTCCAGGATTTCCAGATAAGGCGAGAACTCCTTACTGGACATCTTCACCGTAAGGACGCTCGGCGACGGGACGGTCAGCCGGTACGGAGCCGCCCGCGAAGAGTCCGAGCTTGGCGCCCTAACGTCCATGTAGCGGCAACTGTCCCGCGTCAACTGGCCATCCATGGGAGCGTCCAGCCGCGCTTCGGTCTCCGGGCATGGGGGCAGCGTTCCCAAGGCGGTCTGGAGGGTATAGGCGCCGGCCGTCACGCCGCGCGTGCTGGCGATCAGAACGTAAGTGCCCTGCCGCAAGGCGATGGTCACGCGCGAGTCCGTGCTCTGGGCCGAGACATTGTCGTTGGCGGTCAACCGCACGCCGCTCAGCGAGTATACGTACAGGTACGCATCGGCGGCGGCCGACTTCAGGTCCGCAGTCAGGATTTCGTCGCGCGGCAGAGTGACGTTGTAGGGATGCGCGTACTCCGTCCGAGTGCCGCCGATCAGGCCGCGCAGGGTGCAATCTCCGGCCGCAAACGACGCGGTCTTGCTCTCGTCCGGTCCGATCTCACGGGGAGAACAATCCTGCGCCCAGAGCGGCGACAGCGGAACGCACGCGGCAACTACCGGGAGAACCCATCTCAATTTGGACATCACTTCCGAATTCTATCGCAGCCGTCGCCCGGAAGGCGGACCAGGGGGCGCCATCCGGATTCATCCGTGGCCATCGTCCTTCCGATTCGTGCAAACTAAAGCACAGGAGGCTATCGCGAAATGTCACTGGGATGGAAAGAGAGACTCTCGGGAGTCATCGGCGGGCCGGTCTCGCCGTTTCGCGCGGACCTGTCCCTGGATTTTGGGGCGCTGGAAAGCAACGTCGCCGCGCTCGCCGCCTTCGATTTCCGCGGGATGCTCATCGCCGCCGGCATCGGCGAGTTCTACTCGCTTACGCCGGACGAGGTGGTCGAATCGCTGCGCGTCTCGGCGCGCGTCCTCGGCGGCCGGATGCCGGTCATCGGCACGGTGGGACTGAATTCGGACATCGCCGCCGAAGCGGCGCGACGGATGGAACAGGCCGGCGCCGACGCCCTGCTGATCCTGCCTCCGGCTTACGCCAACCCGCCCGAGGAGGGGCTGCTGCGCTACTATTCGCGGATCGCCGAAGCATCCGGCCTGCCGCTGATCGTTTACAGCCGCGATTGGTGCGCTTTCACCCCCGACGCAGTCGCCCGCCTGGCCGAGAGCATTCCGGCGCTGGTCGCCTGGAAGGACGGCCAGGGCGACATCCGCCGCTACCAGCGCATTATGCGCAAAGTCGGCGACCGGCTGGTCTGGCTGGGCGGCGTGGGCGACGATTGCGCCCCGGCCTACTACGCCATCGGCGTCACCGGCTTCACCTCCAGCCTTTCCAACGTCTTGCCGAAACTGGCCCTGGCAATGGCCGGCGCGGGCCAGCGGCGCGACCTGGATGAACTCAACCGACTCACGAATCGGTATGTTCACCCGGTCTTTCGCCTGCGCGACCGGATGCGCGGCTACGAGGTGGCGGTGACCAAGGCTGCCATGGAGATGTTCGGCCTGCCGGCCGGTCCAGTCCGGCCGCCGCTCACGGGCCTTCGCCCGCCGGATGTCGAAGAACTCGACAAGTTGCTGACTCTGCTGGCCGAGATGCGCTGATGTAACCTCGGCTTAGGTCAAATCGCCGATACAAGCGAAAATTTGGCGTGCATTCCGGTTGCGTTTCGGTCTACAATGAATTGGCTCTGATTTATATCGGCTTCATAAGCAGGAGGGTCCACCCTATGTTTGAGAGCCTCGATGAGCACATGAAACACGACGATCAACTGGAAACTACGACCAAGGAGCGCATCGTGCGCTGGGTTGCGGTTGCGGTCGTGTCCGTTCTCGTGTTTGCAGGTCTTTACTTCAGCGTAAGGATGCTGGAGTAATCCGTCGGTCAGTTGAAGGAGCCGCCGGCGGGGATCTCCGCCGGCCCGAGCGTCTTTATCAGAGCCAGAACCGTGTTGGAGTACGTCTTGCGTCTGTTGTAGGTCCGCAGGATACCCTTTAAGTCCTTACCTTTGTACAGTTTGGAGTTAGCCAGCCGCGAGGCTACGGTGTGGATGCCCGCGCGGACGCTGGGGAAGCCTTGCCTGCCACTATCCCACCCGAAGACGTTGTTGTTTGTGTGGTTGCGTCCCCCTCCGGACTCCACCACCGCGATGGTCGGCAGTAGACGCCAGTCCAGGTCGTTCTTGTCAGCCGCCTCCAGGAATTCCCCCGCCAGATAGTGTACCGGCGAGTTATGTTTCAGGAAGAATTCGCGAAGCCGGACCAGCCTCGGATCCGCGTCGTAGTGCGGGGGCCTCAGGAGGGCGGGGTCAACCACGGGAGCCTGCGACAACAGACCGGCGACCACGAAAAAGCTCTTCGAAAGTGTTCTCAAGCTGGGAGATTGCTCCTTTCTTTGGATGTCGGGGTCCCGCGTCTGCATACCGGGGAACCTTCTGAGCAACTTCCGCTAAATTATTGAAAAAACGCCAGTTCTTTGGCCGCCGGGGACGGACGGCCACAACTTCACATGGGCTTATTATAGCAGACATCGCGCCCCCGGTCGCCCACGGAACCGGAGGACGGATTTCCTCCGCTCACAGCCCGCGGTCTAGCCAACCCGGGTACCAGCGGAAAACATTGCCGGTCAGGCTGCCGATGAAGATCTCGCCCTTGGCGCTGACGCTGATCCAATGGCCGGGGCTTTCCATCGAGCCCAGGATGCGGCCGGTCTCCAGGTCGATCTTCATGATGCGGCCGGCCAGCGTGTCGTAGGTCAGATTCTCGATGTTGGTGCGGTGGGTGATGATCCACATCTCGTCGCCCGGCGTGATCGAGATGCCTTGGGTGGCGCCCAGGTGGGTCCACTGCTTGAGGAATTTGCCGCCGGCATCGAAGCACTGAATGCGGTTGTTCTCGCGATCGCTCACCCAGACGCGGCCTTTGGAATCCAGTTGAACCTGGTGCGGCAGGTTGAACTCGCCGGGCCCCGTGCCGCGCTTGCCCCACTCCAGCAGATACTTGCCGTCGCGCGAGAACTTCATCACGCGCGAGTTGCCGTAGCCGTCGGAGACGTAGAAATCCCCATTCGGCGCAAACGCGACGTCGGTGGGCCGGTTGAAAGTGCGCTGGTCGGTCCCCGCCTTGCCTTTGACGCCAAGCGTCATCAGCAACTGACCCTCCTGGGTGAACTTCATCACCTGGTGGATGCCGGTGTCGATGAGCCAGACGTTGTTGTCCCTATCGATGCGCACGGCGTGCGGATTGGCGAACACACCCTTGCCCCACGAGCGCAGGTACTTGCCGCCGGCGTCGAAAACCACCAGCGGGTCGATCTTCAGGTTGCGGTGAAAAACGAAAACGCGGCCGGCCGAATCGGTGGCCACGGCCGAAACGCGGCCGAACTCCCAGCCTTCGGGCATGCTGTCCGGCTCTTTGCCGAAACGGATCTGGACGCGGTATTTCAGGTCCCCGCCTTCGTGCGGGTACCAGCCTTGCGGTTGTGGTGTGGCAGTCATGGCAATCAGGAAAATCAAAGCGAATCGGAATGACATTGGGGTTCCTCAGGCCGCGCCGCGCGCGGCCTCGATCAGCAGGGCGCAATTTTCCCGCACCTGCTCTTTGTCTTTCGGAAACATGCCGACCACGACGCAGTCCGACGGCTTGGCGTAGTCGAAGACCTGCCGCATCGCCGCGCGCATGTCGGAAGCCGAACCGCACCGGCGGCCGGCGCCGTAAACCTTGAAGAGCAGGCACGGCTTCCGGGTCTGCTTCACGCGCTTGAGCATCTCGGCGCGGTCCGGTTCCCAGAAAAACTCGCCGTCGATCTGGCGGCCGGCCAACCGGCTGGCCTCTTCCCTCGATCGGCTCAGGTTGTAGATGCTGGTCATGTAGAAGTCGACGTCCCAGTTGTTCGACTCGGCGAAGTCGATCACTTCCGGGATGTGCGTGCCCAGCCCGGCCAGCACGCCCGTGTCGCGGATCGCCTTCAGCCGCCCGCGGACTTCGTCCATCTTGCGTTCGGCCCAGAACTTGTCGGTCGAAGTGCCGTGGTGGTAGACTCCGGCCGCGCCCATCGAGGCGCACTCGCGGATGTGGCGCGGAATGTCGCCGAGTTCCGATGCCGTCTGCGCCACCCACTGGATCTTGCCCCCTTCCAGGCGATACTCGTTCAGCAACCGCATGATGTGGCGATCGCCGCGCGACTGCCAGGTGTTGATGCCCGCCTGCTCGCAGGCGCCGAGCAACTGCTTGACCTTCTCCGCCGAGAAGTAATCGCGCATCTGGCGGTCCAGCGTGCCGGGCTGGTGCGAGTTGCCGCTCACCGGGTTGCCGCCCACCATCAGCCGCGAGAACTCGTGCTTACCGATGCGCACTCGGGGCATATCCGCGGCAGGGGCCGGCGCTACGCCTCCCGAAAGCGTCATCCTCACCTCCTGTGGTCTCTGTTTCATAGTACACCGGGAAACGTGGGGAAACGTGGGGACAGACGGGACGTTCCCCGGTTTAGAAACCGGAGTTCCACGGCGGCGCGATTCGGGACGGAAATGGCGGGACGGGATGGCAGGTTGAAGGCGGTAGGTGCGGGGCCGGAGTCTTCGCCGAGACGTGTGGGAGGCGCGGGAGCCGGCGCCCAGGAACTACTGCAACCACACGTCTGGTTCAGGCGGTAACTTCCCAATAGGCTCCTCGCCCTCTCCCATTCAACCGGATTTTCCCTTCGTGCTTCAGTGCGGCGAGCACTTTCTTGATGAGTTGAGGACTGGCAACTGGCAACTGAGCGGCGAGGTCGGCCAGGGCGAAGCGGCCCACCTGATCCAAAACCGCCTGGCGCACCAGTTCGCTCTTGACCGGTCGAGTAACAGCCGATTCGATCTGGCGTTCGAACTCACGGTAGCCCGAACGCAACACACCGAGAAAATAGTTCCACCATGGCACCACCTCATTCCTCCCCTCATGCCAGCCTTCGGAACACGTGTGAAGGATGCCATAATACTCATCCTTCCTCTCTTCTACTAACCGTTCCAGACTGACATAGCGAACGACCTCGAAACCATGTGCCTGCAGCAATAGGGTGGTGACAAGCCTTGAGACTCGACCATTTCCATCGCGGAACGGATGTACACAGAGCAAGTCGAAAACGTAAGTGGCGACTATCAACAGAGGAGGAATGCGTTCCTCACTGCATGCCTCTTGGTAGCTCCGGCACAAAGCCTCCATCACCTTTGGGGTGTCTCGGGCCGAAGTCGGCACGAAACGGATTCGCCTCTGACCGTTCGGAAGGACCTCTACGATTTCGTTGTCCCGCTGTTTCCATTCGCCGGCGTCACCGGAATGCCCTCCTTGGGCGAGCGCATGCAGCCGGCGGATGACCTGCGGGGTAATCGAGACAGCTCCCTTTCGGCTGAGAATCCAACCCAGCGCCCGGCGATACCCCGCAAGTTCTTCTTCGGAACGGTCGCGTGGCCTGGCGCCGCCCAGAACGAGCGGGCGCAGGCGGTTGGCAAGCACAGTCACGCCTTCGATCCGGTTTGAAGACTCGGCGCTTTGGATCATCGCCTGTTGGCGAAGCGCTGCCAGGACCTCCGGCTTCTGTCTCACCCACAAGTCCTGCTTGCCGCGGGCCTCCATACAGGCGCCGAGAAGCCAACCGGTGCCAATCGGGATCGTGGCGGCCGCGAGGCGGGCGGAGTCGAGAGTCAACACGTCGTCCGGATCTCCAGTAGCCTAATAATAGCTCAATTCTTTCCGGGTAGCCAATTCCCCCGACTGCACCTGCAATCCGGGTCTGCGATCGCGCGATTCTCCGGTTCGGAATCTGTTCGGGCCGGCGCTGCCGGCCGGCTGC
>JAUYBU010000159.1 GCA_030693045.1 Bryobacterales bacterium | reverse complement strand
CACGCTGATACCAGTGCGGGTGTGGAATTACGGCCTGTCGAACTTCGATCGCACGCACGTGGTCAAGATCAATGCGCTGTGGGAGGTTCCCAAGGGGCCGTGGCAGAATCCGTTGGCCAAGGGCGTGTTCAACGGCTGGCAACTGTCCGGGATCGCCAGTTTCGTCAGCGGCGCGCCGCTGGGCATCGGCTACGGAACCACCGTCGCCACCGACGTCACCGGCTCCCCGACCGACGGGGCGCGCGTCGTGGTCACCGGCAATCCCGCGCTGCCAAAAAGCGAACGCACGTTCAGCCGGTACTTCGAGACGAGCGTTTTCCAGATGCCCGCGCGCGGCACCGTCGGCAACTCGGCGCGCAGCCTGATCCGCGGCCCCGGAGCCAATAACTGGGACACGGCAGTTTTCAAGAACTTCCCGCTCCGCGAGCGCATGCGCTTCCAATTCCGCTGGGAACTTTACAACGCGTTCAACCACACGCAGTACAGCGGCGTCGACACCACCGCGCGGTTCGACCCGCAAGGCAAACAGGTGAACGCCCGTCTTGGAGAAATCACCGCCGCCCGCAATGCGCGGCAGATGCAGCTCGCGCTGCGGTTCTATTTCTGAGTTTCGAGGTTATGTAGCCTGTCCCCGAAATAGGGTCCACGGCGGGCGGTAGTCGCGGGCGAGCAGGGCGTTGGCGCGCGGGCTGTTGGTGAAGCGCTCGGCCTGGTGGTCCCAGGCCAGTTTCTCGCCGGTGCGCAGGGCGATGTTTCCTATCAGGCAGGTGGCCGTGCTGCGGTGGCCGGTTTCGATGTCGGCGGCCGGTGTCGCGCGCGACTTGACGCAGTCCAGGAAGTTCCGCACGTGAGGCAGGTGCTGGAGCGATGTGGTGCCGCGTTCCGCAACCGCCTCGCCGGTATAGTAGAGCCCCATTCCGGCCAGGTCGTCGTAGGCCTCGCGGAAGCTGGCCGAGACACGCTCGGCGTGGCCGCTCATCTGGGGCGTGATTTCGTAGCCTGCGCGGTCGATGAAGAGCGTGCCTTTGTCGCCCTGAAGCATGATCCCGTAGCTTCCGAAAGGCTTGTTGCCGGGGTGGCCGTCGGGCCCGAAGCTGTTGTGCTGCATGGTCGAATACCGCACCAGGCAGCCGGGATATTCCCACAGCACCTCCTGCGTATCCGGGCAGTCGCGGCAATCCTTGACGAAAAACTTGCCGCCGGAGCTGGTCACGCTGAGCGGCGCATCGACGCCCAGCGCCCAGTGAACGATGTCGATCAGGTGCACGCACCAGTTGGTCAGCTCGCCCCCGGCGTAATCCCAGAAAACGCGGAAATTGGTGCGGGCGCGGTTGAAGGGGACCTTCGGCGCGGGCCCGAGCCAGAAGTCCCAATCCAGTCCCTCCGGCGGCTCGCTGTCGGCGGGAAAGCCCATGCCTTTGGGCGAACCCAGGAAATGGTTCCAGCACTGCGCGAAGCGGACCGTGCCGATGCGGCCTTCCCGCACCGCCCGCACGGCGCGCTGGAAATGCGTACCCGAGCGCTGTTGGAGACCCACCTGGACGACGCGCCCGGTGCGCCGCGCGGCCTCCACCATCAGCCGGCCCTCGCGGACGTTGTGCGAAACCGGTTTTTCCACGTACACGTCCTTGCCCGCGTTGCAGGCATCGACTGTAATAAGAGGATGCCAGTGGTCGGGCGTGGCCACCACGACGGCGTCGATGTCCTTACGTTCCAGAACCCGGCGGTAGTCGCCATAGACTTCCGGCTTGCCGCCGGCCAGCTCGCGAGCCTTGTCGGCGTTCTGCCGCCAGACGTCGCACACGGCCCGGATCTCGACGTCCGGCTGACGCCCGAAATCGGTCAGGTCCATGCGGCCCATGCCGCCGCATCCAATGACCGCCACGCCCACGCGGTTGCCCGCCGCCGCGCTACCCGCCGCCGGCGCCGCGCCCAACACCGTGCCGGTCCTCAGAAAGTTTCGCCGGTTCATCGTTCCTCCTCGCCCGAACGAGTCTACCGCGAAAATGCATCAGCCTGGTATGGTCCGTTTTCCGAAAAAGGGGCCATACCAGGCTGACGCATTTTTTCCGTACGATAGAGACTGCACTATGAAGCCAGCCAGCGCACTTCTTCTCGTTCTTGCCGCCGCGGCACTCTGCGGCGCCGAGACCATCAACTTCGACTCGGCTGCCGGCTGGACCGTCGCCATGATCCACGCGGGCGGCGCTCCGAAGTGGGAAATTCGCGCGGACGCGACCGCTCCGAGCAAGCCCAATGTCTTCGCGCAGGTGTCGGACGACAAGACCGGCGGGCGATTCCCGCTCGCGGTCTGGGAGAAGGCCAGCTTCACCGACGGCTCGCTCACGGTGAAGTTCAAGCCCATCTCCGGCACGGTCGATCAGGCGGCCGGCATGGTGTGGCGCTACAAGGATCCCGACAACTACTACATCGTGCGCGCGAATGCGCTCGAAGATAATGTCGTGTTGTACAAGCTCGAGAAAGGCCAGCGCGTTTCGCTGGCGCCCAAGGGCGCTCCGGCCAAGACCTATGGCGTGAAGCATGCGGTTCCCAAGAACGCCTGGAGCACGCTGAAGGTCGCCTTTCAGGGCAACCTGTTCACCGTCTACTGCAACGGCAAGCAGATCTTCGAGGTCGAGGATGCCACTTTCGCGGGCGCGGGTAAGGCCGGCCTGTGGACCAAGGCCGACAGCGTCACTTACTTCGACGATTTCCGGATAGAGACGAGGTAGACGCATGCGACGCTCTCATGCGCTGGCGGCGATCGCGATTCTGACCGTTCTCGCCGGCTGCCGCTCCGTAAGTAGTGAGGTTGTCGTTTACGTCAGCGAGGACCAGGTCTTTTCCGAGCCGGTGCTGAAGGACTTCGAGAAGGAAACCGGCATTCGGGTGAAGGCGGTCTTCGACACCGAGGAGGCCAAGAGCACCGGGGTCATGAACCGGCTGATCGCGGAGAAGGACAATCCGCGGGCCGACGTCTACTGGGCCAACGACCCGATTCGCGCCGAGTTACTGCGGCAGAAAGGGATCGCGGCCGCTTACGTGTCGCCCAACGCCGCCGGCATCCCGGACCACTTCAAGGACCCGCAAGGGTATTGGACCGGCTTCTCGGCGCGGGCGCGGCTGCTGGTTGTGAACCCGGCCGCCAAAACCAAACCGGCTTCGATTGAGGCTTACACGGACCCGGCGTGGAAGGCGAAAGGCGTGATCGCGAATCCCCTGTTCGGGACCACCACCGCGCAGGTTGCGGCGCTGTTCGCCGCCTGGGGCGACGACAAGGCCGAGGCTTTTCTGGATGGTCTCAAGAAGAACGGCGTCAAGGTTTCGACCAGCAACGGAGAGAGCGCGGACCTGGTGGCCTCGGGCGAATTCGAGTTCGCGCTTGTGGATAGCGACGACGGTTTCAGCCGCGCCAAGCAGGGCAAGGCCGTCGAGATCGTTTATCCGGACCAGCAGGAGGGCGGGATTGGCTGCCTGATCGTGCCCAACGCCGTCGTCCCCATCAACGGCGGGCCGAACGGCGCGAACGCGAAGAGGCTGATGGATTACCTGCTGTCGAAGGAAACCGAGCGCAAACTTGCGTTTTCCGACGCCGCGCAGATCCCGCTTCACGCGGGCGTCGAGACTCCGCCGCTGGTCCCACGGATCGAGAAACTGCGAACCATGAAGGTGAGTTACGCCGACGTCGCGCGCAAGATGCAGGAGATCCAACCGATCCTCGAGAAGTGGGCGCGCGAGTGAACGCCAGAAACATTCTGCTTGCCTCGGCCGCGCTGGCGCTGGCGGGCATCGGGCTGGCCCCGGTCCTGGTCATCCTGGCGAAGAGCCTTCTGTTCGAGGGACCGGCCGGCCTTTCCTATTACCAACGCATGTGGGAATCCAATCGGGTTTGGATTTTGCTGGGACACAGCGCCGCCGTTTCCGGCCTGACGACGCTGCTGACGCTGGCCGCCGGCCTAATGCCGCTCGTTTTTGCTCAACGGGCTGATTGAGGCTTTGTTCGCTGAACTTTTTGTTCGCGTTCCGCTATAGTCTGGTGGATGGGTCTATTCACGAAGCGCCAGGGACAGGCGAGGGCAGTGTTCCGAAGGTTGCCTGCGGGTCCGCCTCATTGGATGGGGTCTTGGATCTTTATCAAAAGGCGGTGCCCGGCGAGTTTTTCCAGCAGTTGAAGCAGGAGCTGAAACTGCGCTCGCGGCGCCGCATCTTTGATCTGCCGTTAGTGGTCTGGC
>JAUYBU010000158.1 GCA_030693045.1 Bryobacterales bacterium | reverse complement strand
CGCGCCGCAACTCTTCGGTGAAGGCGACGTCGAGCCTCCGCCGGGGTTTGCCATAGAACAGCGCGCCGGCCGGCACCGTGACGCCCAGCATCTCCTCCAGGCACAGCGCCTGCGCGCACAACTGGACTTCGTCGCAGATGTGGGTGCCGGTGTGCGCGCACATCGATACGGCGGTGACGTTGCAGCCGCCGCTCTCGATGGAGGCGATGGACTCGACGCGCACGTCCGGGTCGCCGGGCCAGTGCGGCATGCCGTTGCGAATTGGCGTCGAGATGTCGATCCAGCCGCGTTCCATTTAGATGCAGGCGATGACGTCGATCTCGACCAGCGAGTCGCCCGGGATTCCGCCGGCGGCGGCGATGGTGGTCCGCACCGGGGGATTTTCGCCGAAACGGCCTTTGAAGACCTCGTTCATGCCCGCGTAGTCCTTGAGGTCGTTCAGGTACACGTTGCACTTGAGCACCTTCTCCATCGAGGAGCCGGCGTTGATCAGTTCTTTCTCGACTTCGTCGAGCACGGTTTTGGTGTGGGCTTTGATGTCGCCCTCGTAATGCGCGCCCTTGCCGGCGATGAACAGCAGGTTGCCGTAAGAGACCGCGCCGGAGAACAGCGGCGTGGACTTGGGCTTTGCGCCGCGATAGTGAACAAGCTTTTCGGGCTTGGTCTGGGCTGCGGGGGGGACACGCCTGTGTCCCGTGGTCAAGCGATGGTTTGCGTAAGATTAGCCCGGAGTGTCCCCGGGTGTGGTCGCTTGGGGGACACGCCTGTGTCCGTGGCCGGGCGATGGGTTGCGTAAGATTAGCCCGGAGTGTCCCCGGGGCGGGGGTGCTACCAGTCGGAGTAGGGGGTGCCTTCGAGGCTGGTTTTGTCGGCGCCGCTGCGGAGGTCGAAGATGCCGGGCTCGGTCTGGTTGACGCTGGCCATGGCTTCTTCCATGACCAGCTTCCAGGAGGTATTGGACCCGGTGATGGGGTCCACGGGAACCTGGCGCAGGTAGCCGTCGCGCACCAGGTCGTCGATCGACTGGGGGGCCTTTTGTTTGTCGTAGGTGTACTCGTCGATGACGGTGCGCAGGGTGAAGAGGTTGTTGCGCAGGACGCTTTCCTTGGCGCGCAGGATGGATTTCTGGTACAGGGGCACGGCGATCGACACCAGGATGGTCACGATGGCCATGACGATCATGATCTCGATCAGCGTGAACCCGGCTTTACCACTCCGAGTAGGGTGTGCCATCCGGCGCCTTTTCCATGCTCTTGGTGTACACGTCGAAAACGTTCTGGCCGCCCCAGGAAGTGGACTTGGGGTCGTCCTGCAGCGCGCGCTTGCCCCATTCGGTGGAGCCGGTCATGGGGTCGCGGGGCATGCGGCGCAGCAAGCGGATTTTCTTATCCACGGTTCCGGTCAGCTTGACTCCTTCGGCGAGAATGTTTAAGTCCTCGGGGTATCCTTCGGTCCCCATTTTGATCGGTCCGAATTTCTGCGCATCGGCCATATCCTTGTACTTGTCGATGGCGGTGCGGATCTCGCGCAAGGCATAGCGCAGCTCACGCTCGCGCTCGCGGCGCACCTTGTAGCGCGCCAGCGGCACGGCCATGGCCGAGAGCAGGGACATGATGGTGAAGGCGACGATCAACTCCACCAGCGTGAGCCCGCGCTGATTCCTTCTCCGCATAAAGTTATTGGATGGTGACCAGCAGCTTGGGCGGGGCGGCGGGCACCGGCTGCTGTTGCGAGTTACGCAGGCTCATATCGAGGCAGGCGATCTCGGTTGCGCCGCGCCCGACGGCCTGGAACGTGAGGGTGGCCAGCGCGCCCGATCCGCTCACTCCGCCGGTCCCGGGCAGGCGCGTGATGTTGATCGAGACTTCTCCCGCATCACTTTGGATATTGCGCGTGAACAGCGGCTGCTGGCCGTCCATGGCGGTCAGGTTGCCGCGTTCGACGCCGATGAGTTTCAGCGCTTGGGGGTCGAACTTCACGCGCACCAGCGCGGAGTAGAGATCGGTCACGCCGTTGGCCTGGAGCGTGGCGGTGAAGGTCGCGCCCGGCTTGGCCTCGAGCGGCGACGGGGTGAAGACTACCAGACCCGGGGCGGAAGGCAGGGCCGCGGGTTGGGGTTCGGCGGGCGCGGGCTTAGGTTCGGCCGCGACGGGTTTGGGCTCGGCCGGCGCGGGAGGCTTCACGGCCGGAGCCGGGGCCTGCCGGCGCGGCGCGAAGTTCAGCTTCACGGTCTGATCGTTGCCCGCGGCGATCCCGCGCAAATTGGCCTCGCTGATCTCGGGCGATCGGATGATGTGCGGAATCAGCACCACCAGCAGTTCGCTGGCATTCTTCTCGACGATCTCGCTTGAGAACAGCCGCTTCAGGATGGGCACGTTAGCCAGTCCGGGAAACCCGGACAGCGTTTTCAAGTCCTGCCCCTGCATCAGCCCGCCGAGCACGCTGATCTCGCCTTCCCTGACGCGCAGGTCGTGGATCACGCGCCGCTGCCCGATGACCGGTTGTTTCAAGCCGCCGACGTCGATGGTTTCGCGCACGGAAGAAATCTCGAGTTCGACGTGCAGCGAGACTTCGTTTGCGCCGTGAATGCGCGGGGTGACGTCGGCATTCACGCCGACTTCGGCGAACTGAAACTGAGTGCTGACCAGGGGGCTGATGCCCACGCCCACCGCGCCCATGCCGGAGCCGAAGCTGCCGGTGGCATACGGATAGCGGTCGCCGATTTTGAGGGTGGCCTTGGCGCCGTCGGCCGCGCGCAACTGGGGCGATTGGAGAACGCGCGTGGAACGGTCGCTCATCAAGGCCTGCAGAAACGCGCCGGGCAGGCTGAGGGAGAAGTCGTTGCTCTTGATCTTGTTGATCTGCGCCAGTGAGATCGCGCTGCCGGCGACAGTGGTGGTTGAGCCGGTGGTGGTGCCGGGCAGGCCGGTGGTGGTGTCGGTGGATGTGGTGGTGGTGCCGGAGAGCACTGGATTGCGGGGGGTGAACCCGATGGGCATCACAATCCCCGGGGTGGCGCCGTTAGCCAGTGAGGCCGCCAGGCTGCGCGAGCGCGAGCGATTGGCTTCCATCACGATGATGTCGATGATCACCTCGGCCTTGGGCTTGTCCAAGTCCTGGATGAGCTTTTCGGCCAGCGCCACCTGGTCGGCCGTGGCCCGAACCACGATGGCGTTCTGCGAATTGTAAGTGAACAGCCGCCGGATGTCGGTGATCGAGCGGACGTTGGTGGCGATCTCCTGCAACTCTTGAACCGTGGTGACGTTTTGCAGATAGAACACCTTGACCACGTGGTCTTCGTAGTCGCGCCGCTTGGTGACGTTGTCGTTGGTGACGAAGACGGTGTTGGAGGAGAGCGCCTTCCAAAAAGACTTAGTGATGACGGCCACGTAATCCAGCGCATCGTCGAGGGTGACGTTCACCAGGTCCACGCTGAAATTCTTGCCTGCCGGCGCCTGGTAATCCGGATCGAACACAATGTTGACGCCGGCGAGTTTGCCGACCGTTTCGAACAGCACCTTCACCGGCTGGTTGTTCATCTTCAGCGTGCTGATCTGCGGCGTCATGGGCTTGAGCTCGGGCGGCGGCATGGCGGAGGCGATGTGCTCCTCGGCGTCCTTGCGCGCCTGTTGCGCCGGGGTCAAGCCGCGCTCCTCGGGTTTGGCTTCGGCCTGGCCCGGTTCGGCGGCGCGCTTCTTTTCCCGTTCGATCATCTGCAGGGTGCGGCGGATCTCCTGCTCGGCGATGCTGGATGAAGGATCGATCGCGAAAGCCTTCTGGTATTCGGCCAGCGCCTCTTCCAGTTGGCCCTGCGCGCGCAGCTTCTTGCCTTTGTCGACGTGGGCCTGACCGGCCTGGAAGCGGACCCGGCGCACGCCCAGCAGGTAGCCCGCATCCCCGGGCTCCTCGTTGAGCGCCTTTTCGTACAGATCCAGCGCCTTGTCGTAGTCCCGGCGGTCCTCCGCTACGCGGCCTTCCTTCCAGGCCTTGTCGCCCTTGCGTGACTTGGCGTCGACGCCCGCCGCCAGCGCCAGCACGATGGCCAGCGCGACCCATCTTCGAGAACCGAGTATGGAACGCATGTTATTGAATCTTCGGGCTATACTCTAGAGAGTGAGCGGCTTGCGCACGTTCACTCTAAACATATGACGCGACTCGGGTTTAGGGCGTTGAGGGCAAAAATTTGAGCAAGTCCGATCCAGGCCGGAAGGTGGTGGCCGACAACCGGTCCGCCGGGCACAACTACTTTCTGTTCGACCGCTTCGAAGCCGGCCTGGTGCTGACCGGGACGGAAGTCAAAGCGGCCCGCGAAGGCAAGGTTCAGCTTAAGGACGCCTACGCGGAAGTGGTTGGAACCGAGGCCTGGCTGGTGAATGCGCACATCAGCCACTACTCGCACGGAAACCGCGAGAACCACGATCCGGTGCGGCGGCGGAAGCTGCTGCTGCACCGCGCCGAGATCGACAAGCTGATCGGCAAGACTCGTGAAAAAGGTCTGGCGCTGATTCCGACCAAGATGTATTTGAAAGAAGGGCGAATCAAGTGCGAGCTGGCGCTGGGGCGCGGTAAGAAGCTCTACGACAAGCGCCAGGCGGAAGCCAAGCGCACGGCCGACGCCGAAGCGCGTGCCGCCATCAGACGCAGCATGAAGTAAACAGTGCAACCGCTCCCTGACGGTCGCGGCTCAGAATCGGATTCTGAGCCGCGACCGTCAGGGAGCGGTTGCTACAGTTGTTTCGTCACAGCCATTAAGGAGCCGAACCGATGGAACTTCGCATTCAGAACCGGCCGATCGAGGAAGCCGACGCCGACGTGCTGGTGCTGCCGGCCTTCGAGAAAGACGCGCCGCGCGAGGCCGGGGTTTTGAAGCAGGCCGACCAGCTCACCGCGGGCTGGGTGGAAGAGGTCTACGCTTCCGGAGAGTTCACGGGCAAGTTCGGCGAGATCGCCTTGCTGCACCGTCCGGCCGGGTTTGCGGCGCGGCGCCTGGCGCTGGCGGGCTGCGGCAAGCCCGGCAAATTCGATGCGGCCCAGATGCGCAAGATCGCCGGGACGGTGGTGCGGAATCTCAAGGGCCGGTCGGTCAGGAGTATCGCGCTGGTTGCGGACGTTGCGTACGCCGCCGAAGCGTTCGAAGGCGCGCTGCTGGGGGAGTTCGAGCCGGATCGCTACAAGACCGACGAGACGGAGAAGAAGTCGGTGGAGGTGTTCTCGCTGGTGGGCGCGGTGGATGAAGCTGCGCTGGCGCGCGGCCGGGTGATCGGCGAGTCGCAGAACTTCACGCGCGAGCTGGCCAACGAGCCGGGCAACCGTCTTCCGCCCTTCGTGCTGGCGGAGCGCGCGCGCGCGATGGCGGCGGGGGCGGGACTGGAGTGCGAAGTTCTGGATCAGGACCGCATGCGGCAGTTGGGCATGGGGGCGCTACTGGGCGTGGCGCAGGGTTCGGCCGAGCCGCCGTGCATGATCGTGGTCCGCTACCGTCCGGAGAAGCCCGCTGCCGAGGGCGTGCATCTCGGGCTGATCGGCAAGGGGGTGACCTTCGACACCGGCGGCATTTCGATTAAGCCGAGCGAGCGCATGGAAGAGATGCGGGCCGACATGGCGGGCGGGGCGGCGGTGCTGGCGGCGATGCGGGCGCTGGCGGTGTTGAAGCCGTCGATCGCGGTGACGGCGCTTGTGCCGGCGGTGGAGAACATGCCGGGCGGGCGGGCGCAGCGGCCCGGCGACATCGTCAAGTCGCTTTCGGGCAAGACCATCGAGGTGCTGAACACCGACGCCGAGGGCCGCCTGATTCTGGCCGACGCGCTGACTTACGCGACCCAGCTTGGCTGCACTCACTTGGTGGACGTGGCGACGCTGACGGGGGCCATTGCGGTGGCGCTGGGCAACGTCAACGCGGGTGCGTTCTCCAACCACGACGCTTTGCTCGAGCGCGTGCTGGGGGCCGGGCGCGCGGCGGGCGAGAAGATTTGGCCGATGCCGCTGGACGAGGAATACCGCGAGCAGTTGAAGAGCGTTTTCGCCGACATTCAGAATATCGGGACGCGCTATGGCGGGGCGATCACGGCCGCGATGTTCCTGAAGGAGTTCGTCGGGGAGACGCCCTGGGCGCATCTGGACATCGCCGGCACCGACTGGGTCGCCGAGGCCAAGCCCTTCCTGGCCAAGGGGCCGTCGGGGGTGGCCGTGCGGACGCTGATTCACCTGGCCCTAGCGTGGTAAGAGCGGCGGCGGACCACAGCCTGAAGGCTGTACTACAAATCTTTGTTTCTTTGCGTGGCGCGACGATTTCGCGTTTTGGCCGCGGCGATGCTGCGCTACGCCCCGAGGCCAAGCGATGGTTCCGCAAAATCAGCCCGGAGTGTTCCCGGATTCTGTCG
>JAUYBU010000079.1 GCA_030693045.1 Bryobacterales bacterium | reverse complement strand
GGATGCTGGTCTTGCCCAACTGCGCCCCGCTCATCAGCACCACCTGCTCGCACGGATGGCTCGGGCTGAGAGCGTCCATAATCGCCCGCTGATACGGCGCCCGGTCGGTGCGCCACTCGCCGCGCTCGGCGGCCGATTCGGAACTGAGCCGGCGGTTCTCGTCTGCCCACTGCGAAACCGTAGTGTCGGGCGGCGGCAGGACAACGTCCACCACCAGCATCTGGATTTCCTCAACGCGCATATTGGATGTCGGAGTGGACTGCCTTCAGCAGGGCATGCATCTCGCGCTTCAAGGCGTCGCGCACCTGGCGCTCGTCCGTGAGGGCGGTCACCTCGGGCGCCAGTTTGTCCGGTACGGCCAAGACGCGCTTCTTCAGCACGAGCAGGATGGCCGCCCAGCGCTCCTTCACGATGGCCGCCTCGATCAGCTTGCCTTGCCGGGTCTCGAATTCCAGGCGGCGCAGTTTCGCGCGGAAGACCATGTCGGCCAGCCTCGCCTGGGCGTAGCTCGCGGGCGGCTGGCCGTCCATCGTGGTCTTCCCGGACGGCTTGTCGTCGAGCACGGCGTCGGACGCGGCCACGTCCACCAGGCGGCCGCGCATGACGAGGATGCCGGCCTTGTACAGCTTGCCGATGTACTGGGGGCTCTTGTTGCGATGGCGCGCATATTGCGCCTGGGTCATCAGGATGAGGCTTTCGGACATAGATTCGAATCTCCCTGGTATAGTTAAAGGGACGAGGTGAGAACGTGGCCAAAGTGAATCTCAAGCATCGCGACGCTGAGCCACATGACCGGCCCACGTCCGTCCCGTACGCCGCGTCCGGGCACCCTTCCATCGAACAACTGATGGCCGAGCAGGGCACGGGGCCTATCGCAGACGTGTCCGTGCTTCACGGAAACTTCTGGCCGGAAGAGGAGTCCGTCGAAGAATTCGTGGCGACGATCCGCGAATGGCGCGGCCACAAGCGAACTGACCAGTCCGCATGACCAAAGTCGTCGTCGATACGGACGTCGTTTCATACGTCTTCAAGAATCATCCTTTCGGTTCCCGCTACGATCCAGAACTTGCCGGCCACATCACGTTGATCTCGTTCATGACCGTCGCCGAGATCGAGCGATGGATGCTTCAATACCGGTGGGGCAACCAACGAGTTCAATTGCTCCGCACGTTTCTCCAACGGTTCACTGTGGTACCGTCAAGTCCGGACCTCTGCCGCAAGTGGGCTGAGGTGATGGTAGCGGCGCAAGCGGCCGGCCGCAGGATCGAGAGCGCCGATGCCTGGATCGCCGCCACCGCGATGCTGCACGACGCCCCGCTGCTCACCAACAACAGGAACGACTATCTCGGCGTGACCGGCTTGACGCTGATTTCTTACGCCCCGTAGGCCCCCCATCAACCCGTCAACCTGTTTTCTGGCGCTTCCGCTGCGCCGAGCGTGCCATCATTCTACCCGCCGCCAGGCTCGCCGGAGGGGTCCCGACGCCGCCGGTCCCCAGGAGATGGCGGCAACGGCGAATCCTATCCCCGCAAATTGGCGGGGATAACGCCGGTTTCAGTCATTCAGCACCACTTTCCAGCGCGCAACCTTACCATGGCGGTCGTGAAGGTCGCGCTCGATCCGCACCCGGGAGTCGCCGGAGCGGCGGCCGAGGCGTTCGCCCAACGCGAAGCCCAGACGCTATATGATTAAGTCGCTATACTCAAAGTGCGGAGGCCCAAGATGGACAGAACCAACGATCCTCGGTACAATTTCTACGCCAGCCCCACGGTCGACGAATTGATCGCCCAACAGGGGAAGGGCCCCATCCACGATCCCAAAGTCTTGTTGGGGGACTTCTGGCCGGAGGACGAGCCCATCGAGGAATTCCTGGCCGCCCTCCACGAATGGCGCGGGCATGACAGGTCCGACCGCGCCGCATGAACGCTACCGTCGTCGTCGATACCGACGTAGTTTCCTATCTCTTCAAGAGCCATCCGACCGCCTTCCAGTACCTTCCGGACCTCGCAGACCGGACGCCGATGATCTCGTTTATGACCCTGGCGGAATTGGATCGATGGGCGCTCGAAGCCCGCTGGGGCGAGGCCCGCCGAAAACGCTTGCGCGAATATCTGGAGCGTTTTGTCGTTCTGCCGTACGACCGTGATCTATGCGCGAAATGGGCAGAGGTAACCGTCGCCGCTCAGGCGTGCGGCCGGCGGATCGATTGTGTCGACGCCTGGATTGCGGCCACGGCCTTGCTCGTCGGCGCACCGCTGATCACCCATAACCGCAACGATTACCTGGGCGTGCCGGGCCTCACGCTGATTTCTCACGGGCAATAGAGCCATCCATCAACCTGCTGGCGTGTGAGGAGAAGGGGTCAAGAGAAGTGTTACTTGGCAGGCCGCGGCGCGGGCGGTCTCGGCCGCGTGTTGCGGCAAGGCCAAACGGCCTGCTGTCCCGCGTGGCGGCTACGGCTGCAGGTAGATGCGGACGCGGTTGCTGGGCTGGCCGCCGGCTTCCATGTAGAGTTCGGCCGGGCCGGCGTTGACGATTTCCGGAAGCTGCACTTCCACCAGGTAGAAGCCGATATAGCCGGGGGCCAGGGTGGCGCGCGTCACTTCGATCGGCGCGCGGTCCAGGTAAACTTTCACCGGGGCTACCACTCGGGGCGGAGAGTCCAGGGGCGCGGCCAACCCTGTGGGCCATTCCGGTTGCACGCGGCCCAGACCGGTCGCCAGGATCTGGATTCGGGTATCCGAACGCGCCGGAGTCATGGCGTCGAGCAGCACGCCGCGGTCGGCGTCGAGCACCATGGGTGCGCCGTCGCGGTCCACGAAGACCGCCGGAGACGCGTCGCGAAGCGGAACTCCCAAGGTCTGGCGTCCGCCGGCGGTCTCGAGCGCGATCGCCAGCGCTGTGCCCGCGGCCTCGAACGGAACCTGGATTTGCGATTCCATGT
>JAUYBU010000219.1 GCA_030693045.1 Bryobacterales bacterium | reverse complement strand
GTACAGCCGCACCACCAGCGGGACGGCGAGGATCATGCCGATGTTCTGCAGCCCGATCCAGAGCGTGCCCTCCGGCCGGTTCACCCAGCCGATGACGCCGACGAACGTGTTGGTGCTGAACAGCGCCACGTACATGCTGAGCGCGATGGGCCAGCGGCTCATCGAGCGCCCGGCCAGGAAATAGTCGTCGCGGGCGCGGATCTTGCGGGAGTGGTACAGGGCGATGCCCACCAGCATCGCCGCGTAGGCGAGAAGCGTCAGGATGTCGAGCGCGTTCAATGTCTGTCGCATGCGCCGATTCAGGTCACGCGAATCCAGTCGAACACGGCAACCACGGGGTTCGCGTGGCTCCGCGCCGCCCCAATGACCGCTGTAAAGCCCGTGAATCCTCTCCTGCCGAAGTGACGAATGGAAGGGGACAAGTTAGAGCATATCCCATCCCGGCTCTTTCTCACTCCTCGGCCGGCTGCGATCTCGGACGCGATACCGCCCGTGTGTGAATCAGGCTGGCAGGAAGGTAGATCTGCACGCCGAACCGGCCGTCCGCGACGGGCGTCATGCACATGATCTCGTCGCGGAAGTCGCCGAAGCGGTCCGCGGGCGAGCTGCAACTGCTCCTGGGACGCTCAGCCACGCGGGCCCCGGGGATCGGCACGAACTTCTTCCCATCGAACTTCGAGAGGCTGGCGCCGTTGCCGGTCATCAGCTCGCGCACCGGGTCGCCGTCCCACTCGATCGGCGTGTAGCGCACGTTCAACCCCTCGGCGAGGATTTTACCCTCGCTCGTGAGCACCACGATGTCCTGCGTGGCGTGGCCGTCGCGGTTGGCCACCAGCTCCATGCCGGGCGAGCCCTCCCAGATCTCGGCCGCCCAGCCGCGGTGCGAATGCCACCAGCGTGGGTCCTCCTCGTGGGTGAGCTTCCAGTGGATCTTGCCGGAGAGCGCGTCCACCACGTACACGCCCGCGTGCGTGAGGGTCTCGATGGCGAAGAACACCTGCAGCGGCGTGCGGCCCGCCAGAATGTGGCCCACGTCCACGATGTCGGCGTGGCCGCGGTAGATGGACCACCGCAGGGTGCCGTCCGAGTTCAGCAGCGTCGTGCCGTCGAACACCTCGTCCTTGCCGTCCCCGTCGATGTCGGCGATCTTGAGGCGGTGGCCGGCGCTGCCGCTCGTCTCCATGGTGCTGCGGAACTCCCAGAGCTGCCGCAGATTGCCGTCGAAAGCCGTGATCACTTCGTTGTCGTACAGGCCCGTCTGCGTGACGATGGCCGTGTTCCGGCCGTCCAGCCGCGCCGGGGCCAGGTGCATCCGCATCGAGCTGCGGGCCTGGTCGGTGAGCATCTCGGGCCAGGGCACGCTGCGGATGGGGCGGCCGGTCCAGCCGTCCAGCAGCGTCAGCATACGCTCGTAGCCGCGTTCGGTGAGCGTGGCTACTTCGCCCTTGCCGTCGCCGTCGAAGTCGGCGATCGCGAAGGGCACGTTCGACGAGTTGCCCCAGATGCGGTCGGCGTGGATCAGCGGCTGCCGCCACAACTGGCGGCCGTCGCTGTGCCAGCCCTCCAGTTCCACGGGCTGGCCGGGATCCAGGGCCCCCTCCGAGAGGCCATTGTTGAACTTGAATACGCAGTCCTCGAGGCCGTCCCCGTCCAGGTCGCCGAAGGTCACGTTGATGGTGCCCGGCCGGGCCAGCGGGCGGAACTCCATCAGCAGGCCGGTGGCCTGAGGCGAGCCCTTCACTCCGAACCACTCCGAAGGAGGGCCTTCACGGCCGGCGCCGTCCACCGAACGGACGCGGTAGTAATGGAGCACGCCGTCCCTCGCCGTCGTGTCGATGAAGTTCGTCGAATCGGCGACCGGTTTCTGGTTCACTCGGAACCCGGCCGCGTCCCGGCGCGTCGTCCGGTAGACGTTGAAACCCGCCGAGGGGCTGTCGCCGGGCAGAAACGTCCAGCTCAGATAGACCCGGCCGGTCCCCTGCGGGACACCCGCCAGGCGGCGCACGTCGGTTCGGAAGGCGGTGGAGCCGCCCGGCTCCCGTACCGGGCGGAAGCCCACGTCCGGGTGCCGGGTGCCCGGGGAATGGTAGGCCGGGAAGCCACAGCGCAGGTAGGGCGCCGAACGCAGCCAGCTTCCGCCGAGCATCGCGCGCTCGATGTCCACCGGCCGGGCGCGGTACTTGTCGCCGGTGCGGCCGGGGTCGAGCATCAAGGTGGTGATCTGCCAGACGTTGCCGGCCATGTCGTGGAGCCCGTACCCGTTCGGCGGGTAGGACTTCACCGGCTTCAGGTAGCGCCCCCATTCGGTGGGGGTCCGTTCGGTCTTGATATCCAGGTTCGCGCGCTGCGCCGATGGCTCCTCGTCGCCCCACGGGTATTTCTTCCCGGCGAGCCCGCCGCGCGCGGCGTACTCGAATTCGCCGCTGCCCGGCAGCCGGTAGACGCGCCCTTCTTTCTTCGTGCGCCACTCCAGGTAGGCCGTGACGTCGTAGCGGTTGACGAAGACGACGGGCATTTTCTCCATCCCCGCCGGGATGCGGCGGTCCTTCCAGTGGGGAGGCGGCCGGAACCCAGCCTCCCGCACGAATACCGCGTACTCCTCGTGGGTGAGCGGGTGATCGAGGATCTCGAAATCGTCCAGGCGCACCCTTTCTCTCTTCGTGGTGACGACGTCCCCGGCCTGGAACTCGCCTCCGCGGATCAAAACGAAGCCGTCGCCGGCGGCCACCGCCGCTCCAGCCAGCAAAAGGGCGAAAATCGCCACCCGGGGTATGCTCATTCTCTACCGCCTTTTTCTTCCTACCACTCCAGCCGCAATCCGGCCCTCAGTTTTCGAACCCCCGGCTGATCGGAGTCCGAGACCCCGCCCACGGCTGAGATGATGCCCGCCGAAGCGGCCGAGGTGATGTTGGTGGCGGGGTTCGACCAGTTCGGGTGGTTCAGAACATTGGTGGCGGTGAGCTCCGTGCGCAGCTTCAGACCTTCGCGCAGGGTGAACTGCTTCGCCAGGCCGGTGTGCAGCGTGGTCATGCCCGGCCCCTTGATGACGCCCCGCGAAGAGCTGCCGAACGCGCCCGCCCGCGGAGCCGCGAAGGCGCTCACATCGAACCAGCGGTTCACCGACTGCTGCCCGGACGGCAGATTGGCGTCCCGCAGGATGTCCGGCCGGATGGTGAGCTGCGCCGGCGTGCGGCTGGAGGTGAACGCCGTCCCGGTGGGGTCGGCGCCCGTCCACAGCGGCGTCAGGAACTGCCCGGTCTGCTTGATTAAGATGCCGCTCAGCTCCCACCCGCCGGCGATTGCGTTCACCAGGCGCCCGGCGGACGCGAACAGCGGCCGGCCCTTGCCGAACGGCAGCTCATAGATCCAGTTGCCGGTGAAGCGGTGCGTCGGGATGTCGTCCCAGACGGCCCGCTCGCGCCGGCGGTCGTAGGCGTTCTCCGGCGTGTACTCGCGCTCCAGGTCGCCGATGTCGCGCGCGAGCACGTAGGAAGCCTGGTATGCCAGGCCCTTCGTCGAACGCCGCTCGGCCTCCAGGGTCAGCGAATTGTACTGGTGCCCGGCGCCGTTGGTCAGATAGGTCAGCGCCGGGTAGCGCGGGAACATGCGCCCCTTGTCGGCGTACACCCGGGTGTCCGGAAGCGGCTGGTTGATGTTGTAGCCATATTCGCCCTTGCGCTGGTTGGTTCCCACGAAAGAGATGCGGAACCCGGTGTTCCATTGCTGATGTTCAATGGTGGCGTTGTACTGTTGGCTGTAGGGGGTCCGCAGGCCGGGGTTCCACGCCGCCGGGATATTGATGGAGGCGAGGCTCCCCGAACCCGCGGGGTACACGCGGGGCAGGACGACGACGGGCGTCGGGGTCGGGTTCGTGAAGGCGGGCTCGTCCAGCGCGAAGGCCCCCGTGTCGCGGATGCGCGCGGGACCGACGTCGTAAAACACGCCATAGCCGGCGCGGAGCACGGTGTTGGCGCCAAACGGCCGCCACGCCACGCCGATGCGCGGGGCGAAGTTGTTCATGTCGCTGCGGAGAAGGGTGCTGCCGGGGAGGCCGAGCGTCTTGGCCTCCACCACCTCCACGTAGCTGCGCGGGAGCAGCGGGCTGACCAGGCTGAGCGAACCGTCGGGCACCACGATCTTGCCGCTTCCGATGTCGAACATACCCTGCCGCCCGTTGGCCTCGATCCAGCCCGGGTGATATTCGTACCGCAGCCCCAAGTTGAGCGTCAGCCGGGGCGTGACCTTGAACTCATCGGCGACGAAGAAGTCCCAGCCCCAGCGGAGCCGCTCCACCACCAGCGGCGCCGACGCGCGCGAACTGGTGGTGGGGATGCCAAGCAGAAAGTCCGCGTACGGGTAGCCGGTGAACCGGTTCGAGAACGTGGCCGAGCCAAACAGCGCCGCCGGCGCCTGGCCATCGGCGAAGTAGACGCGCGAGGACTGCACGCCCGCCTTCAGGGTGTGGCGGCCGCGGAACCAGTTAAGCTGTTCCTGGATCTGCTGCGGGTAGTTCTTGAAGCCCGGGTGTTTCCAGTCCTGCTGGCTGAGCCCCGTCAGGCCAAGCCCCGAAAAGCTCACCTTGAATAGCCCCTGGATGTCGGGCAGGTTGTCCATCAACCCCTCCAGGCCAAGGTCCTTCACCAGCGCCAGGCCCATCACCGGTCCGTGGCGGGGATTGTCGTTGAAGGCCAGGCCCCAGCGGAGCTCGTTGATCAGGTTCGCCCGGAAGGTGTGGGTGTAGGAGATGTTGACGGCCCGGGTGTCGCGGATCTGCCAGCGCTGCCCGATGGTCGGCAAGTTGCCTTCGTACGGGTTGCTCTCGGAGTGGTTCCAGGTGAGGCGGCCGAAGAGGAAGGCCTTCTCCGAGAAACGGTGGTCGCCGCGGACGGTCCAATAGGTGTTGGGCTGAAACGCCCGGCTCTTCAGCTCTCGGTAGTTCTGGCTCACCAGCCGCGTGGTATCGCCGAAGTTCGGCAGCGGGTAAAAGCGGTCCTGGATCTTCTTCGCCACCGGGTTGATCCGCGTGGCGGGGATCCGGTTGTTCGCGAACGGGGTGTTGTTGGCCATCGGGTCGCGCACGATGGCGCCCGGCGCGAGGGCGGAGAAATCGCCGCTCCGCCAGGGCTCCAGGGGTACGGTGGGGTTCAGCAGCGAGTACTGCTGGCTGCCCTTGGCGCCTTCCCAGGAGGCGAAGAAGAAGCTTTTGTTCTTGCCGTTGTAGAGCTTCGGAAACAATATCGGCCCGCCCGCCGAGACGCCGGGCGTGTGGTTCACGTACGATCCTTTGGTGAGCGAGAACGGGTTGCGCGAGGCGAACCCGCTGGAATCGTAATAGTCGAACGCGCTGCCGTGCAGCCGGTTCGTGCCCGACTTCGAGATCACCGTCACCTGCCCGACCGCCCCGAACTCCGCGGTGTTGTTGGCCGAATCGACCCGCACTTCCTGGAAGCTCTCGATGTAGCCCTGCAACGGCCCGATGCGCGTGCCGTCGTAGAGATTGTTGAAGCTGATGCCGTCGATGCTCTGGTTTTCCTGGTTGTTGCGGCTGCCGGCGAAGCGGATGGTGGCGCGGTCGCCGGTGGCGAGCTGAACCGTCGGCGCCAACTGCAAGAAGCTGGTGAGCGAGCGCGTGTTGAGCGGCAAGGTGTTGAGCGCCCTGGCGTCCTTCGTGTCGCTGATGCGCGCCGTTTCCGTCTCGATCAGCCCGACGCCGGCCCTCACCTCCACGGTCGCCTCCAGCGCCCCCAGATCCAGCCGGACGTCGATGCGCCGCTGGTCGCGCGACACCAGCCCGATGTTCTGGACCACGTACTCCTTGAAGCCGGTGGCGCGCACCCGCAGCGTGTATTGCCCGCCGCGGAGCTGCGCCAGGGTGTACACGCCCGCATCGTTGGACTGTACCGCGTACCGGTAGTTGCTTGCAGTATGCACGGCTTCCACGCTGACATTCGGGATCATGGCCCCGGTGGGGTCGCTGACGGTCCCGGTGATGGTTGCAAACGTCGTCTGGGCCGGCGCCGTCCAGGTCGCCGCCAACAAGACGAGACACTCGAAACAACACACTTTCGCTAGGCGCATAAAGATCCCCTATGGCAATATGAACTCAATCGAAGACGAATGCACGGGGATTTGGCGAGTCGTTCCACAAGATGGAACAGAAAACGGAGATGTTCCAGTCAGGGGAACGACCGGGCGCCCCGGGGCGAGTGCGCCGCGCCCCGTGGCCGCAGTGCTGCCTACCGCTGCGAACTCAGCGGCAGGAAGGTCAGCCAGCGGTTGTCTTCGGCCCGGTGGGCGCGGGCGTAGAACGGCACCAGCGTGAGGGGCCCCGCGACGCCGGGGGCTTCCAGGACGTAAACTCCTTCGAGTAGG
>JAUYBU010000023.1 GCA_030693045.1 Bryobacterales bacterium | reverse complement strand
CGGCCGCCTCGAAGCTGCTCCATTCAATAACCGCGATGCCGCTGAATCTCTCTCCGTTGGCCTTGTACAGCACGTCTTGAATGGTCGTCAGTGATGGCGCGGCCCATGCGGGAAGACACGCTACTGCGAGAAATGTCCTCGCGGCCAGCCGCCAGAATCGGGATGTTTGCATACCGGAAAGCCTCCAAAAAAGCGCTCGGCCCGGCCTCGCGGCGTAACGCCACGAAACCGGGCCGACAGGTTTAGCCCTGCTGCTACCCACATTCTAGCGATAGGTTTCCGCCTTCCGACTGTCTGCGCAACCCACCCACACAGGCTAACTTACTAACCTGCAATCACTTAGAGACTTTTATCTTTGTTTTTTACTGGTGTGAACGGGTTCCGCCGCCTACCGATATTCGCCCTGCGGCGTAATACGCTCGGCGCCCAGGTAGGGCCGCAGCGCCTCGGGCGCCAGCACGCTGCCGTCGGCCTGCTGGAAGTTTTCGACCACCGCGACCCAGGTTCGGCCGACCGCCAGCCCGCTGCCGTTTAGCGTGTGCGCGAATTCCGCCTTGCCCTTGCCGGACTTCGTCCGGATGCCCGCGCGCCGCGCCTGAAACGCCTCGAAGTTCGAGCACGAGGAGATCTCGCGGTAGGCGTTCTGCCCCGGTAGCCAGACTTCGATATCGTAAGTCTTCGCCGACGAGAACCCGGTGTCCGCGGTGCACAGAACCACTCTCCGAAACGGCAGTCCCAGCCGCTTCAGGATGTCTTCGGCGTCTCCGGTCAGCTTCTCCAGTTCGTCGTAGCTCTGGTCGGCGCGCGTGAACTTCACCAGTTCCACCTTCTGAAACTGGTGCTGCCGGATGATGCCCCGCACGTCGCGCCCGTAACTGCCCGCCTCGCTGCGGAAGCACGGCGTATAAGCGCACAGCTTAATCGGCAGCCGGTCCCCGTCCAGCGTCTCGTCCCGGAACAGGTTCGTCACCGGCACTTCGGCCGTCGGCGTCAGCCAGAAGTCGGTTCCCTCGAGCTTGAACAGGTCCTGAGCGAACTTCGGCAACTGGCCCGTGCCGTACAGGCTCGCCGAGTTGACCAGGAACGGCGGCAGCACTTCCGTGTAACCGTGCTCGCGCGTGTGCACGTCGAGCATGAAGTTGATCAGCGCGCGCTCCAGCCGCGCTCCCCCGCCCCAGTAAACCGCAAACCGCGCGCCCGCGATCTTCGCCGCGCGCTCCAGGTCCAGGATCTTCATCTCCGGGCCCAGATCCCAGTGCGCCTTGGGCTCGAAATCGAACTGGCGCGGTTCACCCCAGCGGTGGATTTCGACGTTGTCTCGCTCGCTCCGCCCCGCCGGCACCGATTCGTGCGGCAGGTTCGGAACCGACGCCAACAACAGCCGGAATCTCTCTTCCAGTTCGGCGGCCTTCTGGTCCAGCAACGTAATGCGCTCGCCGGCTTCGCGCACCTTCTGCTGGCGCGCGCTGGTATCGACGCCCTGCTTGCGCAGCTTGCCTATCTCCACGCTCTCGGCGTTGCGCAAGGCCTTTAACCCTTCCGTCTCGGCCAGCGCCGCGCGACGCTCGGCGTCCAGCGACCGGAATTCTTCCAGGTTCAACTCGAACCCGCGCGTGGCCAGCCGCGCCGCGATGGCTTCCAGATTGCCGCGAAAAAAGGAGAGATCGTGCATGGGACTCGACTGTTCCCATTGTAGGACACGGCGCCCCTTTTATTCGGGTTTGGCGAATTCGTCCCTCATCACGCCGGGCAACCGCCACACCCGCGAGCCGCTCTGGTTGGTGAAGTAGAGGAACGACTCCGACGGCTTCTTGGCGTCGCCGTCGGCCCACAGCGCATAGAAGTCCGGGTGCGCGTTCACGGGCTTGCGGGCGTAGGTGTGATTGCGCGGGCTGTTGCGGGTCAGTTGTTTGACGCGCGTCCAGGTTTTCCCTTGGTCGCGGCTGAGCCACATCACCATCTCGCCGCCGGTGCAATAGGCCTGCGGGCCGGGTTCGGTAGGTGCGATGACGCGCCAGACGCCGCCGGGCTCGATGTAAAGCGAGCCGAAGTCGTAGTTGTGGTCCGAGCGCGTGACATCGCGAATCTCCCAGCTCTTGCCGGTCCAGCGGGCCGTGCGCCAGGTGCGGGGATCGTTCTTCGGCCCCGACTCGTAGCCCTTGCTGGTCAGGTACAGGATCACCGGGTGGCCGGCCGCATCGAACTGCACGGTCTTCAGGTAGACCAGCAGCCCTTCGCCCTTGTAGTCGTGAACCAGCGCGGGGCTGTCGGCCCTGGTCAGGGGCGGCGCGACGGTGCGGCCGTCCGCGGTCTTCCAGGTCCGGCCCATATCGCCGGTCTCCAGGTAATACAGGTTCGTGCGAGCGTTCAAGCCGGTGGGCACCGGATGGTAGTTGAAAGCGCTCGCCACGCGCGCGCCCTGCTGTGCGGTGATCTGGTAGTGGCCCAGATCGACCCGGGCGAGTTTTTGCGGCTGGTCCCACTTCGCGCCGTCCGGGCTGGTCATCCAGAACAGGCTGCGCCCGCCGTTCTCATAACGAGTATGCAGGAACAGGAAACCCGTCCCGGGGATGCGCCACGGGTGGCCGTAGGAGAAGTTGCCCTGCCACATCAGGTCGAACTCGTCGATCGAGTAGGGTTTCGTGCCGCGATAGATGAACGACGGGCGCGAGGTGCCGTGCGAATTCGAGAAAATCCAGACGTATCCGGCTTCGTCGATGGACATGACCGGGTTGTCGTGCGCGTCCTCGGTTTTCTTGTCGAGCAGGATGCGCGGGCGGGGAACTTGGGCCGTGCCGTGGTCGTAGTACGACACCATGTGCAGCAATTCCTGCTTGCCTTTCACCGTGCCGCCATAGCAGAAGAAGGTCTTGTTCGCCGCCTTCGAATAGACGGCGATGGGCGACTGTTGCTGCGGGTAGGTGGCGAAGCCGCCACTGTACTTGTAGACGAACTCGTCTTTCGAGGGCTGGTTGTAATACCAGATTCCGCGATAGCCGTCGTCTTTCTCGAGCGGCGCGACGGCCAACAGCACGGCGGCGGCCGACAGTATCAGGATGTATTTCAAAGCCGTCCTCCTCAGAAAGATATGCGCAGGGCGAATCGGAACTGCCGCTCGCCGCTCGCGCTGGTTACCTCGGTGTAGCCGCCGAGCGAACGGATGCTGCCGTCCGCGTTGAGAATCATGCTCGAAACGCTTGCACCCGGGTTGCCGAAGTGCGGCGTGTTCGTGACATTGAACGCTTCGGCGCGGAACTGCACTTTCCAGCGTTCGCGCGCGTAGAGGTCGCGGAAAAGGCCGCTGTCCAGGTTGACGACCCCGGGCCCGCGCAGGATGTTCAACCCCGCGGTGCCGAAGCGCGGCTCGGTGACGGCGCGGAAGGCGAAGGGGTCGAAGAAGGAGCTGCCACGGCCGACATTGCCCAGTTTTTCGACCCTTGTCTTCACCAGGTCCGCCACCTGGCTGTTACCCGGCGCGTTGAGAGAGGTCCCTGCCGAGGACACGGTGAAGGGCGTGCCGGTGTAGGAGCTGAACACGGAGTTGGCCTGCCAGCCGCCAGCCAGCAGGGCCAGAATGCCGCCGCTCAGCCACCGTTTGCCCTTGCCGAAAGGCAACTCGGCGACCAGCGAAGCCTGGAAATTGTGCGGCCGGTCGAAGCTGGTAATCGCCCGGTTCCGCTCAAAGGCCGACCGAGTCTGGAAGAACATGCCGCTGTCGCTGTTGGCGCCGTAGGCGATGGACTTGGAGAAGGTGTAGGAGAACGTCGCCAGCCAGGCGGCTGAAAAGCGGCGCTCGAGCTTCGCCTGAAGCGAGTTGTAGTTTGACGTGAAACCCGGCGTGTGCACGCTGGTGGCGGCGCTGCGTCCGAAGCGAATCATGAGCGGTTGCCCCGCCGCGCCCCCGCCCGGTGCGGCCGCGTTGATATTGATCAGCGCGCTCTGCCGGATGCTCCGCGAGCCTACATAGCCCGCCTGACCCGTGAAGCCGAACGGAAGTTCGCGTTGCACGGTGAAGTTGAAGGACTGGATGTAGCCCCGGCGAAAGTTCTGCTCAATGGTTGTGTCGGCCACCGTGCCCGGCAGGTCGATGATGCCGTTGCCGAGATCGAGCGGCGGCATGGGCGGAATGCCCTTCTCGAGCGACCCGGCCGCGACATACGTGTTGGCAGCGTTGTAGGTGCTGGTGATCACCAGCGGGTAGGCCTCGAACAGAGGCCGAGCTACCGAATAGGGGTCGATGCTGATGCCATAGCCGGCGCGAAGGACCAGTTTCGAGCCGAACCGGTAGGCGATGCCGACGCGCGGGGCGAACAGTTTCTTGCTGACTTTGACGCCCGTATCCTGGGGAACCTGGCCCACGCCGCCGACCAGCACCTTGTTGATCGCCGGATCGTAGCGCTCGATGCCGCGGTGGTCCCGCGTGACCATCGGGTAATACTCCCAGCGCAGCCCGAGATTGATGGTGAGGTTGCGGCTGGCGTGCCATTGGTCGCGGAAATAAAGGCTGTCGATCCACTGGCGCGTGCAGCCCGGGTTCAGCGTCTGTAGACTCTTGCCCAGACTGGAGGGCAGCCCGAGTAAGAAAGCGCCCCACGAGTTGAACTGGTTGGGCGCCGTGCCGCCGCGCAGCGCCGTGACGCCGCCGGCGAAACTGAATCCGCCGCGAGGGCCAAAGCCGGACTGCGGCTGAAAACGGTTCATCGCCTGCCGCGCCAGTTCCCAGCCCCCGCGCAGATTGTGCGCTCCGCGCGTCCAGCCGGCGTTGGCGGCGTACTGAAATTGATTGTCCCAGCGAAAGCGCGGGCTGGATGTAACCGGATTTCCGAACCCCTCGTAGCTGCTGACCGAGAAACCCGGGAATCCGCTCTGGCGAATATCCGGACCGTTGGTGCCGGGGATCCCGAGCACGTCCAGACCGACGTTGGTCCCATAGAACTTGTCCTGGCCCAACTGCACCTGGCGCGTGTAGCCGGCGTGGCCGTCGATGAGGAAGGAAGGCGTCACGGTGTAGGTGCCGCCGATGGTGGCGCTGCGCACGGTTCCGCCGTCGTCGCCCGGAAACCCGCTGGCAGCGCCCGTGCCTCCGGCTTGTCCGAGCACGTGCTGGTCTTCCAGCGTGTAGCCGAACTGGCTGTAGCGGCCGAACAAGCCGGCGCGCGACGAGGGATTCCAGTTCATCTTGAGGTCGTAGTTGTTCTTGTTGAAGATGAGCGGGGCCGAGACGAACAGGTTAGCGCTGGTCTCGGCCAGGTTCGGAGCCGGCAGCAGCGCGATCAGCTTTTTCGAGATGGAACTGATGCGGCTGGCCGGTATCGCCGCGCCCGCAAACTCCTGCCGGCCGCTTCCATCGGCGCTCCCGGTGAGCGGATCGTACAGACGCACGCCGAGGCCGGCGAAGTTGCCCGCCCGCTGCTCCATGGTGGCAACGGTGGCGTACCGCGAGTAGCTCTCGCGCTGCCGCATCCCCTCGAAGCTGAAAAAGAAGAACAGCCGGTTCTTCGCCACCGGGCCGCCGAGCGTCGCGCCGAACTGATTCACCAGACTCTTGGCCTGTTTCTGGCCGGGCGGGTAGAAGAAGTTTCTGGCGCGCAAGCGGCTGTTGGTGTGGTATTCGAACGCGCTGCCGTGGAATTCGTTGGTGCCGGACTTGATGTCCACGCTCACCACGGCGCCTCCCACGAACCCCTGCTCGGCATCGTAGCTGCCGCTGACGATGTTCACCGCGCCGATTGACTCCAGCGGCGGCACGTAAGCCGTGATGTGCGGCAGCCACAGGTAAGTTGCGCTGACGCCGTCGATGCGCGTGTTGTTGTTACTGTAACTGGTGCCGTTGACGTTGGTCACCAGCGCGCCGCCCGGGTTGCCGGCCAGCGAATGGGCGCCCGCGGGCGGCGTGAAGCCGGGCACGAGTTTGAACAGCGACTGATAGTTGCGGAAGCCGCCCACGGGAAGGTCGGTCAGCTCGCGCTTGCCGATTTCGGTGCTGACGTCGGCGCGGTCGGCCTGGAGCGCGGCCGCGGCGCCGGCGACGGTGACACTCTCGGTGGTCTCGCCCAGGCGTAACTGCACGTTGACCCGCACCACCGCATTGACAGGCACAACCACTCCGGTGCGCCGAAAGACGGCGAAGCCGGTCTGCGTGACGGCAACATCGTAGGTGCCCGGCGGCAGGTCGGTGAATCGATAATCGCCGCGGTCGTCGGTCTTCGCTTCCCGTTTCAACCCGGTGAGCGCGTTCGTCGCGGCGACGGCGGCTCCGGGCAGAACACCGCCCGAAGGGTCTTCCACCGTGCCCACCAGTGTTCCGTAAAGCACCTGCGCCGCGGAAGGGGCGGCAAGAACCACAGCCAGAACGAGAACCAGAGCCAATCGCTGCCAACTCATGGCGAAAACCTCCCTGGCGTAAGAGTCTACTCCGTGGTTGTGGCATGATGCAATGTAACCGACTGAAGGAGAGTGCGAAATGAATCGCAGAGACCTGCTCCAGTTGACGCCCGCCGGCCTGAGCCTCGGCGCGGCACAGCCCGGGCCCGCCGGCGCCGGAATCTTCGACGTGAAGAACTTCGGCGCAGCCACCGACGGCTTGACACTCGCGCACCGCGCCATCAACGCCGCCATCGATGCCTGCCACCAGGCCGGCGGTGGCGTCGTGTACCTCGCTCCGGGCGTCTACCTGTCCGGCACGGTGGTGCTGAAGAGCAACGTCACGCTCTACCTGGAAGCCGGCGCCACGCTGCTCGGCAGCAAGAACCTGGGGGACTACGACCGCCAGCCCGGGCCGCCCGAAAAGGGCGACGCCAACCAGAAGCACCTGGTCTTCGCGCGCGACGCCGAAAACGTCGGCCTGGCCGGTCCCGGCCGCATCGACGGCCAGGGTCCCGCCTTCTGGGTCCCCAGCGGGCGCGCCGTGCCGCCGCCCGAAGACGCCTGGCGGGACGTCGCGACGTACGACTGGAAGCCGCTCGACCGCGCCTCGCCGCTGGTCGAGTTCGCCGGCTGCCGCAACCTCCGCATCGAAGACCTGCGCATCGAGAACGCCTCCGGCTGGACCCTGCGCCCCGTCAACTGCGACAACGTCCTCATCCGCGGCATCGCCATCAAGAACCCCGTCATCGGCCCCAACACCGACGGCATCGACCCCACCGGCTGCCGCAACGTGTTCATCTCCGATTGCTTCATCGACACCGGCGACGACGCCATCTGCCTCAAGAGCGAAAACCCTTACGGCGGCGAGGTGCGGGTGACCAGGAACGTCACGATTACCAACTGCGTGCTCACCTGCTGCTGCAACGGCCTGAAGTTCGGCACCGCCACGCGGGGCGGCTTCGAGAACGTGACCTTCACCAATTCGGTGATCTTCAACGAGCGCGTCGATCCGCGCGCCCGCGTCATCTCCGGTATCGCGCTGGAAATGGTGGACGGCGGCTGGATCGAGGGCGTCGTCATCTCGAATATCCGCATGCAGAACGTCCGGACGCCCATCTTCATTCGCCGCGGCAACCGCCGCCCGCGGCCCGACGGCACGCCCGGCACGCTGCGAGGCGTCATGATCGAAAACGTCCACGCCACCGGCGCCATCCTCACCAACTCCATCACCGGCTTGCCGGGCTTCGATGTCGAGGACGTTACCCTGAGCCATCTCCGCATCGACAGCGAAGAGGCGGGCAAGGAGGAATGGGCTGCCCGCCTGGTCCCCGAGCAAGAGCGTTCCTACCCCGAGGCGCGCATGTTCGGCCGCCTGCCGTCGTACGGCCTCTACTGCCGCCACGTCAAGGACCTCCGCCTGCGCGGTATCGAGTTCGGCGCTGCGGCGGGCGAAGCGCGCCCGGCCATTGTCTGCGACGACGTCAAGAGCCTGGACATCGACGGCCTGCGCGCGGCCCCGGTATCCAGCGGCCAACCCGTGGTAAAACTGATCCAGACGAGGCGCGCCTTTCTGCGCGGATGTGTCGCGCCTTCCGGAACCAAAACGTTTCTCGAAGTTCAGGGCGACGCGACCGAGCGCATCGCCGTCGCCGCCAGCGATCTGAGCGCGGCCGCCAAGGCCGTGGAAACCGGCGCCGGCGTCCCGCCCGGCGCGATTGCGACGTCCTGACTTCGGCTGAACTACGTGGGGCAGGCGCTTTCGCCTGCCTTGGGCGCAGGGGGTCGGGCGTTCAAATCTGACCGCCCCGACTAATGAAATCAAGCAATTACCTGTCTTTTCAGGACTCGCCAAAATCCGCTGTAGTCGATTTTGTAGCTGCTGCTTTCCGGACCCGGTGCCACTCGGCAGATCGCGGCGGCATCCGAGCGAGTGTTTTCAGTGCGTCACTGGCGGGTCACCTGCACAAAAGGCAGGTGGTCGACCAGCCCGACAACCGCCACGATTCCAGAAGGCGAAGCCGACACAGCGCCGTCGTCGGAGGGATAATATGCCTTTATACCTTATCCCGAGGAACAGGTCATGCCACGCTTCTGCGATCCCGCCCCTGAGACCCAATTGATCGCACATCGACAAGAGAGAACCACTGTTTCTGTTCGCACCTCGACGGAGCACTGCAAAGTCCTTAAGATCGGCTGGAGCAAACGCGACGGCAGCCTTTTTGTTCATCTTCCGTACTTCAAACACCGACATGGCTTGCTGGCGCGGCCGGTGCTGAAAGCCGGGGGCGGGCCGCAGCAAGTTAGCCTCGAACGGACAGGGAAAACAGTCAGCCACCGGGTGAAGTTCACCTACCATGCCGACGGAGAAGTGCACTTCTCTCAAGACGGGAAGATTCTCACTGTGATTCGGAAGAGGTCCACTCCAATCAGGGAAGCATCGGGACACGTGTTCACCCTGATGTGCCATGGTCTCTCCGATTTTGAGCCGGTGCGTTCGGCGGGTAAGCCTGCATCCGGTTTCCTGCTAGCGCTCAGCTTGCCCGGCTCTATCCCAGAAGCGGTCAAGATCGTTGGCTCCTTTTTCGTCCGCGCCCAGCTTAGGCAGGCGGTCCCCGAACTGACGCCCTCGTCACATGGACCTGCGGTCCGACTCCTTTGGCCGAATGGCGAGATCCATCAAGTGCACCTGTTGGAAAATCCGCATGTTGTTTCACCGACGTCGGTCCTCGCGCTCTACTGTGAGCCTCTCGCCGCGTTCTCGCCGGACAGTGACTCGACGATGGTGTTTTACGGCGGGTTTGATCCGGCAAATGTTGCCCTCGATCCTGAAGAGGAAACAGTGATGCTCGCCCTAATCTATCCTGCCGCGGGATTCGAGTTCTTGCAGGCAAGGGTGGGGAGCATTGATTACTCGCCGAATCTTCGGGGCGAAGAGGCCTGAATCGGCCTTATTCAGCTAACTTGTTTTGCGTTGGTATACTCGGGGAGGCATCCATTATGGAGGTAGACTGGCCGGATGGTCGATGCGTTCTGTGTTGCCGCGAAGGGCGATCCACCGAGACGGGTAGCCTGACCGAGGAACACCTGATCCCAGAGTCCATTGGTGGTGTGCTTACGAGTCACTTTCTCTGCAAACCGTGTAACAGCACTTTGGGGCAGTACGAGGCAGATCTGAAGAAAGACCCGGCGGTGCGCCTCGTCATTGGCAACCTGAAGAGCCAACTGCCTCAACTCTTCCACAGCATTTCTCAGGGACAGGAGTTCGTCGCTCAGAGCGAGCGTGGCCCGGCGAAAGGAACATACAAACAGGGACGCTTTAAGGTTAGTGGGTCGAAACAGGCGGATGGTTCCCTAATTCTTCAGACCGAAGAAGCCCACATGGCGCTCGAGAAGATGCTTCAGAGGGAGGGATTGTGTTCGAGCCAGGTCAGGGAGGCACTGCGGGGGTTCGACGAGGCCCCGGAAGATACCCGAGCGACGGTTGCTCCGGGATTCGACATTGTCAAATGGACTGTCACTGGCGTCGATCCGGCACTTGACGCAAGGCGACTCGTCGTCCGCTTCGATGGCGGAGAAGAGAGACTGCAAGGAGCAGGCATAGCGGTGCTGAAGATCGTCTATGAGTATCTCGCGCTGCACTTGGGAGCAGCCATCTTCGGCCATGTGTTTAGCCCGATCAGAGAAGCGCTTGCGAGGAACGACCCGTCGCTCTGCCCGTACCGTGTGCAGTGGAAGAGAGGTCCCAAACCGGCGCCATTCCATGGCTTGGTAATTGAGAAAAGGCCCCCCTACCTTGTTATTCAGGTCAGGTTATTCGGGGAACTTATCTATCGTGTCCACTTTCCTCATCTAATACCGGGTGGCGGCTTTACACGTTGCAAGTACACTCATGACCTAACGAGCGGGGAAGAGATCTTCGAGGAGGCGTGAGTCGACGGGCGATCACTGTGACTGAGCCGGAGCACTCATCGAACTGCACGGGACAGGTCGCGGTCTGCGCACGCTCGATTCGCTGCAACTCGCCGTCGAGTCGCGCCCGCACCGCGCGGGCGCCATCGAAAACCTTGTAGCCGCCGACAAGGCCCCCTGCAAGGTTACCGCAGTGTAAGAGACGCCGGTCACCAATGTGTCGGCCAGGACACTGTAGATGATTGTGTAGCTGCCCGGTGCTTCCAGGCTCAACAAGGTTCCACAGGCTTCAACCGGATGCCTGTATCTCCTTGAACCGTAAGCGCCTGAAAATAGGGCGCCTTCGGCGCGTCCATGAACCCGCCTTGGGCGCAGAGCTCAAGACTACCGAGTTCTCACCAATCTGACACCGCTCCTCCTTTCACGGCTTTTTGTCCGTTTTCATCCTGAGCCGAGATCGTTCAATCGACAGAGTGATCAATCGGTCGATGAGCTTTCTGAAGCGTTTGAAATTG
>JAUYBU010000610.1 GCA_030693045.1 Bryobacterales bacterium | reverse complement strand
CGAGCGGATTTCACTGTGGCACAAGCATCGCCGCGACCGGCCGCCGCTGGTGGCCATGGGCAAGTTCACGTTTCAGGTGGATCTGCATTCGCTCTGGAATCGCCCGGTGCGAGCGACGATGGTCCGGCTGGAAGGCCTGCGAATCTCGGTGCCGCCCAAGGGCCCGCACGCTCCGCGGGCGATACGGAACGCGCCGCAAACAGCGGATCGAAAGCCGGCGACGCCATCCGTGATTATCGATACGATCATCGCGGACGGCGCGCAGCTCTTCATTCTGCCCAAGGATCCGAAAAAGGACCCACTGGAGTTCGATATCCGGAAACTCAAACTGGAATCGGCCGGTGTCGGCATCGCCATGCGTTACACCGCCGAACTCACCAATCCCAAGCCGCCCGGCCTCATCCGCTGCCAGGGCAGCTTCGGGCCATGGGTGTCGGAGGATCCGAGCGATACCGCGCTCGACGGTAAGTACGTTTTCGAGAACGCCGATCTGAGCGTGTTCAAGGGGATCGCCGGACGCCTGGATTCCACGGGCAAGTTCGAAGGAACGCTCGACCGGATCGTTGCCGACGGCGAGACGCGCACGCCGGACTTCCGGCTCACCGTGAGCGGGAATCCCATGCCCCTTCGGACCGAGTACCACGCCATCATCGACGGCGGAAACGGCAACACACTGCTCGAGCCGGTGGAGGCCACGCTGGGCCGGACAAGGTTTATCGTGCGCGGAGGCGTGGTCCGGGGCACCGGCGAAAGCGGCAAGACGGTCGCTCTGAATGTAGTTTTCCGCGAGGGCTACATCGAGGACCTCATGCGGTTGGCGATGAAAGGCCCCAAGCCGATGATGCGCGGTCCGATCGAGCTCAGAGTGAAGTTCCAATGGCCGCCGGGAAAGGGCGATATCGCCGACAAACTGCGGCTCTCCGGCGCCTTCGTGCTGCGGCAGGCACACTTCACCAGTGCAACCGTGCAGGACAAGATCGACGGGCTGAGCAGCCGGGCACAAGGGAAACCGGGCGACAAGTCGGTAGACGAAGTGCGCACAACCCTCGACGGGAGTTTCCGCCTGGCCAACGGCGTGATCGAATTTTCGCGGTTGCGCTTTACCATCCCCGGCGCGGATGTGGCTCTGGCCGGCAGCTATTCGTTCGACAAGGAGGCGGTCGACTTCCGCGGCAAGCTGCGATTGCAGGCCAAGGTATCTCAAACCATGACCGGCTGGAAGCGGTGGGCGCTGAAACCGGCGGACCCGTTTTTCGCCAAGGACGGCGCGGGGACGCAACTCCAGGTCCGGATCGCCGGCACGCGCGAGCAACCGCGCTTCGGGCGGGACCGGGGGAATTAGCGGTTCATTCGTGTTCCCGGCCGAGCGCCTCCAACTCTTGAATCTCCTTCAGCAGAGCGGCGACTAGCGAAACCAACAGGGGGCCCAGAAGAATCCCCAGAACGCCAAATGCGTACGTGCCGCCAATTGCCGCCAGCCCGATGAGCATGGGGTGCTGTTTGCCGCCTGCGCCGACCACGAACGGCCGCAACACGTTGTCTATGGAACCCACAACCAGGGCGCCCCAGAGGCCCAGCAGCAGCGCTTTCCAATAGGCGCCCATGAGCACAAAGGCGATTACGACCGGAACCCAGACCAGCGGGGCGCCAACCACCGGAATGATGGAAGCCAATCCACCGATCGCGCCCCACAGCGCGGGAGATCGAACGCCGACAAACCAGAACCCCAGGGCGAGAAACAGGCCTTGGCCCACGGCGACGGCGAGCACGCCGTTCACGTTCGCCACCACCGACTGATGCACGGTCTGGAACAGACTGGCGGTGACGCGCGGATCGAGCGGAATCAGAGCCGCCAGCCAGCCGATCCAGTCTTCGCCATGCCGGAGCAGGAAGTAGAGGAAAATTGTTACCAGCAGGCCCGTGATCAAAATGGATGTCACGCCGCCAATCGCGGAGCCGACATTCTTCAGCAGGTAGCCGGTGCCACCCTTCATGCGCTCGAGGAGTTCCGTCCGAATCGCATCTTGGTTGACGGGCAGGCGAGTGGCCAATGCGCCGACAACCCGATCGGTGGTATGCGTGACAAGAGCCGGCCAGCCGCCTTCTTCGAGAGAACGCCGGCTAAGCGCGTCGTAAGTGGTGGTTAGTTCGCGGGAGATGGCGAGGCCGGCAATCGCGAGTACGATTCCGAGTAGAAGCACGGTTGCGAAGGTGGTGAGGAATGTGGCCAATCCGGGCCGATGGACCCGACGGCTGAGCCATTTGTTCGCCGGGTTGATTACAATGGCAAGAATCGAAGCCAGGATGAACGAGGTGAGGAACGGCCAGGCAATCTGCAACAAGCTGGGCAGGAGCGATGCCAGTACGACGGCCAGAAAGATCAGAGGTCCTCGTTTCGACATCCGGAGATGCGCTCCTTCGCTGAAGTTGCCGGTATCCCCGATCCGCACCGGCAACTTCGAGTCTATCCCAAACGCGCAATCGGAGACAGAGGGTGGTCACAAACGTGCTTGTGCCAATATGAAAGAGGTCTCGTTATGAAGACAGTACCGATCATCGTCCTAATGTGTGCGTTTTCCGTTGCCGGCATCGCTCAGACTGAGGAGCCGCTGGATGTGAATGGCAAACTGCGCTATCACGCCGCAAAAACCTTCGGTCCCGGTTCGATCGCGGTTTCCGGCGTGAAGGCGGGTTATCTCCAGATGACCGACAGCCCTACGGAGTGGGGACAGGGCGCCAGCGGATACAGCAGGCGCGTTGTCTCCTCGGTCGCCTCTTCCGGAATCCGCTCTGTGCTCGCTTTCGGTCTGGATTCGGCGCTGCACCAGGACCCGCGGTACTTTCGATCGGACAGCACGGGGATTTGGCCTCGCACGGCGCATGCGTTGCGCGGAACCATACTCACCCGCACCGATAGTGGCGGCGAGACCCTGTCCATCTGGCGTCTGGGAAGCGCATACGGCGCGGCCTTCATTTCGAACCAGTGGTATCCGGACCGGCTCAACACCACGCGCCATGCACTTGTCGGTGGCTCCACCCGGCTCGGGTTCGATGTGGCCAAGAACGTACTGGCCGAGTTCTGGCCGGATATCAAGAAGAAGATATCGCGCCGAAAGCCGTAAAACCAACCGTGTCGAGGAGGCAGGTGACACCGGTAGTTTCAATCGTCTTCTTGATTACGCTCGCGGCCGTCGGACCCGCCTACTCCCAACCGGACCGCAAGACCGCCAAGCGCTCGCCAGGAAACAACCGTTCCGGGCAGCAAGTACCGCTTGCTGACGCGCGCGGCTCAGTAGAAGTTTCCGAGCCGCGACCGGGTGCCCTCTGGGCGTGGAGCGGTTCGAGCGGTCATTTCCTGACGAGCCCCAAGCGGCCGAAGGTCGGCCTGGTGCTGGCCGGCGGCTCCGCGCTCGGCCTGGCGCACGTCGGCGTCATACGCTGGCTTGAAGAGCACCGCATTCCGGTGGACTACGTCGCCGGCACCAGCATGGGCGGCCTGGTGGCCAGCCTGTATGCGACGGGCCAGGATGCGCGGCAGATGACGGAGTTCGTGGACGCCATCGACTGGCCTGAGCTGCTCCGCATCAACACACCATTCAAGGATCTCTCGTTCCGCCGCAAGGAAGATCGCCGGCAGTTTCCCACCGCCCTCGAACTCGGTCTGAGGGGCGGCTTCAAGCTGCCCATGGGCCTTTCCCCCGGACACGGTGTCGGCCTGGTCATCAGCCGCGTCGCCGCGCCGTACGCGGAGTTGAAGAGCTTCGACGATCTCCCCATCCCCTTCCGCTGCGTCGCAACCGACCTGGTAAAGGGCCGGGAGGTGGTGTTTTCCAGCGGGCCTCTATTCGATGCCCTGCGCGCCACCATGTCGATCCCCGGCGTGTTCGCGCCGCTCCGTTTGGGCGAGCAGGTACTGGTTGATGGCGGCCTCCTGAATAACATTCCGATTGATGTCGTGAAGAAGATGGGCGCGGAGGTGATCATTGCGGTGGGCCTCGAGACGCCCGCCTCCGACGGCGGCTACGATAACCTGCTCGCCATCGCCGGGCGGTCGCTCGGCGTCATGGTCTCGGCCAACGAGAATCGGAACATCAAGAGCCTGGGTCAGGCCGATCTCATTCTTCTGCCCGACCTCACCGGCTTTTCGGCGGGGAGCTACGACCACGGAGAGGAACTCGCCGATCGCGGCTACCAGGAAGCGAAGCGAAAGGCCCGTTTCCTTGAGACCCTGGCGGTGGACGAAGCGGAATGGACGGCGCTGGTGGCCAGCCGAGCAAGCCGCCGGCGGCCGGAGTGGATTCAGCCGAAGTTCGTCGAGGTCCAAGGGCTGGCGCCGTTCAAGAACCGGCCTCCGGCACACGAGCTGAGCGGCGAACTGGCTAAGCCTCCCGATCGCCTCAAATTCGAGGAGGCACTCACCGAGATCACCGGCCTCGGCCGGTACGAATCCGCCGACTACGGATTTG
>JAUYBU010000486.1 GCA_030693045.1 Bryobacterales bacterium | reverse complement strand
TGTCACTCAGGCGGCCGTGCGCGTGCTGGCGCGCGTGGACCGGGCGCTGAACTTCTCCGACGCGAAAATTCACGAGGCGAACCTGTTCGCGCTCGACAGGCTGCTGGCCGCGCAGTACCCCATCGGCGCCTGGCCGCAGCGCTTCCGCAAGCCGCCCGATGCGGCCAAGTTCCCTGTCAAGCGGGCGAGCTATCCGGAATCGTGGTCGAAGAAATGGCCGGGACCGGATTACCAGAGTCATTACACGTTCAACGACAATTCGACGCTGGACATGATCGACGCCATGTACGAGGTGGCGCGGATCTATAACGACCCGCGTTACCGCGCCGCCGCCGACAAGGGCGGCCAGTTCATTTTGATGGCGCAGATGCCGGATCCCCAACCGGCCTGGGCGCAGCAGTACGACGCCGAAATGCATCCGGCCTGGGCGCGCGTGTTCGAGCCGCCCGCGGTGACCGGCGGAGAGTCGCAGAGCGTCATGCGCATGTTGCTCACGCTGTATCGCGAAACCGGCGACCGGAAATATCTGGAACCGATTCCCCGGGCACTGGCCTACTTCAAGCGCTCCGAGATACCGCGAGGCCAGGCCGAGTGCTTCCGGCGGATTCCGCCGGGTCCGGTGCTGGCGCGGTTCTATGAACTGAAAACCAACCAGCCGCTCTACATCACCAAGGGCACGCGGGTGGATGCCCGCGGGCTGGGCAGCCGCACTGTGGACGGCTACGAAATCAGCTACACGCCCGAGTCGGTGATCACGCACTACAACGTGCTGACCAGCGGGCGCGAGCTGGCGCCCATCGAGGAGGACTATCGAAAGCTCGCCGCGACGGATCCGAAGTCGGTGCGCCGGCCCAACAAACTGCGCGGGCTGTCGCCCTGGAGCGAACGGCCGTGGGCGGCGCGGGAGCGCACGGACCCGGCCGAGGCGCGCCGGCTCATCGACTCAATGGACAGCCGCGGAGCCTGGACCAAGATGGGCGTGATCGGCAAAGCCGACCGGTTGATGTTCGCTTACGCCGCCCGGGACATGGTTCTGCGCGTGGGTCGCGGGCCTTCCGACGGCTCCGCCGGCGGCCGCGGGATGTCGCAGGCGCAAGTGATTCCACTCAAGGAAAACGACACAGTGGAGATCTTCATGGGCGCGCAGCCGCCACTGGAGAAGATCATCACGTCGGTCGATTTCGCCCGGGACCTGACCGCGCTGGCCGAGTACGTGGCGTCGTTGCGGTGAAAGCGATCACATCCCCATGATCTGGAAGCCCGCGTCGACGTAGAGCAGGTTGCCGGTGACGCCGCGCGCCGACGTGGTCTTGGCACAAGCGCAGTTCCTGATCGGCGCAGCGTTTTCACGTATTTTACGTGTATGCTGGAAAGAGAGGGCGAATGAAGCAGAACATCACCCTGTCGATCGACACGCAGTTGCTGAAGCGGGCGCGGGCCTGCGCCGCGCAGCGCGGCACCAGTGTCAGTGCGATGCTGGCCGAAGAGCTGCGCACGATGGTCGAGCGCGAGATGGCTTACGAGCGCGCGATGGCGGGGGCACTGGCGCTGCTTAAGGCGCCCTGGGATCTCGGCGGCTGCGCGGCTTCCTGGAATCGCGAGGACCTGTATGACCGCAAGGGCCTTCGTTGACTCGAACATTTATGCTTCTGACCCTGCCGCGGGCTCGCGGCATGCAAAGGCCGCCGACAAACTGAAAGACCTGTGGCGGACGCAAACCGGCTGCCTCAGCACCCAGGTGCTCGGTGTGCCCGCCGGCGCCGCGCGGGAGGCTGTCCGTCACTACGCGGCCTGGGTCCGCAATCCCCTGACGCCGGCCACGGTGATCCGCGCGCGTGAACTGAGCGAGGCCTGGCAGTTGTCCTTCTGGGACGCTCTGATCCTTGCGGCCGCCGAGCAGGACGGCGCGACGGAGTTGATCACCGAGGACCTGAATCACGGGCAGGTGATCGCCGGAATCCGGATTGTGAATCCGTTCTTGTGAGCGGCGGCCGGCTCACATCCCCATGATCTGGAAGCCCGCGTCGACGTAGAGCACGTTGCCGGTGACGCCGCGCGCCAGGTCGCTGGCCAGGAACACCGCGGTGTCGGCGACCTCCGCCGGTTCGGTGTTGCGGCGCAGCGGCGCGCGCCGCGCGACTTCGTCGAGGATGGACGAAAAATCGCGGATGCCGCGCGCCGACGTGGTCTTGACCGGGCCGGCGGAAATGGCGTTCACCCGGATGTTCGACGGGCCGAGGTCGCTGGCCAGGTACCGCACCGACGCTTCCAGGGCCGCTTTGGCAACGCCCATCACGTTGTAGTTGGGAATCACGCGGATGGCGCCCAGATAGCTCAGCGTCAGGATCGAACCGCCCGCCGTCATCAGCGGCGCGGCGGCGCGCGCCACCGCCACCAGCGAATAGGCGCTCACCTCGTGCGCCATCAGGAAGCCCGCGCGCGAAGTTTCCGAGAACGGCCGGTTCAAATCTTCGCGGTTGGCAAACGCGATGCTGTGGACCACCGCGTCCAGGCGCCGGCCCGCGCGGCGCAACTCTTCCATCAGCCCGCCGATCTCGGCATCCACCGTGACGTCGCAGGGCAGGATGGTCGCCCCTAGTTCGGCGCTCAACTCTTCGACGGTCTGCCGCTGCCGCTCTCCCTGATAGGTCAGCACCAACTCCGCATTCTCGCGGCGAAACGCCTGCGCGATGGCGAAGGCCAGGCTCCAGCGGTTGGCGACGCCCAGGATCAACGCGGTCTTGCCGTTTAGCAAATCGGACATGAATTCGGCCTCTCCTTTACGCCGGGAACCCGGTCAGCCACCGCAGCAGCGGTTGGGCGAACCAGGCCACCGCCAGCGCCCCGACGCCGAGGAAACTGCCGAATGGCAACTCGTAGGTGGAGGCGTCCTTGCGCGTGATCCAGATGTAGATGAGACCGATCGCGGCGCCCAGCACCGATCCCACCAGCAACGCCAACAGCGCCGGCTGCAACCCCAGAAACGCCGCGATCATCGCCGTCATCTTGACGTCGCCCAGGCCGAGACCCTCGCGTTTCCGGATGCGATAGTACAGCGCGCCGACCAGCCACAGCGAGCCGGCGGTGAAGGCGGCCGCGAACGTGGCCTCGGCCAGCGACAGCCAGCGCTGATTGAGCGGCGGAAGGAACATGTGCAGCGGCCCGTCCTCGAAGCGCACCCACATCGACAGAACCAATCCGATGAGCGTGCCGCCCAGCGTGAATTCGTCGGCCAGAATCAGCTCCTCCAAATCCATGAACACCAGTCCGACAATCAGCGCGCTGAACACGCAGTATTTCAAGGCCACCAGCGACATCCCGTGATTTTGCACGGAGGCGAAAAACAGCGCGCCCGTCAGCGCCTCGACCAGGGGGTAGCGCCATCGAATGCGCCCGAAGCAGTGGCGGCAGCGGCCTCCCAGCGCCAGGTAGCTCGCCACCGGAATGTTGTCGTACCAGGCGATGGGTTTCTCGCAGCCCGGGCAGAACGAGCGCGGGCGGACCACGGAAAGCTCCTGCGGCATTCGCTGGATGCACACATTGAGAAAGCTGCCAATCAGCAGCCCGAACAGGCCGGCCAGCCAGGCTTCAATCATGAAAGGACCTTTCGGTAGACCGCCAGGGTCTTCTCGACCATTATCTCCACAGTGAAGCGCGCTGCGACGCGCTCACGCCCGGCCAGCCCCATCCGGAGCGCCTCGCCGGGAGTGTCCAGCAGACGGCGAATCGCGCCGGCGATCGATTCGACGCTGTTCTCGACCAGCAGGCCGTTGACACCGTCCTCGACGATTTCCGGCAATCCGCCAACCCGGCTGGCCACCACCGGAACGCCCGCTGCCATGGCCAATAGCGCCCCCGAGCCGAGCCCTTCCTCGCGCGTGACGTAAACCAGCAGGAACGCGCCGGGCAACTCCAGCGCCAGGTCGCCGGCAAAGTGAACCGGCACGCCGGCGCGCCCGGCCGCCTCGCGCGCCAGCGCGCTGCCCTTCATCGGGTCGGATGTCGCCACGGCGATCACGCGCGGAGGATCGTCGGGCGGCGCGGCTTCAACCGGCAGTTCCACGCCGTCCGGCACAACCGAGATCCGCGCCGCTTCGACGCCCGCTTCGAGAAGGCGTCCCCGCACGAATTCCGAAACCGCGATGAAATGGGCAGCGCGGCCGTATTTCCAGCGCGATGCCGCGCCGGTGCGGATTGGAAAAGCCACGCGGCGCGCGACCACCAGCCGCGCTCCGGGCAACAGCGCCGCCAGCGAATGGCTTCTGGCGTCGTGCGCGTGAACAATGTCGAAGCGCAGGTATTGGCTGAGCAGCCGCGCGATGCTGAAGGGCTGGCCGTGCCGCTGGAGCGGCGAACCGGCGCGCGCCATCAGGACCACGTCGTGGCCCAGCTCGCGCAGAGCGCCAACCAGCCGCAGCGCCTGCCACTGGCCGCCGCGCATCTGCTCTCCGAGATCGAGGTGTAGGATCCGCATTCGCCACCCTATTTCGGGGACAGGATACGAAATCCCGAAATTAATTTCGG
>JAUYBU010000204.1 GCA_030693045.1 Bryobacterales bacterium | reverse complement strand
CCAGACGCGCCTGCGGCGAATGTTTCAACTGGTGGCTTCCTGCAAGCTTCCCAATCGAAGCCAGCGGCCTTCGACGCCGCGCACAGTCTGGGGCCACTCCTGCAAATTCCCCAAGCGCAAAACGGTCGCGAAGGCTACCTGCCCGACCTGACCCGAGGCGTCTGGGTGTGTGCTTCTACTCTCAACAGGGAAAAACGAGCGGCATTGGGCTTTAGCCCGCGCGGGGCTTTAGCGCCGCCCGCAACCCCAGCGAATCAGCGCGATCTTCATGAAGTCGGGCCGGGCGCTGGCGACTAACTTGCCCGACACTGGCTTTGGCGACGGGGGAATCAGGCTGCGTACCGGATCACTTCCAGTTCGGCGGTTCTGTTGGCGGCGCCCAGGAGTTGGTCGACCCGGGACATTGTGGCTTGCTCGATCTCCGTGTCGCCGCACTGGGGACATTGAAGCACCGGCAGAGCCTTCAAAATGACGATGGTGGTGTCAGCGAGTTTGAAAGGCAAATCGGTGACGCGGGGTTCCAGCAAGGCTCCGCACGCACGGCATCTCATCACTTTGTTCTCCTAACGCGGGCGTCTTCGTCCCATTCATCGAGGGACGGTTCGTACATCGTCACGACACGAACGTTGACGCCTTCCGGATCGGTCGCGATATGCGCGTGGAAAACGGATCCTTCGGATTCGCCGCGCAGGAGAAAACTAGGGAGATACTTGTCGTCCGGATACGCCTCGATGATCTCGAGGCTGGACACCGCACTTAGCAGTGTGTCGGCGGTCAGACCCCGTTGTTGAAGTCGCATCGTGCTGTGATATGTCCACCGGACGCGCCCGGCGGATATACAATCCTTGATGAACGCGAGCCGCGCGGCGCTGGAACCTGACAAGCCCCATTATAACTGAGGTCTCGCCACCGGGGACGCCCATGGGGGCCTCGCGAAGGCCCTGGAAACCCTGAGGGGATCAGTGAGTTGCGGCCGTGGCCGCGCTTCGCCCCGCGTCTCTATCACCCGCTTCGGCAATTGCGCGCTCGGACTGTAGGCGGACACCATCTCTTTCAACGTCACCACCAAGCGGCCGGCATCCTGCGCTGGAATTGAGCCCCGCCGGCGGTCCCATCCCGCGCGACACCGGAGGGTGGGCTTCAGCCCCTCTGGGCGGGGAGCGGTTGGAACGGTTACTTCATGACGACCCGTAAACGTTGGTGCCGGCGACGACACGGAGAGCCATCACTGCGGCTGGACTTCACGCGCCTCGCGCCGGTACTCATGGATCAGGCGCTCCACGTCTTCTTCGGCAAGACCCAGCCTTTCGGACTGCTCTCTGCCGTACACCTGGAGTTCGCGGAGCTGGGCCTGGGTCAAGTAGCGGCGCACGGCCTCCTGAAGCAGGTCGCTCACCGTCTTGCCCTCTCGCCGGGCGAGTTGTTCGACTTCCCGGAGCATCGTTGGTGGCAAGGTAATCGAGGTGCTCATGCCGCCCTTCGCCCTTCCTCTAGCCTTGCCTGCAGTCTAGCTCCGACGCCGCGCAAGTGCCGGCAGGCGGCAACCCGCCCCAGATAACCGTGTCCGGGCACAGGTCCGCTCCGTTGGGCCAGATCAGCGCGCCCGCTTCCACGCGCACCTCGCGAAATTTGGCCGGATTCTCGCGGATCTCCTCAAACACCGGCCCAACCAGCAGCGCGCTCAGGTCACGCTCGATCTCGGTGCCGTCGGTCAGGGTCAGGCGCACACGCCGGCCTTCGAGGGGGACCACAGCAGAGATGCGAACCAAGGACATCTTCATAGTCCATTCTAATCAAGTGGCGCAATCGGTTTGGGCGGCTGGGTAGTGCGCTAAAAGTTGGTTGAAGGCCGGAACCCGGCTTTCCTCAGATCTTTGGCAGTGGGCTACCCTGCCCTTCGAACGCGCAAAACTTTGTCTGGAAATCCAACTCGACACTGTGCGCAATCTGGGCAGCTACCGGAGTGTCCCCCGTGTCCAGGACCACACCCCGAGACCTGTAGGTCGGCTTCAAGATGGGCAGCGCACTTGGTACACGTGAAGGGAATCGTGATGTACATATCGATATTTTAGCACTGTACTGGTCCACGTCTGGGCCGCCGATCTAGCGGGTAGTGTCCTACTTCTGCGTTGCTGATGGGTTCACCGACAGCCAAGCGTTGATGAACTGATCCACCTGGTCCTTGATGTCGTCCCTGATCTGCGGGAGTTTCTCGCTGCCCACCGTGCCGATGCGGCCCAAAGCGGACCATGTGGTTGCCAGGATAACCATTATTTTCGGATCACGTTCAAGGCGCACGTCCTGCTCCAGCCTCACGTCGAGGTGGTAGGCATAGAGTGGGTCTGCCTTTCTGCGAAATGTGGACGCATGGATTAAGAGCCAAGGCCTGCCCGCCGCTGCCAGCACCTGGTCTTTTGTCAACACCCTGATACCTGCCTGCCGGAGCTTCAGTTCCACGTCGGTTTGGATCATTGTTTTGCTCAGGCCATCGGCTTCCGCCTCCGGGTCCAGGTTTTCGACCATGACCTCGACTCCCTTTAGCCCCCTGAGGCTCTGTCGGGTCATTTCGTTGTCAAGCGCCTTTGCTGAACCTGCTGCGACAAGCAAAACCGCCATCAATGACAATGCGCGTCTCATTTCATCGGTCTCCCGCTCCCCCCGTCGGCGTAATGCTCTCGTTCCCGCTGGGGGTGGCTTTCGCCCTCCGCATGGCTTCCAGCTTCCGTAGGGCACTCTGGGCCACATCTGATCTGACCGGCTCAGGGGGCCTCGCCGCGGGCTGGCTGCCGCTAGTGCTGGCTTTGAACTTCCGGTATTCGGACGCCCACTTGATGAACTGGGCGGCTGCCAAGAGTTGGCCGGCGTTTCTGATTGGATATGTGCTGTAACTCGATCTCGCGCGATCCAGACCCATCCAAACTGCGCCGATACCAGCTTTCTCGGCCACCACTCCAAAGTAGTCGCTGAGACCGGCTTTCTCTGCCAGATCCTTGAAGTAACTTACCGGAAGCCCCCTGAGCGTTAGGAGAATTCCACCCTTTTTCGATTGAACCTGAAAGGCAACGAAGTTGTTTGGCCGGTAGATCCAGGCACGGTTTTCTTTTCCAAATTGCCCACCAGGGGACAGGCTCTCAGCAAATCGCGCCAAGGCTGCTCCGATGTCCCCGACGACATCGCCAGCAAGCCTGAATTCCTCATACATCGAGCCGCTACTCATTTCATCGCCCTCCCGCGCTTTTCGCCTTCGCCCCCCGCGCCCGCGCCCTGAGGCTCACCGCCGCCCGGCGTCGGGTGATACCGTAGCATCCTCTTTTCGGCCGTTCCAGCACTTCTTTGGCCTCGGCTACCTTATCGACCTGCCGCCTTCAGGAAGCCACTGAGCAGACGCCGGGCCGCGAATTGCATCACTACTCGGAAATCGTACGGTGTCGATCGCCGTCGTAATCTGACTTCAGTTGTTGGATTCATTTGACGCGCCCTTCTCCGAGGACGATGCTACCGTTAGCGAGTCTTGCCAATACGACTTCGTCTGCCAGGAAAGTTTGGCCGGATTCAAGCTTTCGGCGTTTACGGTTGTACTTGTAGAGGACGAAAACCGGGCTGCAAAGTGCGGCGGCGTCGCCGTCATACTCCCTTTCCTCCCCGCTAACGAACTTGACGATGATGCCCATTACGATCAGTTTTCCGTTTTGCCCAGGATTTCCCTTTTGCCATCCTGGCCACTATCGATTGTACTCCCAGCCGCTTCCGTTGGAGTGGTTTTCTCATCCTTCCCACCCCGAGAGGCTATCGTGAACCACCCCACGTCTCTTGGGCTGAAGCCGCGAATCAGCAGCCGCCGAAAATCAACATGCTGTCCTGGCTTTTGGGCCAGCCACACATCTTTAGCACACTACCGGAGGCTGGCCAAGCCGGCCCAGTTCCCAATCCCTCCGCAACTCGGCCCCGTGAAGGGTCGGCCACTCGAGTACCATCGCCATTGCCCGCCGCGGGGCGGGGCGACAGAGTCCCGGGCGTCCCATGAGTTCAATTCAATCCTTTGGGATTGTCGTCGTCTGAAGAACCCTTGCACAGGGGCCTTGAAAAAGATGCCGGCCGGCGGAAGAAACATGACTCGAACGATTGACCGGTCCCCTCTGTGTCCTTATTATGTGGTCGAGGCTTGAACACATGGCCAAAAGAATTCGCCACATGGGAATGACGCTGACGAAGGAGGAACGCGATCGCTGGCACAAGCAGTCCCGCGAGCTTACGCCCGAGCAGCACGACACGCTCATGAAAAAGCTCGGCATCACTCCGGAGCAGGATGCGGAGTGGCACCGCACGCACAGCACGCTCGACGAACAGCGGACGCAAGGAAAGAAGAGCATCAACCCGTTCGCCGTCGGTGGCGCTTTCCTCGGTTGGTGCGTCCAGCAGGGATGGCTGGTTCAGGAGGGAAAGCAGTACTTCGCGACGGAAGAGGGCGCGCGCGAGCTGCACGAGCGGTTTGGCATCAATCTCTGAATGGAGGATTCGAACGGCCGATTGCGGCGACGAGTATCCCCTCCTGCTCCAGGCGCGCGCGGACGCTGGCGACGATCCATTCGGCGCCGGGGGTGTCGCCGTGGGTGCAGATGGTTTGGATGTCGCCGCGGCGGGCTAGCGTCACGGCTTGTTCGGCCGCCTTCATTGGATCGGTGAGCAACGCGCCGGGCCTGGAGCGCGGACGCAGCGCGCCGTCCGGTTCGTAGGCGCGGTCGGCGAAGGCTTCGGCGGCGACGCGGAATCCCATTTCGCTCCACACTTCGAGCATGGGCGTGCGCGCCAAGCCGACCAGAATCACCGAACGGCTCCAGCGCGCTACGCCGCGCGCGATGGCGCGCGCGACGAATTCGTTGCGCGCGGCCACGTTGTAGAGCGCCCCGTGGGGCTTGACGTGCGCCAGTTCCACGCCCACGTTCGCCGCGATCGCCGCCAGCGCGCGGATCTGCTCTTCCACCGTCGCCTCGATTTCATCGGACGACAGCGCCATCTCGACGCGTCCGAAGTTCTCCCGGTCCGGATAGCTCGGATGCGCGCCGCAGACCACGCCGTGATGCCGGGCCAGCCGCAGCGTCCGCTCGATCAGGGCGGGCGTGCCGGCGTGCGCGCCGCAGGCCACGCTGGCCGAACTGATGAGCGCCAGGATGCGGTCTTCCTTAATGTCGTCGCGCTCGCCCATGTCGCAGTTGAGATCGATAGTCATTCCAGTTCCGCTCCGCACGTCTCCTTCAGCATCAGCATCAAAACCGCGCCCGCCACGAAGAAAACGGACGTCAACGTCAGCGCGCTGCCGATGCCGTAACGGTCCGCCGCCGCGCCGATCACGAAGGGCGCCGCCGCGCCGCCGGCCGCTCTTCCGATGTTGTAGCAGAGTCCCTGCGCCGTGGCGCGAATCGAGGCCGGGAACAGCTCGGCCAATAGCGCCCCGAAGACGCTGAAGTAGCCGTGTCCGAAGAAGCCCACCAGCGGCCCCAGCGCCATCAGCACACTTGGGCTGCGTCCCCAATTACCATACAGCGGGACCAGCGCCGCCGCGGCCAGCACGAAAAAGACGAAGGTCGGACGGCGGCCGAAGCGGTCCGCCAGAAAGCCGAACAGCACGTATCCGAAGAACGCGCCGATCTGCATCGGAACGATCCAGGCCCACGACCGCACCGCGCTCATGCCCGCGCCGCCCTTCTCGACCGGGCTCGCCAGGTATGCGGGAATCCAGGTGAACAGCCCCCAGTAGGCGAACAGAACCGCGGTGGTCAGGAGCGTGGCGACCAGGAAATCGCGCGTGAGCGGGACCGAGACGCGCCGCCTGTCTCGCGTCTTCCAGATGCGCGGCTCGGGCACGCTGCGCATGATCCAACCGGTCGCCAGCGCGGGCAGAATGCCGAGGGCGAACAGCGCGCGCCATCCGAACCGCGGCAGCACCAGGGCCGCCAGCGTCGCGGCCAGAATGTAGCCGATGGCCCAGCCCGCCTGCATGAATCCCATGGCCTTGCCGCGATGTTCGGCCGGCCACGTCTCGGCGACCAGCACGGAACCGGCGGCCCACTCGCCGCCCAGCCCGAAACCCACCAGCGCGCGCCACAACACCAGTTGCGCGACGTTCATCGAGGTCGCCGTGAGCGCGGTGAAGATCGAGTAAGTCAGGATCGACCAGACCAGCGAGCGAGCGCGCCCGTAGCGGTCCGCCAGAAAACCGAACAGGCCGCCGCCCAGCCCCGAGGTGATGAGCGTGGCCGAGGCCAGCGCGCCGGACGCCGCGGCGCTCAACCCGAATTCGCGCGCGATGGCGGTCAGCGCGAAGGCCTACAGCATGACGTCCATCGCGTCCAGCATCCAGCCGAGCTGCGCCGCCGCCAGCGTCCGCCACTGCTCGCGGGTGATGGAACTATGCCAGCGCGCCAATCCACGCCTCCTGTTCGCGCAACAGCGCCAGCGCCCGTTCGAACGGCACGGTCTCGAATTGCACTTCATCGCGCGGCCGCAACTGGCCCACCCGCCACAGGTCCGCCGAGATCACGTTGGCGATCTTCGGATAGCCGCCCGTGGTCTGATGCTCGACGAAGAGAATCACCGGCTCGCCCTCGGGCGGGCATTGGATGGCGCCCAGCGAAACTCCTTCAGTCAGCAGCTCGCGCGATTGCGCCAGCTTCGGCCCGCGCAGCCGCAGCCCCATGCGGTTGGATTCTTCCTTGACCTCATAGACCAGGCCGTCCAACTCTCGCCCGAACCAATCCGCCTGCGGGCCAGGCGTGACGCGTAGCGGCGCCAGGCGTTCCCGGTTCCACTCGACGCCCCGCCACAGCGGCGCGCGGCCAGGGGCGACGCCGATGGCAATCCAATCGCCTCGCTTAAGCGGCCGGCCGCCGAGCCCGGTGAGCACGTGCGTCGAAGCGCTTCCCAATACCAGCGGAACGTCGATGCCGCCGCGCACCGAGAGGTAGCATCGCGCGCCGTTCCGCGTCGGCCCCAGACGCAGGATCTCACCGGCGCGGACCGTGAACGGCCGCCACCGCTCACCGCCGAAATCGGAACCGGTGAGAGCCACTACGGCGTCGGAATCGAAGCTGAACGCGCCGCCCGTTAGTGTCATTTCGAGCGCCGCGGCATTCTCGCTGTTGCCCACCAGCCGGTTGCCCACGCGTAGCGCCAGCGCGTCCGCCGCGCCCGACGCCGAGACGCCCAGGTGCGCGTATCCGGGACGGCCCAGGTCCTGCACCGTGGTCAGAAGCCCGGGCGATTCGACTCGGATCACGGGACCCGCTCCACGAACCGCACGCGGTCGCCCATCTCGAGCAACGCCGGCGGCTCCCGGTCGGCGCGGAACAACTCGAGCGGCGTCCGCCCGATAATCCGCCAGCCGCCCGGCGACGCCACCGGATAGACGCCGGCCTGGTTGCCGCCAATGGCGACGCTGCCGGCCGGAACCAGTGTCCGCGGCGCGGCCAGCCGGGGAGTCGCAATCGAGGCGGGCAGGCCGCCCAGGTACGGAAACCCCGGCGAGAAGCCGAGGAAGTAGACCAGATACTCGACCGAGGAATGAATCTCGACTACGCGCTCCGGCGTCAGGCGGTTCAGGCGGGCGACGTCGGCGAGATCGGGCCCCAGTTCGCCTCCGTAGCAAACCGGGATTTCGACCAGCCGCGCGGCGGGCGCCGGGGCATCGCCGGCCGCCTCGCGCGCGCGCGCCGCAAGTTCGCCGTGCGTGGTCCGGAGCGGATCGAAAGAGATGAGCACGCTCGCGTAGGCCGGGTGCAGGTTCCGCACTCCCGGCGCGCGAAACCAACGCATGAAGCTCCGCACCCGGCCGTGCGTGTCGAGCGAGATCCGGTCGCCGAAGCGGACCAGCAGCGAGTGGTCGCTGGCCGGCACAATGGTCGTCATCGGGATGACTACTATCCTGCCATGGCCGCGCGAAATCTGCCATCATGGTGCGGGAGAACACTGTATGCGCTTTCGCGGATTCGCTCTGATCGGCTTGAGCCTGGCCATGCTGGTCTCTTGCGCGCCCAAGAAGGAGACAGGAAGGACTGCGACAATGAAAAAGCAATCATTCGGCAAGACGGCCGCGGGTGTCGACGTCGATCTTTACACCCTGGCGAACGGGAACGGTGTCGAAGTCGCCATCACCACCTACGGCGGCATTGTCGTCTCGTTGAAGACGCCGGACCGCGCGGGCCTGAGCTCCGACATCGTGCTCGGCTTCGACTCCCTGGACGGCTACCTCAAAGGTCATCCCTATTTCGGCGCTCTGATCGGCCGTTACGGCAACCGCATCGCCAAGGGCCGCTTCACACTGAACGGCGTCGAGTACAAACTCGCCGTCAACAACGGTGAGAACCATCTGCACGGCGGCATCCAGGGCTTCGACAAGGTCGTCTGGAAAGCTCGGGACGTCTCCACTCCGGAAGCCGCCAGTCTCGAACTGACTTACTTGAGCAAGGATGGCGAAGAGGGATACCCGGGCAACTTGTCCGTGACGGTCACTTACACGCTCACCGCGAAGAACGAACTTAAGATCGACTATCTGGCGACCACGGACAAAGACACGGTGGTCAACCTGACTAACCACTCCTACTTCAACTTAGCCGGTCAGGGCCAGGGCGACATTCTGGGTCACGAAGTCACAATCAACGCCGGCCGGTTTTTGCCGGTGGACGCCGGGCTGATCCCCACAGGTGAGCGGAAGGCTGTCGGGGGCACGCCGTTCGACTTCAACCGGCCCATGACCATCGGCGCGCGCATCCAGCAGGACGACGAGCAGTTGAAGCGCGGCAAGGGTTACGACCATTGCTACATCCTGAACGGCTCGGGCGGCGCGCTGACGCCGGCGGCGCGGGTACACGAACCCAAGTCCGGCCGCGTCATGGAAGTGCTGACCACCGAACCCGCTCTGCAGCTCTACACCGGCAACTTCCTGGACGGCACGCTCACCGGCAAGGGCGGCAAGGTCTACCAGTTCCGCTACGGCTTCTGCATGGAGACCCAGCACTACCCCGATTCGCCGAACCAGCCGGACTTCCCGTCGGTGGTGTTGAAGCCCGGCGCTAAGTACCAGACCACCACGGTTTACCGCTTCTCCGCCGAAGCCGCCCGCTGAGGGTCTGTCATCAAATAACCGCTCCCTGACGGTCGCGGCTCAGGTACGGAGCCGCGTCTGGGTGCCCTCTGGGCAGGGGAGCGGAGATTTCCCGGAAACGCATTTCGCGCCGCCGCGTCGGATAATGGAGAGTATGGGATATCCGCGAACACTTCCGATTCTGGCCTTTGCATGGGCCGTCTTCGGACAGGCCCCGTCGGACCTGTTCGAGAAGGCGCCGCCTTCGGTGGATGAGGCGCTTCGGGCGCGCGTCACCAAGTTCTACCAGGCGCACGTGGACGGCAAGTTTCGGGCAGCCGACCAGATGGTGGCCGAGGACAGCAAGGACGCCTTCTTCGCCGCCGACAAGACCCGCTACAAGGCGTGCGAAATCGTCAAGATCGCGTACTCGGATCAGTTCACCAGGGCACGTGTGGTCACTGCCTGCGACTCCGAATTCGTTACCATGATGGGCCGGATTCCGGTCAAGCTCCCGCTCACGACTCCTTGGAAGCTGGAGAACGGCGAATGGTTCTGGTACATCGAGCCTAGGTCCGGCGGGGTCGATACTCCCTTCGGCAAGATGGAGGCGGGGCCGGACGGCAACCGTTCGCCGTTCCCCGCCAAAATGCCCGATGCGGCGGCGATCATGAAACAGGTGAAGGTGGATCGGACCGAAGTGAGGCTGTCCAGCTTCGAACCCGCCTCGGCCGAGGTGACGGTTTCCAACCATATGCCGGGCAGCATCAGCCTTTCGCTCAGCTTCAATGGTTTCCCGGGTTTCAAGGCGCGCCTGGATCGCACCAGCCTCGCCTCGGGCCAGAGCGCCAGGATCCTGCTGGAGTGCAAGCCGGAGGACCAGCGCCCCAAGCCGACCCTCACGCTGCAGTTAACCGTGGAGCCCACCGATCAGGTGATCCCCATTCGAGTGCTTTTTGCCGTGCCGCCCGAAATCGAGAAGCAACTGCCCCGGTAATTGGCCCAAGGCTTGCTTATCCTCGGAGTGGAGGAAAGCGAACCTCATGAGCAACACCATCCCAACGAACGTTACGCAGAGCCGCCTGGCGCAGCAAGCCGAGCGTCCGCAACGCACTGTTTCTTCAAAGACTTCACCCGTGTTTGCAAGCCAGCTCGTATCGGCCATGCAGGGATCCCGCCGCGCGGTCGCGGGTGCGGGCGCGTTCGTCGGGGGACGTCAAATGATTGCCGTTTCCGCCGGAGCCCGCCAGAATTCCGCCAGCGCGTCTTCAGGCCGTCTCCGCGACGCTCCCGTTCGGACGCAAGTTACCAGCACGCCGGCCCCGGTCACGCCGGTCCCGCTCAATCCGTTCACTGCCGCGGCTACAGCCGCGACCAGACCGGCAACCACGGCCGCAGCGGTCACCACGCCGGTGGCTGCCCCGACGCCGCCGGCCGCCGAGGCCACGCAGTTGTCCCTGTCCATGACGCCGCCGGCGATCGCGCTGGAAGTGCTCGGCGTGGCGCTCCGCAAGTCCGGCATTGAGCCTACCAGCCTGAACCTGTACTACGAGGAGTCCACGGTAGGCTACCCCGGCGGCTCCTACACCAACCGCTATATCACTTGCGCGCTGCCCGGCGGCATCACGGAGTCCTACGACATCGGGCTGATGATGAAGAACCCTTGGCTGACGGCGTACGAGATCCGCCGCCAGATGGGGTACCGGGCGTAAGCCAGCCGGTTTTGCCGCGCCGCCGGCGCCCCCGCCGGTATACTGTGGGGTGATGAAACGACGCCGCGGAGCAGTGATCGCGTTGAGCCAGGTCCTGCTATTCCACGGCCTGATTGACGCAGCCGAGCCTCTGGCGCACGTCTACGTGAGGGATGGCGACCTTCAAGGCGCGCTGGACCGCGCGCCCGCGCACGCGACTGTGGTGGCCGACCGCGCGGCGACAATCGAGATCGCATCGACGGTCCGCATCGGCAAGCCGCTGACCCTGATCGGACTCAACGCGCGAATGAAGCCCGGAGTGGGGAAGACGCCGATGCTCTTGGTCGCCGCCGAGGGCGTGCGCATTCGCGACTTCCTGCTGGAGGGCAACGCCGCATCGGTGCCCCAGGAGGAACGCGCGCCCCTGATCGAGGTGCGGCGGGGGCGTTTTGTCATCGAGAACGGCGAGGCCAACCGCAGCTCGAAGGACGGCGTCATGATCACGCCGGTGGCGGAAACCGGCGACATCGAACACGGCGTGATTCGGAACCTGACCACTCGGGGAAGCATTCGGGACTCGGTTTCCATCGGGGGCGGCGGGGACGAAAAGCTCTTTGTGCGCCACCTGGTGGTGGAGAACATCCGCGGCTACGGCTCGCGGGCGCGGGGGCCGGTCGAGGTTTCCGACGGGTCGGAGTACATTACCGTCCGGGACGTCTATGCGGAGTCCTGCGCCTACGGGGTGGACGTGCAGGACCACAACCGGAAGGGCCAGGTCAACCGCTTCGTTATCATCGACGGGGTTCACGTCAAGGACACTCCCATTGCCATCCGCACCGCCAATCACGACTTCGGGCACGACGGGCTCACCATCCGCAACGTGAGCGGAACGGACTGGCCGAGCCGCACCCGCTTTCCGCTCGAGATCAAGAACACCCGGAACGTGCTGGTGGAGAACGTGCGCATTCACGCTGCGCCCGGCCAGTTCTCGATGCGCGTCGCCAACAGCGCCAACGTGACCTTGCGCAACCTGACCTTCACCGAATGCGGCCACGACGGCGCGGCGCTGGTTCTGGACGACGTGGACAACGCACTGGTGGACAACGTGGTGGTGGCGGGGAAGGCGCAGCCGCGGATTGGGGTCCTGTACAGGATTCAGTCCGACAGGCCCTTCGGCGGCCTGCGCATCCACAACGTCCAGGCGCCGGACGTTCGCGACGCGGGCGTCGTGGTGGAGAACTCGAGCAAGTCCGGTTCGCTGGCGTCGTACTCGATCACCGGCAACCTGGCCACCGTGCGCGCCACGGCGAAAGCCAGCCGCGCGATCGTTCGCGACAACCTGCCGGCCGCCGCACCGGCGCCGGCGTCCCCGGTTTACGCGGCCGACTGGCCCGAGGCCCGAGCCCGCTGCCGCCCCGTGCCGCTGAACAACGTCCGCGCCGCGGGCTTCCTCGGCCGGCGCATCCAGGCCAACGCCCGCAGCGTGATGGAAGGGCTGAAGAGCCCCGTCCCGCGCGGCTTCGAGGCCCGGGCGGCGGGAAAGGAACCCGGCCCCGAGTCCAAACGCCTGGCCGCCGATTCCGACCTCTACAAGTGGATGGAAGGCGCGGCCTACACGCTCGCGCTGACCGGGGACCCGGCGATGGGGCGGGAACTGGAGCGCATCGCCGGCCTGGTGCTTGCTTGCCAGCAAAAGGATGGCTACATCAACACGCAGGTGCCACCCAACCGCCGCTTCGACCCGGCCATCAACCACGACCTCTACACCGCCGGCCATTTCTTCGAGGCGGCCGCCGCCCATTACCGGGCCACCGGCAAACGGCACTTGCTGGACGCGGCGAAACGCTGGGCCGATTACCTGATCGCCGAGCACCGCGCCGGCAACCCGTACTTCGAAACCGTCGCGCGCAAGGAGCATTCCGAATACGAACTGGGGCTGCTGCGCCTGGCGCGCGCCACCGGCGACGCCCGCTACCTGGATTTTTCGAAGACCCTGGCGCGCCTGATCCCGGTGGGCCGCGAACTGCTCGCCGGCCGGCACGCCGTCCGCGTCAACTACCTGCTCACGGGCTACGCCGATCTGTTCCTGGAAACCGGCGCAGAGGAATGGACCCGCAACCTGACCGCGGTCTGGGACGAGATCGTCGCCACGCGCTCTTTCGTCACCGGCGGCGTCAGCGTCCACGAGGCCTACCAGAAAGAGCCGCACTGGCTGCCGCAGTCCACCGATCACCCGCGCCGCGACATCGCCGAAACCTGCACCAGCATCTCGCTGGCGATGTTCGCCTGGCGTCTGCACTCGATCACCGGCGACAGCCGCTACTTCGACCAGATCGAGCGCATCCTCTACAACCATTATCTGGGCGCCGTGTCGCTGGACCATCTCGCCACGTTTTACTACAACCCGCTGCGCATGCTCGCCGAGACCAAGGGCAAGACCGACCACGACGGTCCGCTCACGCGTCGCACCCGCCTGCCGGAGATCCATTCGACGGCCTGCTGCGTAACCAACGAATGGCGGTTCTTCGGAGCGCTGAGCGAGTACCTGTTTTCCTACGATCGCGACGGCCTGTACGTGAACCTTTACACCAGCGGAAGCGTGCGGCACAAGCTGCCCTCGGGCGCCGAGGCGGCGGTGAGGGTGGAAACCCAATACCCGCACGAAGGGCGCATCCGGCTGACCATCGGGGGCCAGAAGCCGCAGCGATTCGCGCTGCGGCTGCGCGTACCCGCATGGTGCACATCGGCGCGGCTGACCGCGGCCGGAGGCCCGCCGCGCGCGGTTCTGGGCGGCGGTTACGCCGTGATCGAGCGCGAGTGGAAGCCCGGCGACCGGGTGATCCTGGACCTCGACATGCCCGCGCGCGTCATCCTCCCGCGCCCCGAGGAGAAGGAGAACGCCGGACAGGCGGTGGTGGCCCGCGGGCCGCTGGTGTACTGCCTGGAACAGGTGGACTCGAAGTTCCCGATCGCGCAGGCACGGTTGAACCTGCGGCCGGAAGACGCCGCCCGCCGTGTGAAGGCGCGCTGGCGTCCAAACCTACTCGAAGGAGTTTACGTCCTGGAAGCCCCCGGCGTCGCGGGGCCCCTCACGCTGGTGCCGTTCTACGCCCGCGCCAACCGGGCCGAGGACAACCGATGGCTGACCTTCCTGCCGCTGGAAACCCGGGACGGACAATGAACGCGCTCGACACATTGACGCTTCTCGCCTACGCGGCGATGCTGGTGGGCATCGCCCTGTACCACTCCCGCAAGATCCGCGCCCGCGACGACTATTTCCTGGCCGGGCGCTCGATGAGCCGCTGGCCCATCGCCCTCAGCATGTACGTGGCGCTGTTCAGCACCAACACGTTCGTCGGCGTCATCGGCTGGGTGAACCGGCCGGAGGGCACGCTCTGGATCGGGCTGCAGAACATCGGCATGATCCTCGCCGTCCCGCTGGTGGTGCGGCTGTAC
>JAUYBU010000440.1 GCA_030693045.1 Bryobacterales bacterium | reverse complement strand
GGGAGCCTCGCGTCCGCTCGGGCGGCCTTGGGTTTGGGTGTGGCCGCGTTCTACCCCGCGGCGATAGCCGGCATCTCCGCATGGTTCCCGCCCAAGGATCGCGCCAAGGCCGTCGGGCTGGTTTTGTCGGCCTTGAGCGTTGGGACGTTGTTGGCCGTTCCTATGGTGGCCTGGATCACCGTGCACTACGGCTGGAGAGCGTCCTTCCTGGCGACCGGCGCGGTGGGGTTGCTGCTGCTTCCGCCCTGGCGCATGCTGCACCGGCGGGCTGGTGAAGATCGGGGAGCGGCTGGCCCCGCAACACGCGGAAACTCGGACCGCGGTGCACGCACGCCACTGGCATTCGTCCTGCAGACGCGAAAATACTGGTGCGTCCTCGCCGCGCGGAGTTGCTCGGATGCCGCCTGGTATTTTTATCTGTTCTGGATGCCCGGCTATTTTCAAGAGGCCCGCGGACTCAGCCTCGAGACGGTCGGGCGTCTTCTGTGGATCCCGTACCTGGCGGCGGGCGTCGGCGCGGTGGCCGGCGCGTGGTTGAGCAGTGTGCTGATGCACCGCGGCTTCAGTCTCGACCGCGCGCGCAAGGCCGTGCTGCTGCCTTCGGCGGCGCTGAGTTCGTTGGGGGCGTTGTCCTACTTTGCGGTGGATTTCAGGCTAGCCATCGCCATCGTTGCGGTCGCGCTGCTGGGGCATCAATCGTGGTCCTCCAACCTGCACACCGCGATCTCGGAAATCTCTCCGCCCGAACACGTGGCGGTTCTCTATGGGATGACAGGCGCGGCGGGAACGCTGATGGGAGCGGCGGCGCAGTTGGTGATCGGCCCCATTATCGATGCCGCGGGTTACCGGTCGGTGTTCGTGGGCGCCGGCCTCATCTACGTCGCCGCCGCTTTCCTGCTTGTGGCGGCCGGCAAGATTGAGGAGATCCGGCCGCGCGCCGGCATATCGCAAAAGCGGGCTCTCTTTTAGCGTGCCACGAAGTGCGGGAACAACGCCGCCGGCAGAGGTTCCTGGCGGAACAACTCCGGCGCCATCACACCCAGCGGCTCTTTGAGCGCCGGGCGGAAACCCAGTTGGGGCAGGATGTCGCGCTCGAATTCGAGCCCCGGCGCGATCTCCTCCAGGCGCACGCCGTCGGGCGTCAGGCGGAAGACCGCCGCTTCGGTGAGGTAGAGCACTTCCTGCCCGGTGGCGCGCGCGTTGCGGCCGCTGAAGGTCACCTGGCGGACGTGCTCGACGAACTTGGGCGCGCCCAGCTTGACGGCGCGCAGTCCGGCGCCGGCGATCTCGAACTTGCCGCGAACCGCCAGCGTGCCGCAGAAAACCACTTTGCGCGCCTTCTGCGAAATGTCGATGAAACCGCCGGTGCCAACGATGGTGTCGCCGAGCTTGCTGACGTTGACGTTGCCTTCGGCGTCCACTTCGGCGAAGCCGAGAAAGGTCACATCCACGCCGCGGCCGTGATAGAAGGCGAACTGCTGGCCGGTTTCGACGATGGCGGTCGCGTTGTACGCCGCGCCGAATTCGAGCCCCTCGGCCGGGATGCCGCCGATCTGTCCCTGCTCGATGGTGGCGACCACCTGGTCCGCGAAGCCCTGCTCGCGGGCCACCTTGATCACGCCGTCGGGCATGCCGAAACCGACGTTGAGCACCGCGCCGGGGCGCAGTTCCATCGCCGCGCGCCGTGCCACCACCTTGCGCAGGCTGAAGTCGAACGGCGGGAATTCGCTTTCGGGCTTACGCGTGTCGCCCGCCAGCGCGGGCTCGTAGAAAATCTCGTAAGTCATGCCGTGCGCCGGGTCGACGATCAGGCAGTCGACGAAGATGCCCGGAATCCGGACGTCGCGCGGGTCGAGCGAGCCGGCCTCGACCACCCGCTTGACCTGCGCGATGGTGATGCCGCCATTGGCGCGCGCGGCTTGCGCCATGGCCAGGTTGTGCCAGGGTGCGACCTCTTCCCGCATGCTGATGTTGCCTTGTGTGTCGGCGACTGCGCCTTTGATCAGAGCCACGTCGATGGGGATGGCGGGGTAGAACAGATACTCTTTCCCATTGCGCCGGGTCAGTTCGACGATGTCTTCCCGCGTGACGTCGTTGAGCTTGCCGCCTTCCAGACGCGGGTCGACGAAAGTGTGCAGGCCGATCTCGGTCATGTAACCCGGAGAGCCCGCCGCCGCGGCGTGGAACAGTTGCACGATCACGCCGGCCGGCAGGCAGTACGCCTCGAACAGATTCCGCGCCGCCAGTTTCGCCATCGACGGCGCCATCGACCAGTGACCGCCAATGACGCGGGCGTACATCTCCGGATGCGCCATCTGCTCCAGACCGCGGCTGCCCTGGTTGCCGACGCCGAATGGATGGACCAATTGCAGGCCGCGAGGTCCGCCGGAAGCCCGGTAACGCCGCCCCAGCGCCTCCAGCATCCGTTCCGGGATGGCGTGCCCGGCGCCCGAGCCGCCGATGGCCACGGTTTGACCGTCGCGGACCAGCTCCGCCGCCTGGTCGGCGGTTAGGATGGGTTTTTCCAGTGGCGAGCGCATGGCCAATTACCTCCCGCGATAGACCGGCCGGCGTCTCTCCAGGAAAGCTCGCGTGCCTTCGGCGCGGTCCGCGCTCGCCGCCACGGCCGCCGAGGCCGCGGCTTCGAATTGCAGGCCTTCCTCGATTCCGCAGCGCAGGCCCACGTCCACGCACTCCAGAATCAAGGCCGCGGCGACCGGCGCGTTCTCCAGGATGGCCTTCAGCAGGTTCCGGCAGAACGGAACCAGTTCGGCTTGCGGAACGACATGGTTGACCAGGCCGATGCGCTCGGCTTCGGCGGCATCGATCCACTTGCCGGTCAGCATCATCTCGAGCGCGCGGCCGCGGCCCACCAGCCGGGGCAGCCGCTGTGTGCCGCCGTTGCCCGGGAAAACGCCGATCTTCACCTCCGGCAGGCCGAGCTTGGCGCTCTCGGCCGCGACGCGCAGGGTGCAGCACATCGCCAGTTCCAGGCCCCCGCCGAGCGCGTAGCCGTTGATGGCGGCGATCGAGGCTTTGGGCATCGTTTCCAGACGCCGCATAATGGCTTGATCCCGCAGGCACCGGGCCTTCCACTCCAGCGGCGTCGCCTCCACCAGTTCGTTGATGTCGGCGCCCGCCACGAAGGCTTTCTCGCCCGCGCCGGTGAGGATGAGCGCCCGGTGCTCGGAGTCGTGCTCGACGCACCGCAGCGCGTCGTCCAGTTCGCACATCGTGGCGACGCTCAGCGCGTTGAGCTTGTCCGGACGGTTGATGGTGAGGGTGGTAATCCCGTCTTCCGACGGTTCGAGAAAGATGTTGGAGTAAAGCATCGTCTGACCCGTCCCACCGTATCGTTACCGCCGGGACAGTGTCAAGCGCCGCTCCCTGACGGTCGGTGTGCCAGGATAAGCCTGGCTGATCTTGTGAACTGGAAGGAGTTCACCATGTAAATTGCCTGTTCGGACATGTAGCCCAGCAAGCGCGGGATGGAGTAATCGATCTGGCGAGTTGGCTTGGGC
>JAUYBU010000405.1 GCA_030693045.1 Bryobacterales bacterium | reverse complement strand
CGTCCCGTCTGTCCCCGCGTTTCCGGGGAACGTCGCGCCTGTCCCCAGGTTTCTGGGGATCGATATTGGCACGTCGTTCATCAAGACCGGCCTGCTGGATCTGGACGGGTTGCGCGTGGCCGGCATTGCCCGGATGGCGTTTCCCGAACCGCTCCGCGGTCTGCCGCCGCTGTATCGAGAGTATGACCCTATCGAGATTGTCGAAGTCGCGCGCAGGCTGATTGCGCGCACGCCGCGCGTGGGCGGAATCGTCTTCTGCGGCCAGATGCACGGCCTGGTCCTGGCCGACAGGCAGGGCCAGCCGCTATCGAACTACATCGCCTGGAGCGACCAGCGCGCGGCCGATTGCTTCGACCAGGTCGCCTCTCTTGTCGGACCCCAGGCGCGGCTCGAACTCGGAAACGAATTGCGCCCCAGCCTCCCCGTATCGTTCCTGTATTGGATGGCACGCAATGGCGGTCTTCCCGAGGGCGCGATCCCCTGCTCGCTGGCCGACTTCGTGGTGGCGAATCTCTGCCGGGCGGCGCCGGTGGTCGAGCCCACGCAAGCCGCGGCGATGGGCGCGCTCAATCTGGCCACCGGCGATTGGCACTGGCCGGCGATCGAGCGGCTTGGATTGTCGCGCCTGGCCTGGCCCGCGCTCCAACCCGCGGGCGGCGTGGCCGGCGAGTTCGACGGCGTGCCCTGCTACGCCGCCGCCGGCGATCATCAGTGCGCGCTGGCGGGCGTGCTGCTCGGCGAAGACGAGTTGTCGATCAATATCTCGACCGGTTCCCAGGTCGCGGCCATCGCGCCCCGCTTCGAGCCCGCCGCCCACCAGACACGGCCCTATTTCGACGGCCGGTTCCTGCGTACCGTTACGCATATCCCGGCCGGCCGCGCGCTGAACGCTCTGATCGCCCTGCTGACCGAACTCGGCGGCTGCGCCGATCCCTGGGCCTACCTGGAAGCGGCGGCGGCGCAGGCCGGGCCTACCGATCTTCGCGCCGATATCGCGTTTTTCGCCGGCGCCTGCGGCCAGCGCGGTTCGCTCGAAAACCTGCACGAAGGCAACCTCGCGGCCGGCCACGTTTTTCGCGCGGCCCTGGAATCCATGGCCCGCAACTACCAGGATTGCGCGGCGCGAATCGCCGGCCCGGAACCCTGGCGGCGCATCGTCTTCTCGGGCGGGCTGGCCCTGCGCTCGCCCCTGTTGCGCCGCCTGATTCTCGAGCGGTTCGATATTGGACACCGGCTCGCGCCGTCGAGCGAAGACACGCTGTGCGGGCTGCTCATCCTGGCTCTGGTAGCCAGCGGCCGCTGCCCGGATGTGCGCGCGGCGACGCGCTCCATCTCCCCAACGCACCGTGGGACGTGACGCCTGTCTTGTCCTGCCGGTCCGTGGTCACGATTCGCCGCGGCGAAAGTGGTCCCATCCCAGCGGCTCCAGCGGCCGGCCAAAGAACTCGACCCGGCCGGGCCGGCCGGGCTCGATGGCGCCGATGCGCGTGATCGGCAGGCCTTCAAAGAACTCGGGCGGTTTCGCGCGCGGCGGCAGCGTGAACAGCAGTTCGTAATCCTCGCCGCCGTGCAGCGCGTGGCCCAGCGTCGCGCCCGGAAAGACGGGCAACGGCCGGTCCAGGCGCGCCGAGACGCCCGAGGCCAGCGACAACCGGTGCAGATCCAGCGACAGGCCGTCGCTGAGGTCCATCGCGGCGGTGGCTTTGAGGCGCTGGCGGAGGAAGCGGCCCAGCCGCAGGCGCGGTTCCGGCCGCAGATGACGCTTCCACGCCGCGCCCGCGCCGGTTTCCAATCCCAGCGCCGAGCCGCCCAGCAAGCCTGAAACGTAGATTGCGTCACCTGCCCGCGCGCGGTCGCGGCGTAGCGCCTGGCCGCGCGGCACGCGTCCGCAAACCACGATGTCGCAGGCCAGCTTTTCGGCGCGCGCCAGATCCCCGCCCGCCAGCGCCACGCGCGCGCGCCGCGCCAGGGCGAAGAAGCCTCGCCGGAAACCGGCGTGCCAGCGCGCGTCCGCCCATTCGGGCAAGGCCAGGGAAAGCAGGCAAAACTCCGGTTCGCCGCCCATCGCCGCGATGTCGCTCAGCCCGCGCGCCAGCGCCTTGTGACCCACCGCGGCGGGCGGGTGCGACCGGCGGAAGTGAACCTCTTCCACCAGCAGGTCGGTGGTGAACAACAGGTCGGTCTTCGAGCCGGGCGGGCTGTAGATGGCGCAGTCGTCGCCGATGCCCAGCGTCAATTCGCGTGGGCGGGAACCGGCGCTTCTTTTGAGCGCGGCGATGAAGCCGGCTTCGTTCACTTCGCCATGTCGGGCGGAATGGGCAGGGTCACGTTGCCGGTGGCCGCCCACTCGGCGCCGCGCGTGAAGGTGACGATGAAGGCGGGCGTCGAGACCGCGGGCCCGTCGTGGCCCAGCGCGGTGGTGAACACGCGGCCCTTGCCCCAATCCTGCACCCACAGCATGGGCTGGTCGATGCCCGGTCCGGGAATCGGCTGCCGCGCCTTGCCGCCGTACAGCGCATGGTCGTCCCAGGCCGTGGCCAGCACGTTGTGCTTGGACTCGGGATGCCATTTCAGGTTGGCGTACAACTCGTCCTTGGGCTGCTGGATTTCGAGTTTCAGCCCGCGCGTGATGGGGTGGTTCGGGTCTTTGATCTTGACCGTGAAATCGTGCCCGGCCGAGTGGTGCCCGTTGCTCGGCCGCCACGTGCCGGAGGCCATGCGCTCGAAATCGTCCCATCCGACGAACGCCGCGACGGCGAAGTGATAAACCACCACGCCTTTGCCCGATTTCGCGAAATCGAGCAAGGCGTTCTGCGCCCGGTCGCCCCAGCGCAGCGCGTCCTGGTTCTTGTTGTCGTAGTTGAGAACCACCAGGTCGTAGGGCGCCAGGGTCTCCGGGCCCGCGCCGCGGAATTCCTCGACCACGCGGACCTCAAAGCGGCCCGTGTCTTCCAATTGCTTGCGCAGGATCGGAGTGGTGGCCTTCCAATCGTGCCGGTTCTGGCCGGCAATGATCAGGGTCTGAATCTTAGGCGGCCCGGGGGCGGCCTTGGGCTGGGCGGCCAGGGTGCACGCCCCGGCCAGAAACACTGCGAGCATCAGTCTGCGGATCATACCAGCCAATTATACCCGTTCCATCCAATTCCGACGCGCCAAACCCGACGCGCCGGAAGAAATCCGCCCGACGATTCCTCCTGGCGGCCGTGCAAGTTCTCCCCAACCCGACTGCCAGGCCGCGCGGATAAGCGCCAGAACCCTAGTCCGTCTCACCGGGCGAGAGCCATTCCCGGGAGGGCACGGCTCCGGAAAACTTTCAACTCCTAGCTGACTCGAAACGGAGGAGCCATGCCCCAAGAGGGCCCACGTAAGCGCGCCCACTCGAAGGGCCGCGCCCGCCCACTCGGAAGGCGGGGGCGCACGGCGCCCGCCCGTCCGAAGACCTGATCGCCGAGCGCCGCCGCGAAGCCGCGCAAGAGGATGAGGATGAGGAGCGGCGTTGAAACCGATGGCGGTGCTGGACGCCTCGGCGCTGCTGGCCTACTCCTGTTCGACGAGCCTGGCGCGATGGTGGTTCAACAGGCGCTGGCGGACTGCGCGGCGATAACGGCCGCCAACTGGGCCGAGGCGCTGTCCAAAGCCAGCGACTATGGCCACGACCCCGACCGCGTGGCGGATCGGATGACTGCGGACGGCTTCATCGGCAGCGCGCTGGTGATCGTCCCGGTGGACGAACCGCTGGCACGGGAGATGGCGCGCCTGCGGCGTGCTACCCGGGCGTCGGGATTATCGTTTGGCGACCGCGCCTGCCTGGCGCTGGGAAGCCGGCTGGGTCTTCCGGTGATCGCCGCCGGGCGTTGAGGTCCGGCTGATCCGGTAGAGTTCGAGAACGTCCTCAACGCGAACGACTTGCCAAACGTCATCAGAGTGCGGGGAGAGGTTTGGCCCGGCAGTTACAATGCCCCAGTTCACGGTCAAGTATGCGGACGCGCGCGGCGAGATCCGGCAGGAGGTGGCCGAGGCCTCGGCGGCCCAAGAGTTGCGCGACCACTACACCCAGCAGGGCTACCTGGTATATTCCATCCGCGGGCGCCGCGAGATACCCCTGGCGGCTCTCGGGTGTCGCCCTAAGAAGCTGAATCTAGAGAAGTTCCTGATCTTCAACCAACAGTTCGTAACGCTTTTCCGGGCCGGGCTGCCGATCCTGAAATCGCTCGACCTGCTAGCCGAGCGGCTGACCGAGCCCAAGCTTGGCCGCCATGTCCAGGCCGTCCGCGACGACGTGCGTAACGGCACGCTGCTGTCGGATGCCTTCCGAAAGCAAGGCGTCTTTCCGCCCATGTACGTGACCACGATCCTGGCGGGCGAGAAGAGCGGCGCCTTAGGCGAGGTGCTGGAACGCTACATCGCCTACCAGCGGCTGTCCCTGGCGGTGCGAAAAAAGATCATGCTCTCACTGCTTTACCCTTCGGTGCTGATTGTCCTGGTCCTCTGCCTGATCGTGTTCCTGGTCACCTACGTGGTGCCGAATTTCGCCGAGCTTTACCGCAGCATGTCGGCCGACTTGCCCCTGATGACGCAGATCCTGATCGCCGTCGGCACGACGGCGCGCAACTACGTTCTGGCCGGCTTCCTGGGACTGGTTGGCGCCGTGGTTGGTTTCCGCTACTGGAGCCGGGGCGAGGCGGCGCGGGAGAAGATCGACGCGGTCAAGCTTCGGGTTCCCATATTGGGTGAGATCTGGATCAAGTTCCAGGTGGCGCAACTGGGCCGCGTGATGAGCACCCTGCTGCAGGGCGGCATCCCGTTGGTTCAGGCCCTCGAAACAGCTTCCGAATCAGTCGGTACGTCATTGTTACGAAAAGCTTTGGATAAATCTCGGAAGTCGGTGAAGGAAGGCCAGTCCTTGTCCTCGTCCCTGAGCGCTACCGGGATCGTTCCGGGGCTGGCGATCGACATGATCGAAGTTGGCGAGTCCACCGGCGCGCTGCCGGCGATGCTGGCCAGCGTTGCCGAATTCTATGAGGACGACGTGAATACGCGCATGACGGCGGCCCTGGCGCTGATCGAGCCGGCCATCATGATCTTCATGGGCTGCTTTGTGGCGTTCGTGTTGGTGGCGCTGTACCTGCCTATCTTCTCGCTGGCCGACACGCTGAGGTAGGGGCCGGTTATGGGTTCAAGAAAAGGGGCCCTACCAGGCTGACGCATTTTATTGGGAGGGAGCATGGGGACTGACCGCGTCAAAATTGCGGACTTCGAACAGGAAGCGGCGCAGGCGCGCACGCTGGCGGCCCGCTACCGGGCCGAGTTCGTCGATCTGCGGGAGGGACGGATCGACCACGACCTGTTCCGGTCGATTCCGGTTGACCTCATGTTTCGATACAACTTTGTCCCGTTAAAGGCTGAAGATGGGACACTTGATATCGCTCTGGCAGACCCGCGGAATCTAAATCTGATCGATGAGCTGTCGATCCTGCTCGAGAAGAAACTGCGCGTCAAGGTGGCCACGCTGTCGCAGATTTCCGACTTGCTCAAGAAGACCGAGCAGTCTCAGCGCGTGCTCGAGGAGGTCACCGAGGGCTTTGCGCTCGACGTCATCGGCGACGAGGACAACCAGGACGAGACGCTCTCGATCGACCGGCTGACGACCGACAGCGACATTGCTCCGGTCATCAAACTGGTCGATACGACCATTTTCAATGCTCTGGAGCGGAGGGCCTCGGACATCCATATCGAGACCCGGGACGCGGAAGTGGCGATCAAGTATCGCATCGACGGCGTGCTCCACTACGCCATGCCGCCGATCGCCAAGGATTGGCATTCCACTATAATTTCCCGCATTAAGGTGATGTCGGAATTGGACATAGCCGAGCGGCGCATCCCCCAGGACGGCCGTTTCCGGGTGCGCTACAAGAACCGGCTGATCGATTTCCGCGTCTCGATCATGCCGACCATTTACGGCGAAGACGCCGTGCTGCGAGTGCTCGACAAAGAGTCGATGAGCGAGAAGTTCTCGAAGCTCTCACTCGACGTGGTCGGTTTCGGAGATGAGGATCTGACCAAGTTCCGACGCTACATCAAGGAGCCGTACGGGATGGTTCTGGTGACCGGCCCGACTGGCTCGGGCAAGACCACGACGCTCTACGCCGCCTTGAGCGAGATCAAGAACGACGAAGACAAGATCATCACCATCGAGGACCCGGTCGAGTACCAGATCAAGGGCATCACGCAGATCCCTGTCAATGAAAAGAAAGGGCTTACCTTCGCCCGCGGGCTGCGGTCCATTCTGCGTCACGATCCGGACAAAGTGATGGTTGGCGAAATCCGCGACCAGGAAACGGCCCAGATCGCGATCAACGCCGCTCTGACCGGGCACCTGGTGTTTACCACCGTCCACGCCAATAACGTATTGGATGTGATCGGGCGATTCCTGAACATGGGCGTCGAGCCGTACAACTTCGTCTCGGCGCTGAACTGCATCCTGGCGCAGCGCCTGGTGCGCGTGATTTGCCTGCACTGCAAGGCGCCGGTCACCTACCCGGATTCCTACCTGGTCGAGAGCGGGTTGGATCTCCAGGAGTGGCGCCAGGTGACGTTCTATGAAGGCCGGGGCTGTTTCGAGTGCGGCGGCACGGGTTTCCGGGGCCGGACGGCAATTCACGAACTGCTTGATCTTTCCGAGCGTATCCGCGAGTTAATATTGGACAAACGCCCAACGTCGGAGATCCGGCGCGCGGCTCGCGAGGAGGGCATGACGTTCCTGCGCGAGTCGGCCATCCAGAAGGCTCGTCAAGGCGTTACGACGCTCAAAGAGATCAACAAGGTCACCTTCATCGAGGGGTAGTGGGACAGGCCTCCTGGCCTGTCTCTTCTACGGCAGGTCGGAAGGACAGGCAGGGAGGCCTGTCCCACTTGTTAGAACGGCAGTTCGTCGTCGGCCGGCGGGGCCTGACGCCGGTCGCGCCAGCGGAAATAGACGTTCATGCGGCCGTCCTTGGTGCGCTTCTCGACCGGCAGGACTTGCCCCTCGATTTCGTGGATGCGCTGGGGAAGTTCCGACAGCCGTTCCAGATTCAGCCCGCACTTTTTCAGGTCTTCCTTGAGCCAGGTAACGGTGTTATCGGTGACGACGCGCGTCTTGGGCAGGGTCCGGTTGGCGGCGACCGGCCCTTGTAACCGGAGCGTCCAGACCACCATCGGCCTTCCGGTGGAGGCCGTCGTGGTCTCGCGCGCCTCTTCGATCAGGACCTCATAGTTGCCGTCCGGGATGTCGGCGTAGTGGTCGTCGATGCTGACGGACGCTTTGGTCCAGACCTCGTCAAACTGGTGCAGATCCGCTGCGGTTGTGTCGGGAGTGTCTTGTTGTGGCATAGGGCAGTACCGTAGACAGAGTAGGTCTCCGGCCGGATTCCTCTCAACGGTTCTGCGCGGCGGCGGCGGTTTCGGGGGGCCCCGGTTCAGCCCCGCACTTCGGAATTCACGGCCTGA
>JAUYBU010000369.1 GCA_030693045.1 Bryobacterales bacterium | reverse complement strand
GGACACACCGTACACGGACGGGCAGTCGAAGTCCGGCTTCGACGATTGCCCGCTTCCCTGCGCCGAATGCGTCACGCGCATCATGTCGTTGTAGTAGTACATTATGTTCCAGTAGTTCACCAGCACATTCTCGAACATGCCCTGCGAGTTGAGATGGCGGTTGTCGGCGAGAAGCCGCTCATAAACCGTGAAATTGACCATGTCCACCTCGTTCTGCATGTCCATCTCGGTGAAGGCCAGATTGTGCTGGCGAGCGGAAGCGACCACGTTCGAGACTACCGTGTAGATGTTTTGCCAGCCGACAAAAATGGGGTTCGGGGGAGCGCAGTTGAAGGAGTTGTTCAGGCCATTCAGATAGGGGCCGGGGCCGCGGTCATCGTTCGGGTCGCTCTGGTCTTCGTGGAACAACCAACCGAACGGAAGCGTGGGATAGAACCGTAAGACGGTCGTCACAGCCTCACAGGTGTTTAGGTTGGTCTCCGGAGGCCCACTGAACGTGCCTTTCACGAAACCGCCTTCTTGGTTGGGCGCATACGGCTGACAAACCCCGATGCGGATGCACTCGGAGTTGTCCCATCCTTGCATCTCCGAACTCGGGGTGATCTCGTACAACCCGAATGCATAGAGGTCCTCGAAGAATGCGTCGATCTTCGTCCGCCAAGCCGAGTCGAAATATATGGACGCGTTGGGCACGAACGGATTCGGGAATTGCTGCTGCGGAGCCAGCCCACAGTTTCGCAGCGCCGTGCTGTAGCCGCCTCCACAGAGCGCGTATTGAAACCGCGCACCGGTCACGCCTTGGCTCTGGTAGCCGGACATGACGTTGCGATAACACTGCCGCACGCTGGTGTTAGACGAGCAACTTGGGATAAACCTCGCCTCGGGATTCCAGGCGCAGTCGCCGTGGCCGGGCTGGCAGTTGAGGTTGCTGTAGGAATAGTAATCGAATGGAACCGGCCCAACGTTCATCTCCAATCGCGTGCCCGGACTGAGCGGTGGCGTCCACCCCGGCACGGTCCACGATCCCCGGTAGATCCACCCGCTCTGGCTGCCCTGCGCGTCCTGGGCGAACATGAACACGTACTTGGCGCCCGAAAAGCTCTGCTGCTTGAACTTCAGGTCAACGTTCAATTTCAGCGTAGTGCTGCCCTGCTGCTCTACCCATGACCCACCCGAATTGACGGAACACTGGCTGTTCTCAAGGGTGCCGGTGCCGTTCAGATAAGCCGGACCGATGACGCCACCGCCCGAATCCGTGCTCAGGTACAACGCGTTCGTGCCCGGATAAAAGCTGATCCAGCAAGCATACGACGGAGACCACGACAGACTGCTCCCGACCAGGAATTGCACATTCGAGAGATTTCCGTATCCGTCCGGATCCGAATACACGAATGTGAACTTGGCGGAATTGCCGGCTGAACCGTTCGGAGTGAACGTGTCAGCAGTGGGCGGCCGGTTGGGGGTCCCCTGCGCTGCGTAATACCAGGAGTCGTTATACATCCAGCCGTACCAGTAGTAATACGTCCAGAGTCTCGCCCAAACCACGCTTCCATTTGTGGGTAAGCCATAGACTGTCGTGGATGTTACTCCAGGATTCTGCATACCTGAGTAGTAATTGCTGCCGCCCTGGCTGCTTCCAACATACAGGAAATGGTACGAATTATTGGTATTGGACCAGACAAACGTCACGGCTGAACCGGGAAGGACGGTCTGTGGGCTGGGACTTACAATGACATCCTGGGCGGCTGTGACCCCTGCCAGGAAGAACAGGCCAATAACTGCACCGGCACATTTCGTCCCGATTGCACGCATCACGCACCTCGCATGTTATTCAGTGCTAGGAGCCCTATGGCCTGGATTATGAACTTAAATGGGGGGCGTGTCAAGGAAAATTTTGTCAGGAGTTTCTGCAATTCAGACACCGGGGGGAAGAATATTGTTTTGGGTGAGGGAGACCGAGCGTCTATCTACCTCGGGCCCGATACGGTGTAGGCGTGTTGAGAAGGCCGCCAATAGCTTTCGCGGTGGCAGGCGCCCGGTCTGGGCCACACCCAGTGTCCTCAACGCGCTGGGTGGGTCAGACTACTGTCTGAATCGCAGACTACATGACCGCATGACCGCAGCGATCCCTGTTAAATCATTTAACTATATGACCGAAACGGCCATTGTGTTCCACAGGAACATAGACTATTCTTTCTCCTTTATTCCGAGTGGAGGGGGTATGTCCTGGCGCGTCGGTGTCGGGTGGACGGTGGACCTGAAAATCACCACCATACAGTTCATCGCCGGGCCGAACCCCCGGTAGTGGAATTGCCCGCGCGGCGTTTCATTCATACTTCTCACGCCAGGCCGCCTGCGATGGACTGTCGCCGGGCATGCACGGGTCGGATATATCCGACCCCTACAGGGGCGCACGCAGGGGCCGGATATGTCCGACCCCGACAGAGTATACTTGAATCGTCGTTAAACGCCGCAGGTGATGGATCGGGGGCTCGCAATGCGTCTCCAGCGTTTGGTGGTCTGGTTTCTTCTCACCGTCCCCGGCCTGTTCGCGCAGGCCCAATATGGTTCAATTGGCGGCCGCGCCGCCGATTCCTCCGGTGCGGTGATCCCCGGTGTTACGATCGCGGTGACCAACGCCGAAACCGGCCAGTCGGTCCGCGTGGCAAGCGGACCGGATGGCTCCTTCCTGGCGCCGCAACTGCTGCCCGGAACGTATGAGATCCGCGTCGAGCACACCGGGTTCAAGCGCCTTCAGGTGAGCGGGATCAGGGTGGAGATCAATCAGGCCGTCACGCAGGATCTCCTGCTCGAAGTCGGCGCGGTCACCGAAAGCGTCACGGTGCAGAGCACGGCGGCGATGGTGGACACGGTCTCGGGCTCGGTCGGCCACGTGGTGGAGAACAAGGAGATTCTCGAGTTGCCGCTGAACGGCCGGAACGTCTTCGACCTGGTCACGCTCACGCCGGGCTCGTTCCGGCAGGGGGGCGAGATTTCCATCGGAGGCGGGCGCACCAGTTCGGCGATGGCGATGCTGGACGGAACCATGAACTCGCGCGGCGGCATCGGGGCGCAAGGAATCGAAATGGATCCGCCGGTGGACATCATGCAGGAGTTCCGCGTCGAGACCAACAGCTACTCGGCGCAGTATGGCCGGTCGAACGCGGGGCAGGTCAACGCCACCACCAAGAGCGGGAGCAACGCGTTTCATGGCGTGCTGTACGAGTTCATGCGCAACGACGTGATCGACTCGCGCGGCTGGAGCGCCGACATCAAAGCGCCGCTGCGCCGCAACCAGTTCGGCGGCTCGCTGGGCGGCCCGATCATTCGCAATCGCACGCTGTTCTTCTATAACGCCGACGCGTTCGTCGAGCGGCGCGGCGTGGTCCGGACTCGCACGGCGCCCTTGGCGGCGTGGCGCACGGGAAATCTGGCGGGCTTGCAGAGGCAGCAGAACTCGCCCGCCGGGCCGATCCCGCAAGCGCTGGCGATCTACGATCCGGCCACCGACCAGCGCCAGGTGTTTCCGGGCAACCTGATTCCCACCAGCCGCCTGGATCCGGTGGCGGTCAAAGCCATATCCTACGTCCCGCTTCCCAACCGCCCGCCCGACAACCCGATCATTCAGGGCGGCAACTGGCAGGAGAACGCCTCCGATGCGGTGGACAAGGTTCATCACACCATTCGCATCGACCATTCCTTCGGCGACCGCACCAAGCTGTTCGGCCGCTACATCCTGGTGAACCCGGACAAGAACCCGGTTGGCGCGACGCCCGGGTTCGGAGTCGCCGACACCGACGCCATTAACATCGTCAATCGCCGGCAAAACTTCGCCACCAACGCCACGCGGGTGTTCTCGCCGTCCACGTTCGGCACTTTCCGCGCGGGCCTGACCCGCATCTACATCCTGCGCGGCGGCGTGGGGCTGGGCCAGAACTGGCCGGAGAAACTCGGAGTGAAGGGCGTGGGACAGGACGTATTCCCGCGCTTCAACATGTCCAATGGCCTGGTTCCCACGACCAATTTCGGCACGCCCGGGAATCACAACCGTCTGGTGGGCCTGCTTAACAGCGAAGTACACGCCGACTTCAACCTGATCCGCGGCTCGCACGCCATCAAGCTCGGCGGCTCCTTGATGCGTTTCAACGGCAACGAGCATGCCCGGCAGTACGCCTCGGGGCAATGGGTGTTTCAGACCCGCTTCACCAGCGGACGCAACGCCCAGGGCGGCACGATCTCGAACACCGGCATGACCTTCGCCGATTTCCTGCTGGGCCGGCTGAACCAGGTGAACGCGGAGTTCGGCCAGGGGAACGCCCGCCGCAGCTTCTACACCGCCGGTTACGTCGAGGACGCGTGGAAGGCCACGCGCTCGTTCACGCTTAACTTCGGCCTGCGCTACGAGGTGGAAAGCCCGATCTACGAAGTGTACAACCGGATGAACAACTTCGACCCGAACGTCGTGCACCCGCTGGCCGGGACCGGCGACATTCCCGCCGGCGTGCGCGGCGTCATCACCTTCCCCGGCCGCAACGGCTACGGAAAGCGGCTGGTCCATTGGGACCGCAACAACTTTTCGCCGCGCTTCAGCTTCAACTGGCGCGTGCCGCGCTTCAAGAACACCGTGGTGCGCGGCGGTTTCGGCGTGTTTTACGGCAATCCGTACGACCGGAACGCCTTTCAGGTCGCGGGCCTGGGCTTCGACGCGGTGGGGACGGCCCGCGATCCGGTGCCGTTCACGCTGCAACAGGGCTTGCCTGCCGGCGCCATGGTGGCGCCGCGCGAAGAAGAGCTCACGCTGGCCTTCGGCGCGCGCGGCACCAAGACCGCGGTGTCGCAGGTCCAGTGGTTCGACCCGGACCGGCGCACGCAGTACAACCTGAACTTCAATCTCTCCCTCCAGCGCCAGTGGAAGGAGATTCTCTTCGATCTGGGCTACCTGGGCAACCTGGGCCGCAAGCTCACGTTCCCGAACATCAACCTGAATCTCATTCCCCCGGACCTGCTGGCGCGCACCGAAATTCCGCAGCGGCTGCGCCGCCCCTATCCGCAGTTCGACTCGGACCAGCCGCAGATTCAGCTCATGTCGCCCAACTGGGGCCTGTCCAGCTATCACGCCTTCACCTTCAAGAGCGAGCGGCGCTTTGCCAGCGGCGTGGGCTGGATGTTCGCCTATGCCTGGTCGAAGTGGATCGACAACCTGACCTTCACCGGCGGGGACGACGCCACCTTCGGCGATAACACCCAGGTGCAGAATATCTACGACCGGCGGCACGAGCGGTCGCTGTCCACCAATCACATTCCGCACCGCGCCGTGATCGCGCCCATCCTCGAGCTGCCCTTCGGCCGGGGCAAGCGGTGGCTGAACACGCGAGGCCCGCTCGACTGGGTCCTCGGCGGCTGGCAGGTTTCCGGCATTCTCACCTTGCAGGCCGGCTCGCCGTTCGGCGTCAGCGTGCAAAACGGCCCGCGCGACCTGCTGGGCGATGCCGCCGACGGCACCAACCTGCGCGCCGACATCGTCGGCGACATCAATCTGCCGTCCGGCCAGCAAGGCACGCCGGCCATCGGGCAGCGCGGCATCCAGTGGTTCGATCAGACCGCCTTTGCCCCGCCGGCGCGTTTCACCCACGGCAACTCCGCCCGCACCATCATGCTGAGCCCCGGCTTCGTGACCCTGGACTCGGCCGTGTCCAAAAGCTGGCGTTTCCTCGAGCGCTACCGGCTCCAGTTCCGCTGGGAGGCGTTCAACGCCACCAATACGCCCGCCTTCGGCGTGCCGGGCAGCAGCCTGGGCGGCGGCGGGTTCGGCGTCGCGGGCGCCGGCGCCTCCAACCGCGAGATGCAGTTCGCGATCAAGCTGTACTTCTGACGTCCGCGCGTGACGTTGCGGCCTCCGATCCGTCTAACCTGGTCGAGGGCATTGGAAAATATGATTCAAAGGACGATTCTTTCCGGCGTTTTCGCCGCGGCCATGGCGTTGGCCTGGCAACCCGCTCCCGAGCCTCCCGCGCCGCCGCGGCCTCCGTCTGCGATGGGGGCCGAACTCGAGCGCGCGCTCCGCGTTTCCCTGGGCGGCAGTTTCCTGGGCGTCGGCGTGGCCGAAGTCGACGCCGAGCGCGCCAAGGCGCTCAAGCTGAAGGAAGAGCGCGGCGTGGAGATCACCAACATCGAGGAGGGCAGCCCCGCGGCCAAGGCCGGGCTCCAGAAGGGCGATGTCGTGATCGAGTTCAACGGTCAGCGCGTGGAGGGGACCGAGCAGTTCGTGCGCCTGGTCCGCGAGACGCCGGCCGGGCGGCAGATTAAGTTGTCGGTCAATCGCGGCGGCGTCGCGCAGACGGTTGCGGCCACGGTGGAAAAGCGCAAGCTTGCCACACGCTCCGGCCCGTTCGTCATGCCGCGCATCCCCAACGTCCATATCCAGATGCCCGACATCCCCAGGGCCATGATGTCCTGGCGCAGCTCGATGCTGGGCATCGAAGCCGAGTCGGTCGACTCGCAACTGGCCGAATACTTCGGCGTGAAGGAAGGCGTGTTGGTGCGTTCGGTGCTGAAGGCCTCGGCGGCCGAGAAGGCCGGTTTGAAGGCCGGCGACGTGATTACGAAGGTGGATGCGGCCAAGGTGAGTTCGCCTCGCGAGATCACCAACGCTATCCGCTCCAAACAGGGCGGCGCGTTCCCGCTGACCTTGGTCCGGGACCGCAAGGAGATGACCCTGAACGTCACGCTCGAGGAGCCGCGTTCGGAACGCGAGATTCGCCCCCGTACGCGCACCGTGCTCATCGCCCCTTCCGAAAAGCTCTAAAACCGGGGACGGAGTACTCTTTCCCCATTTCTTTCCACGGCCTGAAGGCCGAGCCGCCAAAGAAATGGGGAAAGAGTACTCCGTCCCCGGATTTTGAGATAATGGACGCATGGATCGGCCGACGACAGTGGAACCAGGAACCGTCGAGGGTCTGTTTGCCCGCATCGACAACCAGGAGTTCCAGAACCTCTCCGACAGCATTGTGGTGACGAAGCTCGACCAGGCCATCAACTGGGCTCGCAAGAACTCCATCTGGCCGATGACGTTCGGGCTGGCTTGCTGCGCGATCGAGATGATGGCGATGGGCGCTTCGCGCTTCGATATCTCCCGGTTCGGCGCCGAGGTCTTTCGCGGCTCGCCCCGGCAGTCGGACCTGATGATCATCGCCGGCCGCGTATCGAACAAAATGGCCCCCGTGATCCGGCTGCTTTACCAGCAGATGCCCGAGCCGAAGTGGGTGATTTCGATGGGCGCTTGCGCCACTTCGACCGGCGTGTTCAGCAACTACGCCCTGGTGCCGGTCAACCAGGTGATCCCGGTGGACGTCTATGTGCCGGGGTGCCCGCCCCGGCCGGAGCAGTTGATCTATGGCATCCTGCAGCTCCAGAAGAAAATCGAGGGCGAAACCGGGATCACGAAACAGGTCCTGAACCTGGCCTGACGATTCCTCCGCCACCGCACGCCGCCGAGCCGCACCTGTCGCCTCGGGCCGCCCGGGCCCCATCGTTTGGCAGCCGGTGCGGGATAGCGCAGGCTACGGTTTGGCAACCACGTGACCGTCTACCAGCGATTTGCTGACTTCGGGCGCGGGAATCCGATAGCTGCCGTCCATAATGGACGCTTCCAGCACCGCCGCGGCCGCCGGCTCCGGTTCCGCATCCGGCAGAAACCGGTCCGGTTGGCTGGCATCGGCCGAACCGATTCCACTCGCCCCCAGCCGCAGTCGAACTTGCGTCGCTTCCACGCGATGAGCCCGCGTACCGGCATTCTGTATCCGAATTCCTCCGATCCGCATAACGTGTTCTATCCGCCTACTGACCTTATCGGTCGCTCGGAGCTTTTGTTTGGCCCGTCTGGAGGGAGGGCGGAGACCGCCCTTCCGAAAACAGGCGCCGGTTCCGAGTCGGCCCGCGGTTCCGGCTTCGCGCATGGTCCGGTTTGACGAGCAAGCTAGTTTGGACGCGAGTGATTCCACGCCGGTTTATCCCGGCGCACTCCTTGTTCATCCGTGGCTTCACTACCCGGCCATCTCCCTAACGCTCTATACTGTAAGAACGTGCATGCGCTTTTCGGTTGACGCTCACGCCATCGGCCAGCACCTGACGGGGAATGAAGTATACGTTCGCAATCTCCTGAACGGATTCGCCGCGCTGGACGTGGAGTCGGAGTTCACAGTCTATATGGCTGTCGAGGAGGCGTGTGCCTGGATTCCGGAGCGTTTCACTAAGCGCATCGTTCCGCGCAATCCGTTCTTGCGCCTGGGATTCGACCTGCCGCGCAGTTTGCGCCGGGACCGTCCCGACCTGCTGCACGTCCAGTACACGGCGCCCCTGGCCTGCCCGGTCCCGGTGGTGGTCAGCGTGCACGACGTCAGTTTTCTCGAACACCCCGAGTGGTTCACCGCGCTCCGGGGCCGCCAGCTTCGGATGACGGTGCGGCGGACCGTTCGGAACGCGGTCCGGGTCCTGACGCCGAGCGAGTTCTCGCGGCAGGCGATCGCCCAGGCCTACGGTGCCGAGGAGAAGACCGTGGTCATTCCGAACGCCGTGTCGGACGCCTTCCGTCCGATCCCGCGCGAGAGCGCCACGGCCTGGGTTCGCGACCGGTTCGGGATTCCCGCGCCGTTCGTGCTTAGCGTCGGCGACTTGCAGCCGCGAAAGAACCAGATCGGGCTGATCCACGCCTTCGAGCGGCTGGCGCGGGAGTGCCCGCAACTGCCGCATCACCTGGTGCTGGTGGGCAAGGAGACATGGTACGCCGGACGGGTGCGGCATGCCGCGCGCAAGTCGCCGTGCGCCGGCCGCATTCACTTCACCGGTTTCGTGGGCGACGACGAACTGCTGCGGCTCTACGGCGCTTCGGATCTGTTCGTGTTCCCGTCGTTCTACGAGGGCTTCGGCCTCCCCATTCTGGAAGCCATGGCCTGCGGCCGCGCGGTGGCCTGCTCGAATACCTCCGCGATGCCCGAGGTGGCCGACGCCGCGGCGATTCTGTTCGATCCGCATTCCATCGACGAGATGGCGCGCGCGATGAAGGATCTGCTAATCGACCCGGAATTGCGCGCGCGCATGGAGCGGCTCGGGTTGCAGCGTTCGGCGGCCTTTAGCTGGGAAAACGCCGCGCAAAAAACCCTGGCCGTTTATTACGAGGTGGCCCAGGGCCGCGCCCGGCTCCGGGAAGCCGTGCGCACCGCGCCCGCGCTCTGACCGATGCGACAAACCCTTCTGATTGCGTTCACCCTGATTGCCGCCTTGCGCGGCGAAGACCTGCGCTACTCGATCAATTGGCCCAGTGGATTGAGTATGGGCGAGGGGCAGCTCACCAGCGGCAAGACCGAATCGGGCGCGCTGGAATCCGCGCTGAAGCTGGAAGCCGCCGTGCCCGGTTTTCCGTTCGCCGACCAGTATCGCTCGCTGGCCTCGGCGGCGTTCTGCTCGACCCAGTTCGAAAAAGACCTCACGCGCGGCAAGCGGAAATCGCAGGAGAAGACGGCGTTCGATGCCGAGAAGCTCACTGCCACGCGCTCGACCATCGGCGGCGGATCGTCGCAGTTGACCACCGGCGCCTGCCCCCGCGACGCGCTGGCGTTCCTCTACTTTCTGCGCCGCGAACTTGCGCAAGGCCGAGTGCCGCCGGCGCAGACGGTGTACGACGGCGCGGCCTACCAGGTGCGAGTCGAGTTCAAGGGGACCTATCCGCTCAAGCTCGGCGAGGCGCGCGAGGAAGCGGATCTGCTGCTGATTTCGGTGAAAGGATCCAAGTCGGACTTCTCGTTCGAACTCTGGATGGGGCGCGATGCCGCGCGCACGCCGCTCCTGGTGCGCGCCCCGCTGCCGGTGGGCGCGCTGTCGATGGAACTGGTTCGCTGACCATGCGCGTCGCGATCTTCTCGCCGCTGCCGCCATCCAAGAGCGGCATCGCCGACTACACCGCGGCGCTGGTGGAACACTTGCGGCCCCACGCCACCCTGGACACATTCACCGGACGTCCGGCCGATTTCGACCCGTCCTCCTACGACGCGCTGGTTTATCAGGTCGGCAACAACCACTTCCACGCCATCGCCTACGAAATGGCGCTGGAAAACCCCGGCGTGGTCGTGCTCCACGAGGCCAACCTGCATCACCTGATCGCCGAGATCACCATCAAGCGCGGCGACTGGGACGCCTACATGGCCGCGGTGGCCCACGACGGCGGGGAAGAGGCGCTGGCCTATGCGCAGCGTGTGCGGGCGCTGGAAATCGGCCCGGATTACGAAGGCGTCCCGATGCTGCGGCGCCTGGCCGAACACTCGCGCGCCTTCATCGTCCACAGCCGCGCGGTGGAGCGGGAACTGCGCCGCGCGGGCTTCGCGGGGCCGGTCGCGGTGATCCCGCACGGGGCCTGGATTCCCGAGGCCGGCCGCATGGACTACCGCCAGAGATTGGGCCTGGATGAGACGACGCCGCTGGTAGGCATCTTCGGCTTTCTGAAGCCGTACAAGCGCATCGCCGAATCTTTGCGGGCGTTCCGGCGGCTGGTCCGCCTGGAACCGCGCGCCAAAATGATTCTAGCGGGCGAACCGCATCCGGACCTTCCCGTGCGCGCCATGATCGAACGGCTCGGGCTGGAGGCGCACGCGCGGGTTCTCGGTTTCCTGGGCCCCGAGGACTTCACCGGCGCCATGGCCGCTTGCGACATCGTGCTGAACCTGCGCTTTCCGACGGTGGGCGAAAGCTCCGGCTCGTTGGTGCGGGCGCTGGGTCTGGGCCGCGCCGTGATCGTGTCCAATATCGGCTCGTTCAGCGAATTGCCGGACGACATCGTGCTGAAGACCCCGGTGGACGCGAGCGAGGAAGATTTCCTGTTCGAGTACCTGAACCTGCTGGTGAGCCGCCCGGATGTCGCGCGGGCGATGGGCGCGCGGGCGCGCGCTTGGGCCGGGCGCGAATGCAGTTGGGCGCTGGCGGCCGAGCGCTACGCGTCGTTTCTGGATTCCCTCGCGCGCGGCGTCGAATGGCGGCCCCCGGAGCCCGCGCCGCCCGCGCCCGCCGAAGAACCGGCGCCGCGGATCGAGCCCGAAACCGTCGAAACCTGGGCGGCGGGAGACGCCTCCCGCGCCTATATTAGCGATCACGTGACCCGCCTGACGCACACGCTCGAGATCACTCCGCCCGGCGGAGAAGGGGACCGTATCCTCGAGATGGGCGCGTATCTCCAGATCACTCCCGCGCTCAAAATCAAACTTGGATACGGCGAAGTGCGCGGCTGTTACTATGGACCGGCCGGCCGCGTCGAGCATCGCGAGGTGGTCTCGGAACAAGGAGAGCGGTTCGTTTGCGAAATCGACCTCTTCGATGCCGAGCGCGACCGCTTTCCTTACCCCGACGAGCACTTCCTTACCGTGCTGTGCTGCGAGCTGATCGAGCACCTGACCGACGATCCCATGCACATGCTGGGGGAGATCAACCGGATATTGGTCCCCGGCGGCCATCTGGTCGTGACCACTCCGAACATCATTTCGCTACGCGCGCTGCGTGCCATCCTCGAGGGCTACCACCCGGGCTTCTTCCCGGCTTACATCCGGCCGCGCAAGGAAGGTGAGGAAGCCGAGGCGCGGCACAACCGCGAGTACGCGCCGAAGGAGATCGCGCGCCTGCTGGTGGACGCCGGGTTCGATGTCGAGCGCCTGGAAACCGGCCCGTTCGTCGAGCAAGCCGAACCCGAGCACGCCTGGGTGGTCCACATGCTGGAGCGTTACCTGCTGCCCACCGATTTGCGCGGCGACGACATCTACGCCGTGGGCCGGAAACAAGGACCGGTGCGGGACCGCTATCCCGCCTGGCTGTACCAGTAATGAGCGCCCGCTACATCGACACTCAGGTCGCGCTCGACGCCGGCGAGCGCCTGTTCCACCTGTCCTTCCGGCTGGGCAACGATTCCAGCCAGGCCTGGCTTCGCGAAGATGGCTTAGCTATTGGCTGGCAAATCTATGACCCCGCCAGCGGGCTGTTCCTGAGCGAAGGCGAGTGGATTCCGCTCGACGCCGACGTCGCCCCCGGCCAGTCCGTGCCGGTCCAGGTGCGGGTCGAGCTGCCGAGGGAGCGCGGACCCTACCGGGTTTACGTCTCGCCCATCGACCGCCGCACCGGCTGGCACTACGAGCGGGGCGGGCCTTTCATCGTGATCGACGCCGAAGTCGAGGACGGCCGCGCGCGCCTGGTCCGGCAACGCCTCACCACCCTGCGCCGTCTGCGCTGGGAAAACCCGCACCGCACTCTGGCGCACTTGTTCCAACTGCCCTTGCTGACGCTTTGGCGCAACCGCGACCTGGTTCGCTCGATGGCCCGGCGCGACGTTCTAGGGCGTTATCGCGGTTCCCTGGGCGGCGCGCTTTGGACCCTGCTGAACCCGCTGCTGCTGATGCTGACTTACTTCTTCGTGTTCGGCGTCGTGCTGGGCGCCCGCTTCGGCGGCGATCCCAGCCGCTCCGGCTTCGTTCTGTATTTTCTGGCCGGGATGCTGCCGTGGCTGGCGGTGAGCGAGGCCGCCGGCCGGGCTCCCAGCGTCATCTTAGAGCACCGCAATTTCGTCAAGAAACTGGTTTTCCCGGTGGAAATTCTTCCGGTGACCCAGACGCTGGCCGCGCTGGTAACCGAGATGTTCGCGCTGGCGGTTTTTGTGGTGATGCTGGTGGCCGCGCGCGGCGGGGTGCCCGCGACGGCGCTGTGGCTGCCGGCGCTGATAGTGCCGCAGGTTCTTCTGACACTCGGGTTGGGGTGGCTGCTGGCGGCCACCGGAGCGTTCGTGCGCGACCTCGGCCAGGTAATCGGGTTCCTTCTGACGCTGTGGTTTTTCCTCACGCCCATCTGTTATCCCGAGGCGTCGCTGCCCGCCTGGGCCCTGCCGATTCTGGGCAAGAACCCGATGTTCGCGCTGGTGCGCGGCTACCGGGCGATTTTTCTGGAAGCGCGCGCGCCGGAAATGGCGGCGCTATGGAAGCTGTGGGTGTTGGGCGCGGCGGTCTTCCTGGCCGGCCACGCCTGGTTCCACAAGCTCCGCCGCGGTTTCGCCGACATCGTGTAGGCCGCTGACACACCGGGGACACTCCGGGCTAATCTTACGCAACCCACCGTCCGCCCCGGGACACAGGCGTGTCCCCAACACCGCCCCCGGGGACACTCCGGGCTAATCTCACACAACCCATCGTGAAGCACGCATACGCTTTCCGGGCCAGAGGCCGGCGCTAGAATGGAAGGACATCGTCATGCTGTTTCTTTCCGAATCGATCTACGAATCGCGACGCCGCCTGATGCTCGACCGCGGCCGCGGCAAGACCCCCACGGAGCAGCGCTATCTGCGCATGCTGGATCTGGACCCGGCCGACTACGTCTCGCTGCTTGGGTTGGGCCGGTTGCGGGCGAAGGCGGACGACCCCGCCGGCGCCGAGGAGTACTATTGGCGAGCCATCCAAGCCAATCCCTGGGACTGGAGTTCGTACCTGGAGTTGGCCCGCCTGCTTTCCGCGCAGCCGAAACAGGCGGCTCTCGCCGAGGGGCTGTTTGAAGTCGCGCTCCGCAAGCTGTTGCTCGACGGCGAGAGTCTGGAAAAGATGGGGCCGGAACCGGTTTTGAGCGGCGCCGAGGACGCCGTTGGACTTGACGGCGCAAGCAGGACCGAGCAACTCGAACTGATGGCCGAGGCATTTCGGCGGGGGCGCCACCTCGAATCGGAAGCCGTGGCCAACCGGCTGCGGCCGCACCGGCTGCTGTACCAGTTGCAGGAAGCCTCCCATCCGGACGCGCAATTGGTGGACCAGTTGGTCCGGGAAGGCAAAGCGATTCTTCCGTTGCTGGTGGGAGTGCTGCGTGGCTGGGCGCAGGATTTCGTGCCCGAAGACCAGGAAGACACCGTGGTGAACACCCTCGCCCTGTTGGGTGAGATCGGCGAAGCCGCCGCGATTCCACATCTGCTGGAGTTCGTCGTTCGCGACCCCGCGACCCTGTCCGGCGCCGCGGATTGGGCGTTGGACCGTATCATCGCACTCGACCCCGAGCAGGCGGCGAGAGTGCTGGGCGAGATCGCCCCCAGCCTCGACGCACAGGAGCGAACCGTGGTGGCGGACAAGGCGCTGCGCTTTCCCAAGCTGGATGCCGCGGCCGGATTGTTCGAGCGTTTGAGCGAGAATCTCGACCGGATCCCCAACTCGGACTGCGACCCTCTCTTCCCCGTGCTGTGCAGCGCGATGATCGTGGCGCGAGGCCGCGCGGGCGTCGAACTAGCCCGCGCGGTTTTGCGGCGGAACGCCAGCCGGCTGCCGCGCAAGACGCGCACGCAATGCGAAGAGGCGATTGAAGCTCTCGGCGCAGCGCCGCCGATTCCTCGGCCGGCGCCGAGGCCACAGCGGCGGACGGTGTACGATATCTGCGCCGGAAGAGCGACTTGGGCGGACGACGAAACGGAGGAGCAGACGGAGGAGGCCTTCCATCCGCCCGAACCGGTGCAACGCAAGCACACGCCCGGCCGTAACGATCCCTGCTGGTGCGGCAGCGGAAAGAAGTACAAGAAGTGCCATCTGGATGCCGATCAGCAGCCCGGGCGCGCGGCGTCCGTCACGGGTGGCGCGCCTGTCGGGCCCGCGGCACCCGCCCTGCGAGGCGAATTGGATGGGTTGCGCAAACGGCTGAGCGATTTCCTCGCCGAGACGGTTCCCCCCCGCGACAGGGATCGAGTTATCGAGGAATTCCTCGACGGTGGCGAGCAGGGCGAGGAAACGGCTATCGCTCTGGTCGACTGGGTGATTCACGACTGGGTTTCGCCGAGACTGGGCCGCACCGTGCTCCAGGAGTACCTGCGCCGCCACGGCGCCAGCGTTGCGCCGCGGGAGCGCGATCTGATCCAATCCTGGTCCCGCAGTTTTGTCGGGCTTTACGAAGTGCGGGAGGTGAAGACGGGAGCCGGCGTCGAGGTGAAGAGCCTCATCTCGGACGAGGTCTTCTTCGTACACGATGTGAGCATGTCGAAAAAGTTGGTGCGCTGGGATGGGTTATTGGCGCGCGTGGTTGAGGGCGAGCGCGGGCAGGAGTTCAGCGGCATCGGCGTGGTCGTTCCGCGCCGGCAACTCGAGCCCTTGCGTGAGTGGATGGAGCGGGACCGCGCCGGCGTGCCCTGGCCGGAGTACCTGAAACGCAACCTGCCCCGCATCCGCCGCCAGCCGGCCAGGCTCGGCGTGGAATGGGTCGAATCCCTTCGCTTGCGCAATAAAGATGGAGATGAAATCCTGTACTCCAAGTCCCGGTACCGAGTGCTGGACCAGACCGCGCTCATCGCCGCTTTGCGAGGCTGCCTCGATCTGAGCGACGACCGGGACGACGGCACGCACCACACCTGGTTGAAGGACGATCCCGGCCCGGAAGGCCGCACAGTGCTGGGCAGCTTCCGGATCGAGGGCCGAGAAATGGTGTTCGAGTGCAACTCGAAGCAGCGGCACAAACGGGGAAAGAAGCTGCTGGACGGGCTGGCCGGCTCCGCGTTACGGCATCTGCGCGATGAGTTCACCACCCAAAAGGAGATGAAGCGCCAGGCTCTCGATAATCCTCGCGCCGCCGAATCCAAAGTCGAGGAAATTCCGCGGGAAGTGCGCCAGCAGTTGCTTACCGAGTATATGGAGCGGCACTTCGCCACGTGGCCCGACATGGCGCTTCCCGCGCTCGACGGCAAAACTCCGCGCCAGGCCGTCAAAACCGCCGCGGGCAGAAGCAAGGTATCGGCAATTCTGCGGGATTTCGACAACGGCGAGGAGCACAAGCGCCGTGCCGGCGAACCGTACTACGAGATCGCCCGCCTGCGCGCCGAACTGGGCCTGGAACCCTGAACCCGGCCGGAACCGCGCCGCGACAGGACTCCGCGGGATGGCAGTGCAGTAATAACCCTACCGCACCTTCGCCGCCAGCGCCGCGGCCAGCGCCACGCCGTCCTGTCCCTCGCCGAGATTGGCGTAGCCGCCCAGGTAGCGGCCCTTGCGGAAAACGCTCATGCGGCCCAGGTACTTGTCGGTGGCCTTGAAGCCATCGTCACCGATCTTGGCCGCTTCGACCTGGCCGGACTGCCCGATGCGCGCTTTGAGCTTTTCCATCGTCTGCGCGGCGGCTTCCGGGGTGGCCTCGCGCATGATAAACGCCTTGCCGGATTCGTATTGCGCCACCCAGCCGCGCTGCAGGATGCGCAGCCCCAGCAGGCTCTCGGGCACCATCCGGATGGAGTCCTTCACCAGCTTCTCGGTGGGGAACCACGAGATCGCGTCCGGCAGCGAGGTGCGGCCCTGGATGCGCTTGTCCATCGCCGTGGCGAAGGCCCGCAGCGTGGCGGTGTGGTCGCCGGCCGGGTCGGCGGCGATTTCGACGTAGTACTTGTCCTTGGCGAAGATGACCTTGCGCGGAACGATCTGCCCGCCCATTCCAAGCCCCTCGCTCGGCAATCGCTGGTCGCGGTTGGCGGCGAACATGCCGTAGGCCGAATCCGCGTCGGCCATCTCGGAAATGTCGAAGACCAGCGTGACCGGGCCCTGCTTGCAGGTGACGCCCTTCATGCGCTGGAACTGATAGATCAGGTAACCCTCGGCGTTGCCGTTCATGTATTCGAACAGGTTGTCGGCCTCATGCGAACGCACCGGCCCATGTTGCTGCCAGCCGGCAACCAACGAACAATCCGGCGCGATGGCCTGTCCAAAAGCGGGCGCCGCCACGATGAATAAGACAAGAACGATTGGTAAACGCATCACCCCTCCAG